>VGIO01000008.1 GCA_016867855.1 Calditrichota bacterium
GCAGAAGCGATCCGCGAAAGAATCGGCAACGCGCCGACGGTTGTAGCAATCTGATGACTGCACGTTTGGCTGGAATTTCGGGACACCAAGCCGCTTAAGCCTTCAATAAGGCTGGCTGGATAAAGATCGGTCAAGTGGGAAGCCATCTAATTCTCACAAAGGAAAATGTCCGCGTCAACTTGAGTGTTCCACTGCACAAAGAACTATCAATCGGAACCATCCGGGCTCTTGTTCGCAATGCTGGAATGACGGTAGAAGAGTTTCTGGATTTACTTTAAAGACCAACACGCTGAAGACTTATATCTTCAGCGTGTTGGTCTTTACATTAGAGCTGATTCACTCATCGACATTGAAAAGTTATTCTCGAAGAGTGTTTGAGATTCATTGAGAATAGAAAAAATTATCGACGCTTGCTGGATGACTAATCGCAGCCAGCCCTCATCGACTATCTGCTCAAGACGCCCGATTTAAATACCAACAATCCCGCCTTATTCGGCATTGCGGTCGGTTATGCGATGCAGCATAACCGTGATAACACACTTAAATATCTCGAACAAGCCGCCGACAACGGCGACTACCATCTGTATGCAGCCAAATCCGCTGTTGTTTTCAATTGGCTGCAAAACGATGACGAATTCAAAATCTTAGCCGAGAAAAGCAAAGCCAATCATTATCGCAAAATTGCCGACATCGCAACTGATCCAGTTTTCGTATATTAAACGAAAGAAATCTTATGATTGTCCAAATTCCGCTTATACCTTATACCTCACACCTAATAATTACTAACTTCCTGCGTATAATCTTCTAACTTTACTACAGCGCATAAAAGACGGGTAGGGACGCCCGTCCTCCTTCAATAAAAACGGACCCAATTTTCTATATCAGATTTTAAAGAATATGGAAATTTGGCTTGAAAAATATAAATATGACTCAATTGAACAACTAAAAGGCAGTATGAGTCAGAAATCGATTGCAGAACCTGCCGCTTTTGAACGTGCTTTATATTTAAAAGAACTGCAAAGTTATAATAATTGAAGTAAAAAGGCGGCTTTTTAAGGTCGCCTTTTTATTTTATTAACACCGTAATAAAGATGTAATACCAATTTGCATTCAAATGAATAATAAAGGGATGCAAAATTAACAACGGATTAAACGGATAGAACGGATAACATAGCGGCTTTACAGGATTATCCGTTTCATTCGTTTAATCTGTTGTGAATTTGTTTTGACATTTATCATCCGATTGATTGCGACTTGGTATAAGCCCCCAATTAGGACAATGGTTAGCAGTGCGAAGCAGATGAAGTAGTTTATCCCTGTTCATTCTGAGTTATCTGCTAATCTGCTGAGCTAATTGTAAAAGTGATGATTAATCCAGAAAACTCAGACCATGGCAAGGCGGACGCCCTCGTCCGCCGCATTCTATTCTTGATTTTCGGTGGACGAGGGCGTCCGCCTTGCCATCAGTTAAATATTTCATAAACTCTGTTTAACACATTGCACATATCATCTAAATCTTAATAAATCACCTAATTATAAAAAATCGAAAAATGACACTTGACAAATCGGAATAATTATATATATATTATTTTGCTAAATTAAAACTTATAACAATTTACAGCGGATTATAATAAGTGTTTGCCCGGACGCTTTCGGCCGCGGTGAACGGCATCAGAGCCGTCATAGTCAAAGTCGAAGTGCATCTCGACATCGGAATGCCGACATATACGACGGTCGGCTTGCCGGATAATGCGGTGCGGGAGTCGCGCGAGCGGGTCAGCGCGGCGGTTAAGAATTCAGGCTTTTTAGTTCCGCCCAAGAAAATTACCGTCAATCTGGCGCCAGCCTCAATTAAAAAAGAAGGCTCAGCGTTCGATTTACCGATTGCGCTGGGGCTGTTGGCGGCGACCGGGCAAATTTCGACTGAAAAACTTTCGCGTTATGTGTTTTTAGGCGAATTGTCTTTGGATGGAATTTTGCGTCCAATTTGCGGGGCGCTGCCAATTGCCGCCGAGTTAAAAAACACCAAATACGACGGATTGTTAGTGCCGAGCGCGAATGCCGCAGAAGCCGCGATGGTCGATTCGCTGCCCGTGCGGCCTTTAAAAACTCTGCGCGAAGCCGTGGCTTTCTTAAACGATGAATTGACGATTGAACCGGTTATGGTCAATATTGATGAGATTATGTCCGTGTCGGCAAAGTATTGGGTCGATTTCAGCGATGTGCGCGGGCAGGAGAACGCCAAACGGGCATTGGAAGTCGCGGCGGCCGGCGGGCATAACATCCTGATGATGGGCCCGCCAGGCTCAGGCAAAACGATGCTCGCCAAACGCCTCCCGACCATCCTACCTAACTTAAGTTTAGACGAAGCGCTTGAGACGACGAAAATATATTCCGTCGTTGGAATGCTTCCCGCCAATACGCCGTTGCTGGCAATACGCCCATTTCGCAGCCCGCATCACACAGTATCCGACGCCGGACTCATCGGCGGCGGTCAAGTCCCGCGTCCCGGCGAGGTCTCGCTGGCGCATAAAGGCGTCCTGTTCCTCGATGAACTCCCAGAATTCCACAAGAGCGTGCTGGAAGTCCTGCGCCAGCCGATGGAAGACGGCGAAGTTACCATCACTCGCTCTAAGATGTCGCTGACATATCCGGCGAATTTCATATTAGTCGCGGCGATGAATCCCTGCCCGTGCGGCTTCAAAGGTCATCCATCTCGCGAATGCCGCTGCAGCCCGATGGTAGTTCAAAAGTATTTAAGCCATATCTCCGGTCCGCTGCTCGACCGCGTCGATATCCAAATCGAAGTTCCACCGGTTGAGTATGAGCATCTGACCTCTGAGCGCGGCGGCGAACCTTCAGCAGCCGTTCGTCAACGGATTTTAGAAGCACGTCAAATCCAAATCGAGCGCTTCCTGCATATTCCCAAAATCACCGTCAACGCGGATATGGGATCGCGCGAACTGCGCAAATACTGTAAACTCAATCATGACGGCGGTAATTTACTCAAACAAGCCATCGATACGATGGGTCTCTCGGCGCGCGGTTACGACCGAATTCTGAAAGTCTCACGCACCATCGCCGATTTGGATAAATCGCTCGAAATCAAACCCGGCCATATCGCGGAAGCCATTCAATACCGCAATCTCGACCGCGAATTCTGGGCTTAAAATAGAATTTATCTCAAATCATATAAAGTCTTAAACGGAGTCGAAATGGAAGATTTCCCTAAAAATCTTCGCGCCTGGCGCGAAAGCCGCAATATGTCCCAGAAACGGCTGGCTGAAGCCGCCGGGCTTAGTCTGGCGACAGTCTATCAAGCCGAATTGGGCAAAGTCAAACCACAGAAAAAGACTTTGGAAAAGTTGCTCAATTATATTCGCTCTTGCAGGTCGGAAGATAGTGCATTCGAAGTGTCAACTCTCGCCAAGCCGGAAGCGCCCAAAGAAGCGGTTGACGAACTTGCAATTCCGGCTGAACCGGCAATACCGACCGAACCGGAGGTTTGTTCATCATCCACGACTGTTGTGACGAAAGGACCTCGCAAGTCATCAAAAACTGAATTCGCCGGCGCTATAAAGTTGACCAACCTCGACCTTGAGTTAATCAACCGGGCGCTTAACTTGAGTATGAAAGAAAAACTGGCTTTAATTGAGAAATTGATAGACTGAATGAACGGGGAAGGTTTACCAAATAGACAGACTATCGAAGTCGAAGCCCGGCGGCAGGAGAATATACGGCTGGCGAAAATCCGCGCCATAGTTGACCGCGCCGGCATCGGACTCAGCCTGGGAATTCTGACCGCCGAAGGCGCGCGGGCTTTAATTAAAGAGACGCGTCGTCAGGTCTTGGAATTGGCGCCGGGCGAAGACGATAAATTCGATTTGATCTATACCTCGCGCCTGCGCCGCATCGCGCGGCAATTCGGAGGGCTGTCCGAAAATGACTTGAACGAATTTAGTTAGACTTGCTATATGCGAATATGACCTTAATCAACGTTATCGAAAACACTGTCGAAAAGTATCCTGAAGCCTGCGCTCTGCAACATTCTGGCGGGATTATAACTTATAAAGTCCTTTATGATGCTATCTTGCGTCTGGCAAACGGACTTCAGAATTTGGGACTTGGCCGCAGCGAGCGGGCGGCGGTGATGCTGCCGAATATTCCGCATTTTGCTATGGTCTATCACGCCATTATGCGTCTCGGCGCGGTCGTCGTCCCGTTTAACACTATGCTCAAGGGCCGCGAAATCGCCGCGCTGCTGGACGAATGCGAAGCGCGGACGTTTATAACACTCCAAACAATTTACAAAGACTGCTCAACTTATGTCAATCTAATACGCTCGCTTAGGAATGTAATTCTCTTAGGCGAAGAGACGCCTAAAAACGCCGTAAATCTGACCCGTCTGATGGCTAAAAGCACGCCTCTTTTCGATGTCGCGCCAGTGGACGAATCGGATATTGCGGTCGTTAATTACACCGCCGGCGAGACCGGCCGGCCCAAAGGCGCGGAATTGGCTCATTCAAACTTGCTGTCAAACACGTCGGCTTGCGCAGAAATTTTCAACATCGAACCGAACGATGTTTTGTATGCTGCGCTGCCCTTTTTTACGCCGATGGGTCAGACTTTATTGCTGAACCAAGCGATCTTATCCGGCGCGGCTCTAAATCTCGTCCCCAAATTCGATCCCAGCGAGACCGCCAAGCACATCTGTCAAGGCAAAAGCACGGTTTTTATCGGCACGCCTTCGATGTTCAAAATCGTCCTTTATGTTGCCGCCGGCTATGAGGTCGAAAAACCGCTGCGCTTGTGCATTTGCGGAAACGGCCAACTAGATGAAGATACGATTAAAGGTTTCGAGAAGCGCTTTGCAACACATATACTTGAATGTTATACCGCTGCAGAAACTTCGCCGGTTATCGCTGTAAATAAATGGCGCAGTGGACGACGGATAGGTTCGCTCGGTCATCCGCTGCCGGGCGTGGAAATGAAAATCGTCGATGAGCGCAGCCGTGAGTTGCACATCGGAGCGACTGGCGAAATTATCGTGAAAGGTCCGAATGTGATGAAAGGCTATCTCAACCGTCCGACTTTGACCTCGCTGGTCCTGCACGACGGCTGGTTTTATACCGGCGACCTGGGCAAAATGGATATCAATGGCTTCTTTTACCTCGTTGACCGACTCTACGACCGCATTATGAAAGGCGGCTTTACTATTTATCCTTATGAAATCGAAACGTTACTCAAATGCCATCCGGATGTGTCTGATGCAGCGGTCGTCGGCATTCAGGAAACGCCCTACGATCAGGAATTGAAAGCCTGCATAGTTTTAAAATCCAGCAGTAATATTTCGACCGAGCAAATAGCCGCGTATTGTCTGGAACATTTAGCATTATATAAAGTTCCCAAAGTCGTCAGGTTCTATAAAGAACTGCCGCGTCAGGATGACGGTCAATTAAACCGGGAAGAGTTAAAACGCGAAATTAAATAGGGTCGGCTGAATAATTCGAGAAAATGCCTTGACTGGCAAGGCGCACGCCCCCGTGCGCCGACAATATGTGTTCAACGAACGGCGGACGAGGGCGTCCGCCTTAACACAAAGTGAATTATTCACTAGATCCTAAATAAATCTTAAAAATTGACGCAAATCACAGGAATTATTATGCCCCAAATATATCGTAAAGACAATGTTAAAATCATCGCCGAAAAAATCGCCGATAATATCGCCAAACACAATCCGGACAAGTATTTAATACTAACTGAGCCGGATACTGAACATTTTCCGATACCGTCAGATATAAAATTCGATATCGCTCTCATCGATAAAGCCGCCTCAAACCTGATTTCGGTCATCTTGGTCGAAACCGAATCATCACTTTCATACTCGCACGCGCAACAGGTCTGGCTGCCGATTGTCGAACGTCAAATACCGCTCGAAATTGCCGCGCCTAAATCGAAACTAAAACAAGCCAAAACGTTGGCGAAAAGGCTAAGTATTCATATCAAAGTCCTTGAATATTGAAACATTAATCCAGCAATAAGCGCTTTATCTTTTCACCCGATTGGTGCGGCTATGTCATACTGCTCCCTGCGCAGGCAGGGGGAAGCATCTCGTCTGAAAGCGGGGGACGGGATTCTTCACTTCGTTCAGAAGGACAAATACGTGTGCTAACTTACATTATCAATACAATCAGGAAGTATCGATTATTTAATTAAGTCGTCAAATCTCTAATTTTTAGAACCTAACAAAACCAATGTCATCTTTCTATTCTGCTGCCGGGGAATTTTCACACAATCATTCAAGGGGTTTCCTATGTGTGGAATAATTGGCTACATCGGGAAGCGCGAAGCCACGCCGATTTTAATCAATGGCTTGAAGCGGATGGAATACCGCGGTTACGATTCAGCCGGTATCGCTGTGCTTCATAACGGCAATATAAATATCACCAAAGTGAGCGGTAAAATCGCTCAACTCACCGAGCGGCTAAACGGATTGACGCTTAACGGCAGCGTCGGACTCGGTCATACACGCTGGGCGACGCACGGCGAACCTAACGAGACCAACGCTCATCCGCACACCGATTGCAGCGGAAGCATCGTTTTAATTCACAACGGCATCATCGAAAATTATTACACAATTAGAGTCAAACTTGCCGCGAGCGGGCATATCTTTCGCACGCAGACCGACAGCGAAGTCTTAGCGCACTTAATCGAAGAACTCTATGAGGGCGATATCGAACAAGCCGTCCGTTCAGCCTTATCTAAAGTCAAAGGCACATACGGTATCGCTGTGATGCACCACGACGAACCCGAAAAACTGATTGCCGCCCGGATGGGCAGCCCTTTAGTCTTAGGCTTGGGCGCAGCGGAGAATTTCATCGCTTCCGACCTGGCTGCAGTAGTTGATCATACCAGAAATGTCATCTACCTCAACGACGGCGAAATGGCGGTTGTAACTTCAGATGGCGTAATTCAAACCAAACTTGATAAATCCCCGGTCAGCGCCAAGGTCGAACAGATTTTTTTCAATATCGCCGAGATCGAAAAGGGCGGCTATCCACACTTTATGCTCAAGGAAATCCACGAGCAGCCCAATTCGTTGACCGATTCTATTCGCGGCCGGCTTTTGCCCGAAGCCGGCGCGAGCAAACTCGGCGGACTGGCAAATTTCGAAGAGCAACTCGCGGCGGTCAAACGCTTCATCATCCTTGGCTGCGGAACATCTTGGCATGCCGGGCTCATTGGCGAATACCTAATCGAAGAACTCGCCGGTATCCCGGTTGAAGTCGAATACGCATCCGAGTTTCGCTACCGCGAACCTATCATCGAACCGGGAACTATCACGCTATCTATCAGCCAGTCCGGTGAGACTATAGATACTCTGGCGGCGATGCGCGAAGCCAAAGTCCGCGGCGCGTTGACGCTTGGAATATGCAATGTCGTCGGCTCGACGATTGCCCGCGAATCTGAAGGCGGCGTTTATATCCACGCCGGACCGGAAATCGGCGTCGCTTCGACTAAAGCCTTCACATCACAGGTCGCCGTGCTTACATTGTTAGCGCTGCATTTAGGACGCCAACGCGGACGCATTTCCCTCGATCGCGGACAAGAGTTAACTCAAGAATTAATTAACCTACCTAAAAAGGTTCAGCAGGTTTTAGATAATTCCGATAGAATTTTAGAATTAGCCAAGAAATATGTCGATTCTAAAAACGCTCTTTACTTGAGCCGCGGCATCAATTATCCGGTCGCTTTAGAAGGCGCGCTTAAACTTAAAGAGATATCATATATTCATGCTGAAGGATATCCGGCGGCCGAGATGAAACACGGTCCTATCGCGCTCATCGACGAAAATATGCCGGTCGTATTTATTGCCGTGAACGGCGGCGCCATTTATGAAAAAGTCATTAGTAACATCGAGGAGGTGCGCGCTCGCAAAGGCGTCATCATCGCAGTGGTCAACGAGGGCGACCAAGTGATTACGCGCTACGCTGACCACATCCTCGAAATTCCGCTGACCGACCATATTTTAAGCCCGATTTTAGCGGTGATTCCTTTGCAGTTGTTGGCTTATCACATCGCCGTCCTGCGCGGTTGTAATGTTGACCAGCCGCGTAACTTAGCGAAAAGCGTCACTGTCGAATAGTGTTTTAAATTGAGTTATGATGATTTTCTTTATATCTAAAGTCCAGTTTGTTCATTATATTCATTAAATTCCGCCGCTTTGACCAACCCTGAAATTTTTGAAATAACGCCCGGACTAATGGTCGGCGGCAAAGTCCCGCTACTCATCGCCGGTCCTTGCGTCATCGAAGGCGAGGATATGCTTTTGCGGAATGCCGAGGCTGTTACGCGCATCGCCAAACGGCTTCAAATGCCGCTTTTATTTAAGGCTTCCTATGATAAAGCCAACCGCACCTCGCGCGCTTCGTTTCGCGGTCCGGGTCTGGAAGAAGGCTTGCGTCTTTTACAACGCGTCAAAACCGAATTCGACACGACGGTTTTAACTGATGCGCATTCGGTCGATGAAATTAAAAAAGCCGGCGAAGTCGTCGATGCGATTCAAATTCCAGCCTTTCTCTGCCGGCAGACCGACCTGTTAGCCGCCGCCGCGCAGACCGGCAAAACGGTCAATGTCAAAAAGGGACAGTTTCTCGCTCCGGACGATATCCCGCATATTATAAATAAATTAACCGCCGCCGATTGTAAGCGCCTGATGATAACCGAGCGCGGCTCATCTTTCGGCTATCATCGGCTGGTCGTTGACTTTACCGGCATCGTTCAGATGCGCCAGTATGGCTGGCCTATCATCTTCGATGCCACGCACTCGGTTCAGATGCCGGGCGGGTTGGGCGCACAATCGGGTGGCAATCGCAGATTCGCACCCTATTTGGCATGGGCTGCTGCCGCCGTCGGTGTGGACGGTGTGTTCATAGAAACGCACTTTGAACCCGATAAGGCGCTGTCCGACGGACCTAATATGATTCCGATTCAAGAACTGCAGGATGTTTTAGCCCATTTTTTGGATATCTGGAATATTAAATAATCAGCCCTTTCTTTAAAGCGCTGAATTAATTCTATCCTCCAAGCCCTGCTTAATAAGATTTTCGACACTTGCCGCGCCTAGATCTCCACACCCATACGACCGCCTCTGACGGCAGCCTCTCCCCTACTGGTCTCGTTCAACGCGCCTTAAGTCAAAACTTGACCGCCCTCGCTATCACTGACCACGACACCCTCGCCGGATTGGCTGAAGGTATTTATGCCGGCGAAAAGTTCGGTCTGCGGGTCATCCCCGGCGTAGAACTATCGGTGGAGGTCGAGAACGGCTGGATACACCTGCTCGGTTTGGGCTTAGATCCTGCTAACCTGTTATTGCCGCAAAAACTCGCCGATTTACGAATATCTCGACAGGAGCGCAATGTTAAAATCATCGAGAGGTTGAATTCGCTTGGTTTTAGCATTACATTAAAAGATATTCAATCCATCTCTGTGTATCCAACGCTTGGCAGAGGGCATATTGCACAGGTGCTTGTCGCAGCCGGCGCAGTCGGTTCGCTTAATGAAGCCTTCGAGCGATTCCTGCGTAAAGGCGCTGCGGCTTACTTCGACCGCCTGCGCTTGACATTGCCGGAGGCTTGCCGGCTCATTCATAACTCCGGCGGTTTGGCAGTCTGGGCGCATCCCGGTCTGTCGGGCGATAAGACAGAACCTTTTCTTATGAAGTATAAAGACTGGATTAAAGCAGGTTTGGACGGTCTGGAGAGCGATTACAGCGAGCATTCGCTCAAATTACGCGATAGGCTGAGGCGCATCGCTTTAGCCAATGGGTCAATCTACACCGGCGGATCCGATTTCCACGGCGAGTTGAAACCAAACATTGAAATCGGCGACGGACCGGAGAAGAAGCCTATTCCTTCACAAATATTGAAACGACTTGACGATCGACTAAGTCGAATAAGAACTGATACCAAGTCGCAATCAATCGGATGATAAATGTCAAAATAAATTAACAACAGATTAAACGGATGAAACGGATAATCCTGTAAAGCCGCTAAGTTAATCCGTTCTATCCGTTTAATCCGTTGAAAATTTGAATCCCCTTATTATTCATTTGAGTAAATTGCAAAAGTGATGATTAATATAGAAAATTCAGACCATGGCAAGGCGGACGCCCTCGTCCGCCGAAAAGCAAGCCTAGAATGCGGCGGAGAGGGCGTCCGCCTTGCCATCAGTTAATAAATCCAACACTTTTGCAATTACCTAATTTGAAAGCAAATTGGTATGAATAGTTTTTATTAAGAAAACGCAATTTTATCTCTATACATTTGCCCGATTCTAAGACCATACCGCGCGGCTTAGGCCGCGGCTTATCCGCTCTGCTGCCAGAGGCTTCATCTGCTGATGACGGGACTGACCTGCGGCTTGTGCCGGTGGACCGAATTCATCCCAATCCTCATCAACCGCGCAAGGATTTTAAGAAGGCGGAGTTAGCCGACCTCACAGCATCGATAGTTAAAAATGGCATTCTGCAGCCGCTGCTGGTGACGCGAGCGGTCGATGGCTATCGCCTAATCGCCGGCGAGCGGCGCTGGCGCGCGGCTAAAACCGCCGGTCTTACCGAAGTCCCTGTTCGAATTCTGTCCGACCTGCCTGAATCTGCGGCGCTTGAGTTATCGCTAATTGAGAATCTGCAGCGCGAAGACTTAAACCCGGTCGAACTCGCCGAAGGCTACCGACAACTTCAGAAGGAATTCCACCTAACTCAAGAGCAAATCGCCCAGCGCGTCGGCAAAGAACGCGCCACTGTCGCCAATACCCTGCGCCTGCTTGACCTGCCGGAAGTCATTCTGAACTCGCTGCGTCAAGGCGATATCAGCGCTGGACACGCCAAAGTTATTCTCAGCCTTGACACTAACGCGCGACGCAGCGCGTTGCACAAACGGATTCTTGCCGACCATCTATCAGTCCGGCAAGCCGAGGAGGCTGCCAAGTCCATCGGCAAAACTCAATCCCGCCTCCCTAAATCAAGCAAAACTAATCAACCTCCCCTATTTGAGGATTATCGCCACCGATTGATGCAGTGTCTGGGAACGCGGGTCCAAATTTCCAAACGCGGCAAGAAGGGGGCAATCCGCATCGATTTCTATTCCGACGACGACCTCGACCGCATCCTGTCGCTTATCCTACATTCGAACAAATCGTAATTTCTTCATAACTCAACCACTAACCAACCAACTGCCGTGTCACTCGCTATCATCCCGGTTTATACTGAAAAAGAACTGCGCGCCTTCATTCAATTTCCATATCGTCTGCATTGCCGGCAGCCGGTTTTCGTGCCACCGTTGTTATCCGAAGTCAAAACGGTCTTAAATCCAAAGAAAAACCCCTTCTACGAGCATGCCCGGATGCAGATGTTCCTAGCGGTCTGGGATAAACAAGTCGTCGGACGCATCGCAGCGATTGTCGATGATAATTTCATCAATGTCCGTCAGGAGATGGTCGGTTTGTTCGGCTTCTTCGAGTGCGTGGACGATATCGATGTCGCTCACGCGCTGTTCAACAGCGCTTCGCAATGGCTGCGACGGCTGGAATTGCGCAAAATGCTGGGCCCTGCCAATCCTTCGATGAACGATGAAATTGGCGTTCTGCTCGATAACTTCGACCAGCCACCAACAGTCAAGATGGTCTGGAATCCGCCTTACTATCCGGCGCTTTATGAAAATTCAGTTTTTCGTAAGGCAATGGATGTTCACGCCTGGTGGGCAAATACGGAGGATATTTCCGACCGTCTGCTGAAATTCGGCGAGGCTATCTTGAAAAGGACAAAAGTTACCTTTCGCAATGTCAATATGAAGAAATTCGATGAAGAGGTCGAAACTATCCGTGCCATATACAATTCCGCTTGGTCGCAGAACTGGGGCTTCGTGCCTTGGACAGCAGCCGAATTTCACCATGCGGCAAAAGGACTTAAGCAGATTGTGGATTCAGACTTCGTGATAATAGCTGAAGTCGATGCTAAGCCGGTGGCTTTTGTCTTGGCTTTACCCGATATCAACATCGCGCTTAAACATATCAACGGCAGACTATTTCCATTTGGATTTATAAAACTGCTCTGGTATTCAAGGAAGATTAAAACCGCCAGAGTGGTTATTCTCGGCGTAATAAAGGAATATCGCGGACGCGGCATCGACACGGCATTGTATTATAAATCCTTTCTGACCGCCAAAGAGAAAGAATACATCGGCGGCGAAATGTCCTGGATTCTTGAAAACAACGAACCGATGATAAAAGCCCTGCAAATGATGGGCGCCAGACGCATTAAGACTTATAGACTCTATGAACGAGATTTATAGATATAATCCTCTATACCTTGCGTCGGATGTAATTTCGCATTTTAACAAGCATCCAGCTATCCTTTACTATTTATGGGTGAAGAATAGAGCGTCTCGGGCTTGGAGTGCAGGATTTATCCCGTCCAGCTTCGGGCGGGTTGAAATCCGCCCTTCAAGGGACACTATAAGTTGCCCTAGTAAAAAGTCTTTAAAAATACTCATCAGGAAATCATATTGTCTTCGCTGATTGGTAAGGTCGTCTTTATCACTGGCGCTTCGAGCGGCATCGGTGCAGCCTGCGCACGCGTTTTTGCCGGGCAGGGCGCAGTTCTCGTGCTGACCGCGCGGCGCCACGCACGACTCACCACCCTGGCTTCCGAATTATCAGCCAAATATCAAACAAGGTGTTTCAGCGGCGAATTAGATGTCCGTCAGCAGCCGCAGGTCGAACAATTCGTAAATAATCTGCCGCCGGAATTCGCATCCATTGATATTCTCATTAATAATGCCGGCTTATCGCGCGGGCTGGATCCGCTGTTCGACGGTGAACTTGAGGACTGGGAGGAGATGCTGGATACGAATGTAAAGGGATTACTTTATGTGACCAAAGCAATTCTGCCCGGAATGCTCGTCCGGCAGAGCGGACACATCATAAATATCGGCTCCATAGCTGGTCGGCAGGTTTATCCAAGCGGTAATGTCTATTGTGCCTCGAAATTCGCTGTTCGGGCGTTGACGCAAGGGCTGTTGATAGACCTTGTTAATACGCCAATTCGCGTTACAGAGGTGGATCCAGGAATGGTTGAGACGGAATTTTCATTGGTGAGATTTCGCGGCGATGCCGAGCGCGCCGCGCAGACCTATCGAGGTCTGACGCCGCTCAAGCCGAATGATATTGCCGAAGTCGTTCTGTTCGCTGCGACCAGACCGGCTTATGTGAATATTAGCGAGGTCGTCGTTCTGCCCACTGACCAGGCTTCAGTCTATCACGCCAATCGAAAATAAGGGTCTGCTGGCTAATTTGAGAAAATGCCTTGACGCAAAGCGAACATTCCAATAATATTGTCTGTTCCATCATAATAGACAAACCAAGATTACCGTCCTCCTACAACGGCTCACTATGCAAAAAGCAAAATGCCGTCGGATTTATTCCGAACGGCATTCCCGCAACCCGCAGATTTTGGTTGCTAAGGTGAGTAAATCAGCATTACAGTCTGTTCGTCGGTATTAGATTGCAGTTTAACGATGTAACTGCCAGCGGCTATCCCCTTGGGCGTCCAGGCAATCCTGTGAAAACCCGCTTCGAGAGCGCCGTTATAGATAAAATCCGTTAAACAACCGCGTGTATCGAATGCCTTCACACTAATCTGCCCGGGTTGCGATAGTGCAAATTCGATGTTAGCGGAACTGTTGAAAGGATTTGGATAAACGGCTTTCAAATCGAATACGGCGGCTAGCGTAGCCGGCAGCGAGACCGATGTCTGCGCCGGATTATAGATAAACGGATAGCGTCCTATATCGGAACGGGTGTTGTATATATCTCCTTCGTCGGTAATGTTCGGACAGCCAGCGTCGATGCAAGGCGATTTCGAATGGCGGTCGGGGAACGAAGCCCAGGTCAAATGATAATCAGCATCGGAATTGATAGTAAAATTCGCAAAGAGCGGGTCGGCGTGAATCTCGCCTTCGCCGCCATTCCAACCACCGAAATGATTTGTGGCGTGCAGCCAATAATCATTCCAGCCACTGTTGCCGTGAACTGTGCCGCCTATTGTCCTGTCGCCAATGCTGGAACCGTTGCCAATGACGATGTTGTTTCTTATCTCAACTTCGGAACCGAACATAAATATCCCGATGGCGTCGTTCGAACTTGCCATAAGATGTAAAGTATTGCTTTCAAAAGAAATACCTGAAGCATTTAAAATCCATAGACCACGCATCGACCGCATCGAATAAGTGCGAATAATATTGCGGTTGATTAATAATTTAAAGGTTCGTTCGATATGGATACCGGTTGCTCCAACATCGGAGCGTGCCTCAATCCAATTGCCGTAAAGAAGCGGGCTGCTTCGAACTGAGTGAATGCCGTAGGCTTCTCCGCCGCCATAAGCGCGGGCTATGATGAGTTGGTTATTTACAATTTGAGGATTAGACGAATTCTCCAGTAAAATCGCTTTAACTGAGCTTATCGTATTTGCGCCTGAAGCGCTAATCAAACGATTATTATGAATATACGGCGCAGCGCGGTTGCAGGAAATGCCGATACTTAACGCATTGATTGAGCAGCCCTGAATTAATAAACCGGAATGATTATTTATCGAAACGCCCCACCAAGCGCTGTCGATGTCGCAATTTACCAATCTTGAACGCGCATCGGCTTCCTGGAAAAATTCTATGCCTAACCATTGCGTAGTTCGTCCGTTGCTAAATCTTATGCGTTCATTCTCTTCCACACCGCCTTCGGCTCGCAACAGTCCAAAAACTGTGAAGCGATATATACCGTTGAATAAAACCTGCACGCCCGGTTCAATAACTAATTCTTCGCCCTCTGGAACATAAATGCTGTCCATTACATAATACGGCGAGAGATCGCGCAGCCACCGCCCGGACACCGAGCCGAATACAGTCATATCGGCGCAAGCATCGGTAAAGACGGCAACGACCAGCGCTGATAATATTATAATTGTAAGTATTATCTTGGCGACGCGCTGCGTCATTGCGAATATCTCGCAACTACGAACCATTTATTCCTTAAGCGAGGAATTAGAAATTATAACCGCGGTATTATTTGCGATTATCTAACGAAAGATATGTGGTATTAGATTTGAATGCAGTCGAAATAGACTAAAAGCAGGAATGTGCGCAGGTAGGTTGAACTTAATTTAGGTTATTTCGACCGGTTTTACTCTTGCGTATAATAATACGAATTATATTTTCATTTGTCAAGTGTTTTTTTAACTATTTATAAAAAAAATGCAGAATCTGCATATTCCGTGCAAAAATGTAATTTATCTCTCTTATTCGAACTTACCAACTTGCTAACTCGCAACTTACCAATTCTACTTTATGACGCCTATATAATTTCCATTTTCATAGGATACTTCACACTTCAAAGCCCGGCCTTTTAGCGTTTTCGAACAATGCATTTTCAATTTGAGATAATTTTCAGATACGGCCGTCGTCCAAGCGCGGCTGGCTGTGGCGCTATCCGGAACAGCCCATACCGTTCGTCCGATTTGCGAGTTATAGAACATTGCGCGCTTAGCCGCGCCCAATTCCCTTAATTTACGCGCCCGCTCCTTGATGATGCGCGCGCTATTTTGGTTGACCTGTGTATAAGCGGGCGTGCCACGGCGGGCAGAGAAGCCAAACACGTGCAAATATGTTATCGGCAGATTTTTTAAATCATTAAACAGGCGTTCAAAATCAGCCTCAGTCTCGGCAGGAAAGCCGGCAATGACATCGATACCTAAAGCCAGATTTGGATTTCTTTTTCTAATGCTTTTCAGTAATATCAACTCATCTTCGACTACTGGACGATGCATCGCCTTGAGAACAGGCGCCGAGGTGTGTTGTAAAGGAATATGCAGATGCGGCGCAACTTTGTCGCCTTCGACGGTTAACTCCAATAGCCGCGCGTCTAACTCCCAAGGTTCGATGGAACCTAAACGGATCCGCCTCAGTTGAGGGATTTTAATCAGCGCTTGGCAGAGGTCGAACAAGGTCTGCCGAGGTGTCAAATCTTTGCCCCAAGCGCCTATTCGCACGCCGGTCAGATTAATCTCCTCAAAACCATTATCCGTTAAACACCGCGCCTCCGTCAATATCTCATCGATCGGCTGGCTGCGCATTGTCGAGCCGCGTAGATGGGGAATTATACAAAACGAACAAAAGTGGTCGCAGCCATCCTGTATTTTTACCAGCGGTCGAGCGCGATGATATGATGTTGACTTATATGATACTTGCTCAAAATGATTTTTGTCAGAACCAATTAGATCATTAAACTGTTTATTTAAATCAGAATTAAGCCAATTATCAATTCCACCGACCGCGTTTAAGAACTGAATATTAAGCCAATTTAGTTTAATTGTTGGATTATATTTGCTTGCACAGCCAGCGGCTATGACGACGGCTTCCGGATATTGGCGGGCAACTTTAGCGAGCAGATGCCGTGATTTAGCCTCGGCGCGCGCGGTAACCGCGCAAGTGTTGATAAAGACCAAATCGACCTTTTCGCCTCCATCCGATGTTCCGATTAACTCGACCCCATTTTGTGCCAGACGGGCGGCGAGTTGGGCGGTCTCAGCCTGATTGAGTTTGCAGCCGAGAGTCAGCAAGAGTGCACGTTTCATAGAAAAAGTTAAACGGCGGTATCAGATGTCTGATGCCGCCGTTTAATACATCCTTATTCAGCCGGCTTTTCTTCTTCCAATACCGGCTTTTCATCTATCGAATGAACTTCTACTTCCGACTTTTCAACTTCGCCGACCGGCTCTACCGCCTGAGTTTCGATTGTTTCAGCCGGTTGTCCGGACTTGAAATGCACATCATTTATTCTCGGTTCGTCCGAAAGAATCTCGATTTCAGGCGATTCGACTTTTTCAACTTCGCCGGTCGTTTTGGCTGGCGCAACAGATTCAACCGGCTCGCTCGCTTCGCCGGTCGCCTCAACTTCCGCAACAGCCTTTTTGCCTTTCTTCCGTTTTGGTTTCTTCGGCGCTAATTCGGTTTCAGGGATGGCTTCCGCTTCCGGTGCCGGTGCTGCTACAGACTCCACTTGCACGATATCGCCGATAGTAGTCTTCACTTCTTCAGAAGTATCCTGATACTGACGCAGCGCCGCTTTTTCTTTGGCTTTCTCGACTAATAAGTGCGACAGCACAATGCGGTGGTTGGATTTGTCGAATTCGATGACCTCCAACTCCAGGTTGTCGCCTTCTTTCAGCGTCTTCTTATTGTCGCCGGCGTATTCCTTACCCAATTGCGAATTTGGTATAAAACCTTCGACGCCCATCGGCAGCATCACCACTACGCCCTTCTCCAGCAGCCGAATGACTGTGCCGTCGGTCTTGGCGCGGATGGAGTATTCGCGTTCGAATCTATCCCACGGGTCATCCTCCATCTGCTTTAAGCCCAAAGCAATTCGCCTTTCATTGCGGTCGAAACTAAGCACGACGACTTCCAGTTCCTGCCCCTTCTTGACGACTTCGCCGGGATGCCGCACCTTGCGCGTCCAAGACAAGTCTGATATATGAATGAGACCGTCGATGCCGGACTCTAATTCTATGAACGCCCCAAAAGGCACTAAATCACGCACCGTTCCTTTATGTTTGGTGCCCGGCAGGTAAGTCGCCTCCAGACGCTGCCAAGGGTCTTCTTCAATCTGCTTCATTCCTAACGAAATCTTGCGGTTCTCTTTATCTATATTGAGAACAACTATCTCGACTTCATCGCCGATGGTTACTAGTTGAGAGGGATGCTTGATATGCTGCGTCCAGGACATTTCGGAGATATGCACCAAGCCTTCGATACCCGGCTCAAGCTCGACAAAGGCGCCGTATTTTACAATCGAAACGACCTTGCCATGCACGCGGGAATTCACCGGATATTTGACATCTATCTCGTCCCAATGCTGTTCCTTCAATTGCTTAAGCCCGAGGCTGATGCGCTGCTTTTCTTTATCGTAGTGCAGAACCTTGACCTTGAGACGTTCGTCGAGTTTAACAATGTCGGATGGATGTGAGACGCGTCCCCAGGATAGGTCGGTGATATGCAGCAAGCCGTCCACGCCGCCCAAGTCAACGAATACGCCAAAGTCGGTGATATTCTTTACCACGCCTTCGACCACCTGTCCGATTTCCAATTCCGCCAGCACTTTTTGGCGGATTTCGCGCAGCGATTCTTCGACCAATACTTTATGCGACAACACAACATTCTTGCGGGCTTCGTTCACTTTGATGATGCGGAAATCCATCGTCGCGTTGACCAGCGCGTCGAAATCGCGCACCGGATGCACATCGATCTGCGACCCCGGCAGGAAGGCTTCAATGCCGAACAGGTCAACAACCATACCGCCTTTGATGCGTCTTGTAATTTTGGCTTCAATCATCTCGCCGGTCTCATAGAGATACCGAATCTTTTCCCAGGTGCGCATAAATTCGGCTTTCTCTTTCGACAGCGCTAATGTGCCTTCCTTATCCTCGATCGAGTCGATAAACACTTCAACATCGTCGCCGACCTTAAGTGTATCTATGTTCTTGAATTCGATCTTGGGTATCGAACCTTCGGATTTGAAACCGATATCAACGGAGATTTCGCTATCGGAAATCGCTACTATGCGACCTTTGACCAATTCGCCGGCGCGAAACACCTTCATCGTGTCGGTATAACGCAATATCCATTGCGCACGTTCTTCGGGGGTGTAATCATCGGCCTCAGCTGCACGGCTGATATCTAGTTCCTCGATATCCGGTTCGAACTCCGGCAGAGCGACCGGAGTGTAAAATAATTGTGCCGCCGGAATCTCATCAGGTTCCACAGTGAGTTGAACTTCAGGCTCTTCAGTCGCTGTTTCCGGGATGGTATCCGTCGGGTTAAGGGTTTGTTCGTAGGACATTTTTCCTTAAGAATTTTGGCTCGCTCGCGAGAGCGAGGTTTAGGTTTATAGTGAAATTTGTAATATTCGAGAAGTTATAGACAAAATGGACAACATTTGATATATTAAGGGGTGTAGATTATAGTGATTTTTTTAATTGAGTTATGGGCGATGACAAGCATCGCCCGTACGGGCGAACCTCGTGTTCGCCCTTTAAAATACTACTATAAACTGACCTCATTAATAATATTATGTGGATATGCACTTAAGTAAGGTTCATACTATATATTGTAGTTTTATGGTTTAAAAGTCTAATATGCCACAAGATATTGTGTATACCTTACACAAGTGCATATCCGCATAATATTAATTCAAACACTCACAGGCGGTTCAACGCCGCCGACTTCGGCAATCTTATACATCACAGCACAAGCGACCTTTTCATAGGCGTCCTTGCCATATACATTATCCATATTAATATCGCTCAAAGTGAACGGTTTTCCAAATGTTATGGTCAGTTTTCGACGAAAAATCTGCCGGCGGATTTTAGCGCTGTTCTTGACATAAACCGGCACAATGGGAACTTTGTATTTGATTGCCAACATCCCTACGCCGGCTTTGGGCAAATGCAGTTTATCATCAAGGTAGCGTGTGCCTTCAGGGAAGATGATAATACCTCTGCCGGACTCAAGCCGCTGCCCAAGCCGAACTAAAGCCTCACGGTCGAAACCTTTGCGTCTGACCGGTATCGAATTCAGATAGGTTATAAACCCGCCTAATAGCGGGATGGAGAAGAGTTCCTTTTTAGCGGCAAAATTTATTTCGCGCGGACAGGCGCAGCCCACAATCGGCGGGTCGAACCAGGATTTGTGATTCGACGCTAAAATGAAAGCGCCGGTTTCAGGCACGTTTTCCCGTCCAATTTTCCGCAGTCCGAACAAGGTTTTAAATAGTATTGTAGCCGCTAACGCGGTCAGACGATAACCCAATCTCATTCGACGCGCTATTTTATTGGATTCTGTCGCCGACTCCGTGTCAAACTCCATATAGCCGCATTTCGAAACGCCGCGCTGCTAAACGCAGTATAAAATCGACCTGTTCGCCGAAAATCATATCGCTGTTATCCAATAGTATCGCATCGTCGGCTTGTTTGAGGGGCGAGTTGGCGCGCTGGCTGTCGCGTTGATCGCGTTCGATGATTTCAGCCGTTAACTGCGCTATAGTTTTCGACTCGTCAGGCAGGTTTAATTCTTTTAGCCGGCGCCGGGCGCGCACTTCCGGCCGAGCCGTGATGAACACCTTCAACCTTGCTTGCGGCAGCACGACCGTGCCGATATCGCGTCCTTCCATCACGCCGAAGCCGCGCTCAGCCCAACAGCGCTGCATAGCGACCAATTTGTTTCTCACTTCCGGTACCTCGCAAACCGGACCGACGATTTTAGTTATCAACGGCTCGCGAAGCGCGGTTGTTATGTCAACTCCATCCACTACTACCAGCAGACCTTTCGACGCTTCAACAATGGTAATCGCCGCTTTTTCGACGACGCGCGCCACAGCGGCCGCATCGAGCGGATTTACGTCGGTTTTGTTCACAGCCCAAGCCGCGGCTCGATAGAGCGCGCCGGTATCCAGAAAAGGAACGCCCAACCGTTTCGCAACGGCTTGCGATGTCGAACTTTTGCCAGCCCCGGCCGGACCGTCGATAGCGATTAAAGGCAGTGATTTATTCACAATGTCCACTTAATCCATAAATTGACCGCTGCCGACTCGCGTAGTCGATGGCATTTAAAAGGTTTAGGACAAATACATCTGCCCTACTTCATCCTATTTCCGTCATCCTCGTCGATGAATATCCAGCCGACGATTTCGCCTTCGTCGAGCGGCTTATCAGGATGCCAGAATGTTTTATCGCGCAAAATCTGAGAACTCGTGTCGCTGATATCGACCGCGGCGACCTGCTCAAGCAGCCGTTTAAATCGGCATTGCCATCTTTCCATATTCGCTATGCGCAAGTCCACCCAGCCATTGTGACACCAGTTGTCGATGTTCTCCGCTGTGATGCTAAATCGACTGCGGCGCGGGTCGGCCGGCACTTTGACTTCCGGACCACGCAACAGCCGCTTGCCATCGGGCATAAGAATGGGAATGGCTATGGATATAATCCGGCTGCGCAGTGAAATATCCCGGGCGATTAAATCCGCTGCGCGCTGCGATAAATCAGCCGCTGAAGCGCTCATCACGCCGTCTATAGAACCGGCAATTCGATTGAGAATGTGCGCCTCGTAGAGCAGTTTGGACAACCGAGGCGGTCCGAGCAACTCAAAAGCCACCGGGTTATCGGTGAAATTCCTAGCCAATTCGTGTATCTTCTGCAGCGCTAACGAGCGCATCAAGCCGGCGCGGTATGTAGGTCCGAGAATGGCTGCGTCGAGCGCGCCGACGACATCATGTCCGCTGTTGCCACCCTCAATCTCCCAGATAATCGTCTGCGCTATTTCTTCCGGTGTGATGTATTCCATCTGGCCGTAAGTAGTAATGGCTGAAAACTCGCCAACCGAAAAAGTCCCGTTCTCCCCGGTGTCGATAAACACCCCTTCGAGATTGCGGTTCAACGGCTGACAGGCAGGATGACCGGCGGCATCGAACTCGGATTTCAATTCGACCGCCGCGTCCGGGCTGCAATCGAACAATGGAATCGGCTTGCCGGCTTTAAGAATCTCGCCGCGCTCGATGCGCTTCCAGGCAATGGCGGTCGAAGGTTTGACTTCCTTGACATACGGACCGTCTGGAGTCCGCCCCATTAGAAAGAGCAGCAGCGAATGCGACCCAGCGATGCTGGTCTTGGAGAGCAGCACGCGCGACGGGCGGTCTTCCGAGTGGGTGTAAGGTATGTTCAGCCCCATCCCGCCGGTGCCTGAAGTGCCGACTTTAATATAGGTTTTCGTTCCGGCTGTCTTCATTGCAGCGTAAATCACTTGCACATGACGCACGACCTGCGGAATGTAGAGCGTGCCGAGCAGTTTTTCCACTTCGGATAGGAACTCCGGGCCCGCACCCTGCACGCGAGCCTGCTTAACGCCTTCCAAGACCCGAAGTCCGGCGGAATAAATATCCTGATAAGCCACACCGGTGGCGGTGTTGACGCAATCGATGATTATATCCGGTTTCTCTTTTGTAATTAAATCGTATAAATAGAAATGCTTGAACGATGTGGCGGTCGTCCGTTCGAGGACATCCGAAGCCATCGTCAAACGACGCTCCGTATCGCCTAATATTTCATTGCGCGTAAGGTCTTTGTATTCGCTGCGCACAAAGATATTGCCCCAGGCAGGTGCAATTTCGATGTTGCCGGCGTGAGGTTGTAATTCAGCGCAAACCTCTTCGGCTTGCGCACGCGTCAACGACCCGACCACGATGCGGCGCGGTCGTTTGGGCAATAGTTGACGACAAACGGCTGTCCCAACAAGCCCCCATCCTCCCAAAACGAGAACATTCCTGCCAGTTATTTCCATTTGCGGTTCTCTGCTGTGTTAAAGGTTGATTATTATGTTATATGTTGATTTTCTTCGACTTCGAAGAATTGCGACTGGACTTTAGACTGCCCCAATGAGGCGACTTCCTTCACTTCAGCCGGTTTCGGCAGGTCGTCGAGCGAATCGAGACCGAAATGTTTCAAGAAATCGACAGTCGTGCCATATAATAACGGTCTTCCGGCGCTGGAACGTCGGCCGCTGATTTTTACCAAGCGTCTTTCCAGCAGCATTTTCAATACTCCAGTGGAGTCCACGCCGCGCACATCTTCGATCTCAGATTTAGTGAGCGGCTGGCGGTAAGCGATGAGCGAGAGGGTCTCCAACGCCGCCCTTGTCAGCCGCACCCTTCCCGACCCGACCACCAATTTGCGCACCCAGCGTCCGTATTCCGGCAACGTGGCGAACCGAAAGCCGCCCCCGCCGCGAATGATGTGAAAAGCCCGGCCTTGTGAAGCATACTCAGCGTCGAGCCGGTCAATAGCCGCGCTAACCTCCGACGAACTGGTCTGTCCGATGATCTCAGCTAGACGCTCCTCGTTCACAGGTTCCGGCGCAGCGAAAATCAAAGCCTCGATAATCCGCGCCAGCGAATTCCGCTCATTTTCACACGGAGCGCGGCTTACTTTTTGATTATCCATAAAGGTCCAAAGGCTTCCGACTGCCGAACCGCCAGCCGTCCTAATCGTAATAATTCCAGCATCGCCAAAAATGTCATTACCACTGCCAACCGGCTGTCCAAGGCAGCGGATAATTTGGTAAAAGCGATGCGTTTAGATGCGCTGATGAAGCCCAAAATGAATGCCATCTGCCCTTCGAGCGTGTAAGGTATCTGTTCGACCAGGTGTGTCGGTTCCGGTGGTAGATTATAGATTAAATCGCGGAACGCCACGGCAATATCGTAGATGGACACATCCGCCAGCATCTCTTCGGACAACTCCGCTTCCAGACCGGCTACATAAATCCCGCCGCGGTCGAAAAGATTGGACTGACGTTCCTCTAGTTCGGCTAGTCTTTGAACCGAAGTGCGTAACGCTAACAATTCGGCTAATGAATGCTCGCGCAACGCTTCCCCCATCTCGGCCTCGGTAATTTCCGGCTCCGGCGCGGATAATAACTCGTTCACTTTATATTCCAGCAGCGTCGCTGCAAGAAGTATGAAATCGCCGATTTGGTCGAGGTCGGGCGCCGGGCAGCGCTCAAGCCAGTTTAAAAAATCAGTGGCTAAGGCGCTGATGGAAATATAGGCAATATCAAGTTCCCGTTTGCGCACTAAATAGACTAACAAATCCATCGGTCCGGCATAATCCGGTGTTGCGGCTTCAAAACGAGGACCAAACGCTTTAAAATACTGCGAAGGCTCTTGGCTTGACAGCAAAGTATCAGGATTCGCCAGTCCGATATTTCCAACCGCTCTGTTCAAACCGTTCATATCCCCATTGCGGCGCGCACCTGCGCCATCGTTTTGGCGGCTTCTTCACAGGCGCGCCTTTCGCCATCGGTTAAAACATCGTCGATTACGCTATCGGTAATTTGCGCGCGCCGTTCGCGTAGCGGCGCCAAATATAGATTAAGGCAATCTGCGCAACGTTTCTTGCATTGGACGCAGCCTAAAGCGCCGGAACGGCAATCGTTGGAAACTTGTTCGGTTTCGCTTTGGTTAAATTTCTGATGGTATGTGAATACAAGACACATTTCCGGATGTCCCGGATCGCCTCGCCGCAACTTTTGCGGGTCTGTGAAAGCCGTCTTCAACTTGGCAGCCACTTCTTCAGGCGGGTCGGTCATTAAAATCGCATTATTCAAAGACTTTGCCATCCGCTTGCCGTCCAGCCCGGGCAGACGGGCGTATTTCGTCAACATTCCTTCCGGCTCAGGAAACACTTCGCCATATAGATTATTGAAACGCCGGGCAATTTCACGCGCAACTTCGATGTGCGGCATCTGATCTTCGCCCACCGGCACTACATCGCCTTTATACAGAAGTATATCTGCAGCTTGCAGCACCGGATAGCCAATATGCCCGTAACTCATTAAATCTTCAATCCCCAAATCGCGTGCTTGTTCTTTAACGGTCGGATTGCGCAACAAGCGGTTTAACGTAACGAACATCGAGAAAATCAGGTGCAGTTCGGCGTGTGCCGACACGCGGGATTGGCGGAACATCGGCGACTTGACCGGGTCCAGGCCGGCTGACAGCCAGTCCGCGACCATTTCACGCGTGTTAGTGGTAATTTCACGCGCCGACTCCGGCGCTGTAGTCAAAACATGCCAATCGGCAATCAGGTGATAGTTGTTATAGAAATCCTGCAATTGCACCCAGTTCTCGAGCGCGCCGACTAAATTCCCGATATGCAGCCGACCGGTCGGACGCATCCCGCTTAAAATACGCTTTTTCAAAATGCTAATCGTATTTGCGATGGTTTAACTGATTCTTTTATATTATATTTTCTTTAACCTATTAAAATAAATAATTTCATTCAGAAAATCAAAGGTTCAAAGACTCGCCGAGGCATTAAGAGAAAATAGACCAGATTTGAAGGATTTCAGCAGAAGGCGATGGACAATAGGGATATTATGGACGAGATGGACTGTATAGACACATTGAACACTCATTAAAAGAGACCTTAAAAATTAAAATTCACGGAAGATCGTTTAAGCATTCACAATTTTATATTCAAATTAACAAACCGCTATATTAAGTGATTGACAAACTAATAATTCGTTAGTAAATTATCAAGAAAGCAACGCCGCGCCAAACCTTTCTGCATTATTCACAATAACAATAACCTACATTCAATTTCAGCGCAGCGGAAATAAAATTAACCGATTTGTGAAATTATGAACAAAATATCGACGGTTCAATGAGCGCGGAGCATCGCGGCCGCAGCGAGCCGAACATCCTGCAGGACAAGCGCTATCGCGACCTCCTGCAGAAAAATCTGGTGCGTCTTTTTTTAACCTACCTCTTCCCACTCATCGTTCTGACCATCTATTTTCACATTCAGTATCGGGCGACCGGCCGCGAGAGCCGTAATCTGCATCTTAAATCCATCGCCGAATATCAAGCCAACACACTCGACCTGTTTCTATGGGAACGCGTTGTCAATCTCGCCAATCTCATCGACGACCCGCGCGCTGAATTCCCGCCTTCGACCGGCGCCACCCAAAGACTGCTTATGCACTTAAAAAAGAACAGCGACGCCTTTATCGATATCGGCTATTTCGACTCCTCCGGCGTGCAGATCGCCTACGCCGGACCGCTGCCCTTTTTAGAGCGGCAGAACTACAGCGCGCAGGAGTGGTTCGTCAAACTGCACAGCGCCCCGACGGAATATATCATCACCGACATTTATCTCGGACTGCGTCACGAACCGCATTTCACTATCGCGGTCTGCCGCTGGAAATCAGGCGAATATCACGTATTGCGCGCCAGCCTCGACCCCAAGAAACTCTACGAATACATCACATCCTTTGAAGGCACGCGCGAGGTTGACATCTCCATCGTCAATCAAGCCGGCTTTTATCAATTGGTCACACCGCATGTCGGCACATTGTTGGAATCCTCTTCCATCATCCCGCCGCGTGCGCCGACGTTTGGCGTGCAAACCGTCGATATAGAAAGAACTCGATTATCTTACGCATACACCTGGCTGAAGCGCGCCGATTGGGCGGTCATTGTCCAGTGGAATCCGGAATATGCGCCGCCAGTCTTTTCAGCCGTCCAAGCCAAGATACTCGGTATTTCACTTGCCGTCATTCTCATAATTTTCGGTGTGATAATCATCCGCGCTTGGCACCTGGTGCTGGCGCAGCAGGAGAAGGACCGCGTCGAAAGACAACTCGAACACGCTGCCAAATTAGCCGCCATCGGCGAACTTGCCGCCGGCATCGCTCACGAAATCAACAATCCGCTGGCAATCATCTCCGAAGAGGTCGGGTTGATGAAAGACCTCACGGATCCACAGTTCGGCAGGACACTCGACCTAAACGAAATAATGCCGCGGCTGGATACGATTCAAGAAGCGGTCTTCCGCTGCCGCGACATAACCCGCAAACTGCTCTTTTTCGTGCGTAAAGCCCCCATCAAACCCGAACGGCACGATGTGAACACCCTCATCGACGAAGTGGTCGTCGGCTTGCTCGGCGCCGAAATGCGCGTCTCCAACATAGAAATCATCCGCGATTATCAGCCCGACCTGCCGCCGATTATGACCGACCGCCACCAATTCCAGCAAGTTCTGCTCAACCTGCTCAATAACGCCGTTGACGCCATCGAAGGCAGAGGCTCGATTATGGTCAGCACCAGCCTCGAACAGAATAAACTCGAAATCACCGTCACCGACACCGGCAAGGGAATGACCCGCGAACAACTCGATAAAATATTCCTGCCTTTCTACACAACTAAAGAAGTCGGCAAAGGCACGGGCCTTGGTCTGTCGGTCTCTTATGAGATTATCAAGGGAATGGGCGGCACCATTTCGGTCGAAAGCAAACCCGTCAAGGGCAGCGAATTCACGATTCGACTACCTTTTAAGTAGATTATAGAATATCGAACAAACAAATAGCCGCCAGAAGATGTGTAGTCTATGTCCACTATATTCACTTCATCCACTTAATTTTAGAGCCTAAAATGCACCAAAAACGCGCCAAAGACTTGATGCTTCCATTGTCCGAGTATGCCGTTGTGCCGGAGGACGCAACTATAATGGAAGCGCTCGAAATCCTCGAAGCATCCCAGAAATCGCTGCCGCCGGGACGTCAGCCGCACCGGGCAGTTCTGGTGCGCGGCCGAAACGGCAAAATCGTCGGCAAACTCGGCCAACTCGGTTTTCTAAAGAGTCTCGAACCCCGCTACAACGCCTTGGGCGATATCGAGACCCTTTCGCGCGCCGGACTAAGTTCCGAATTCATCTCCTCGATGATGGAGAATATGCGTTTTTGGCGCGACGACATAACGGATGTCTGCGCCCGCGCCCGCACGACCCGCATTGCCGACGCTATGCACCCGGTAACGGAGAACATCGATGAGAACGCATACATCGTCGAAGCCGTGCATATGCTTGTGATGTGGCAGACATTATCGATTTTAGTCACCCGCAACGGCGAAGTCGTTGGCATTCTGCGCTTATCGGATGTATTCGGCGAAATTTCGCACTATATTCAATCCTGCCCGAAGTAAATTCTTGAGGAGAAATAAATTGCCTAAGATAATGCTCGTCGATGACGAGGAACAATTTCGCACCTCGCTCAAACAGCGGATAGAATTGCGCGGCTATGATGTCCTCCCGCTTGACAACGGACAGGACGCTGTCAAAGCCGTTCGCGCCGACAACGACATCGAAGTCGTCATCCTCGACCGCAAAATGCCCGGCATCTCAGGCGAACAAGCGCTCAAAGAAATCAAACTCTTTCGACCTGAACTGCCGGTGATTATGCTGACCGGCAACGCCACTATGGCTTCCGCGATGGAAGTCGGCAAGATGGATGCTTATGCCTATCTCGAAAAACCCTGCGATTTTGAGAAACTCATCGCGACTGTCGAGACAGCGCGCAAGGAACGTATCCACGCCGCTGCGCGGCACGAGATACCCGTCATCGAAAAAGGTTCCCTCTGGAAGTGGCTGGTCGGTTCGCATAACTACCGGCCCGGCATCGTAGCGCTTGGTTTATTGATATTCCTCGCAATGGCCTTTATGCCTACACCGCGTCGAATGAGTGAATTGCTATCGTTCAAGAAAAGCGGCGATAAGGCAGCGGATATCAACATCGGCTACGCCAACTGGAGTAAGATGAAGGATGGCGAATCTATAACTGACTATTACAGCCGCACCGCCAAGGTCGGCACAGTAGTCGAAGATGAACAGGGCAGGGAGAGAACATTGCCGTTAACGCTCGACCAAGCGGCGCGCCGGGCGAGGATGATGTTAGCCGTGCTGATTGTCTGCGCCTTGTTCTGGGCGACAGGCGCGCTGCCCATAGGCATCACATCGTTAGTCATAGGCTTGGCTATGTATTACGGCGATATCTTAAAGCCCGACGATATCGCTCAGGCTTACGCCAAGGATGCGGTCATATTTATCTTCGGTGTTCTATCCGTGGCGTTGGCAATCTCAAAAACCGGCCTCGATCGGCGCATCGGCTTATTGCTGCTCGGCACCTCTAATTCGCTCTGGAAGTTGATGTTCATCTTTCTGCCTTTGATGGCGGTGGCTTGTTCGTTTATGTCCGAGCATGCTTTGGTCGCCTTTATGATGCCGGTGATGATGTTAGTCTATGCCTCTTCGGTTCAAGCCGCCGGAATAAAAAAAGACCGGACACTGGCCGTGATGTTTGTCCTCTCGATGTGTTTTGCCGCTAATATGGGAGGACCGGGTTCGCCAGCCGCGGGAGGGCGAAATGCCGTGATGTTGGGAATTCTCTCCGAATACGACCAGACCATTAATTTCGGACAGTGGATGAAATACGGTCTGCCGTTTGTGCCGGTGATGGCGCTGATCGTGGCGGCTTATTTCTATCTGACCTTCCGCTCGAAAATAAAAGTCAAACAGTTGAATGTCTCGGCCCATGTCCGCGCTGCTGCCGAAAAAATCGGACCGATGAACAAGACCGAATATATCACCGCCGCAATTCTAATCCTGTTGATTGCGATGTGGTGCTTCACCAGCGAAGAGAAGGGTATGGGCGGACCAGTGCTTATCACGATTGTGCTGTTGAACCTGTTCCACATCCTGCGCTGGAAGGATATCTCACGCATCCAATGGGAGGTCGTCGCGCTCTATGCCGGCGCCTGCGCCATCGGCAAAGGCCTTTCGATGACCGGCGCCGCTCTATTTATGGCTGACAGCGCCGTTAACTTGATGCCGGACTTTATGAAAGCCGGCGAAGGCTTGGCTATTGCCTCCAGTCTCATCACCGGCATTGTTACTAACTTTATGAGCGACGGCGCGACTGTAGCCGCTATAGGTCCTATCACCGTGCCAATGGCTATCATCGCTAACACCCATCCCTGGATGGTCGGTTTAGCCACTGCTTTTGCATCGTCCTTCGCCCATATGCTGATTATCGGAACGCCTAACAATGCCATTGCCTACGCTCTGGCAAAGGACCCGATTTCCGGCGAACAATTACTGACTTTAGGCGATTTTTTTAAGCACGGCGGCATTATTCTGTTGCTCTCATTTGCCGTGCTGTGGGGCTGGTGTATCTTCGGTTACTGGCGCTGGATAGGATTTTAATGACGAAGGAATCGGCTGTCAACCCTCCGCAGTTGACAGCCAATTTAAGGCTTGTTCAAGCTGACAATCCTCGGCGGTTGACAACAATTATAGAAATATTCAAGGATTTATAATGGCAGGCAATATTAAACTCCTCATCGTTGACGATGAGGTCAAATTTCTGGATGCGATTGCCGAGCGGCTTAAAATGCGCGGCTTCGATGTCGCCAAAGCCACGGATGGTTATCAGGCTCTCGAAATTGCCAAGAATGAAAAGTTTGACCTGGCGCTACTCGACCTCAAGATGCCTGGTATGGACGGCAAACAGGTCTTAGCGGAAATCAAAACCCAGCACAAATTCATCGAAGTCATCATCCTGACCGGGCACGGTTCGCTGGAGTCGGCGGTCGAATGCACCAAACTCGGCGCCTTCAGCTACCTCCCCAAACCCTATGAACTCGACAAACTCATCGACACCCTGCGGTCGGCTTATGAAGCGCGGATGCGCAAGAAGTTCGCCATCGACGAAGCGCGGATGGCGAAAATCCAGCAGATCGCGACTGGACAATCCGCGCTCGGCATCCTGCGCAGCCTGCGAGAATTAGACGATGATGTGAAATAGTTGAGGTAATAGCAAAAGTGTTGGATTAACTGATGGCAAGGCGGACGCCCTCGTCCGCCGCATTCAATGCTTGGCTTGGTTTTCGGCGGACGAGGGCGTCCGCCTTGCCATGTCTGAATTTTCTGGATTAATCATCACTTTTGCAATTAGCTCAGTTGAATGTTGAAAAGTGAAAGTTGGAAAGCGAGAAAGTTCCTCGCTCCCTTGCTCTCTAACTTTCTCCCTTTTTTCCTTTCTACTTATTCTCTTGCACTTCCACCGCCTTTGCCAGCAGTTCGGCCGCCGGCGTATTCAACACTAAATCGGCGTAGTCGTCCAACGGCGTCGGGTCGATGTTTATAATCGCCAGCTGTGCGCCGGCTTGTTTGGCATAGAGCGGGATGTTTGCTGCCGGATAGACCACGAGCGACGAGCCGATGACTAAACATAAATCGCAGGCTTGCGCTTCAGCGATGGCGCGCTCCATCGCGAACTCCGGCAGGAACTCGCCGAATAAAACTACATCCGGTCTAAGCACGCCGCTACAGCCGCAATGCGGAACATCCTCTTTCTGCAGCGCTGCGCGGATAGTATCCAAATCGTAATACTCACGGCAACGCGTGCAGTAGAAGCGTGTTGTATTGCCGTGCAACTCATAGACCTGCTGTGAGCCGGCGCGCTGATGCAGCCCGTCGATGTTTTGAGTAACGACCGCCGATAATCTGCCGCGGCGCTCCAGTTCGACCAACGCCAAATGCGCGCCGTTAGGCTGGGCTTTGGACATTATGTCCATCCGCACTTCGCGAAAGAAACGCCAAAAGTAAGATGGATCGCGGCGAAAATAATCGATGGAAGCGTATTTCTCCGGGTCATACTTCGTCCAGGTCCCGCCGTGTCCGCGATAGGTCGGAATGCCGCTCTCTTCAGATACCCCTGCCCCAGTGAAAGCCATAATACGCCGGCTGGCATCGATGACGCGGCGCAGAGCGAGAATGTCTTGTTCGGTAAGCAAATTGAAAATCAAGAAAGTAAGAAAGTTAGAAAGTCGTCACGATGATATAAGTCATCGTGTAAGTAATATTAATTTACAGCAGATTCAGCAGATTAAGCAGATAATCTTAAAAATCTCAATCCGTTTAATCCGTTCAATCTGTTGTTAATCCTAAATCGCTACCACTTTCACCTTACAACTTAAAAATAGTCGTAACAGACAGGTTTTGAAATATTAAAAATCCCCATTAAGAAGTCCCGACTATTCTTCCCCTCGATTTCCACCAATCCAAGCGCGGCGGCTTTGTCGATTGCCAGCGCGCCCCAATAGATGCTCGAAAAGTTGGATATATCGGTTTTCAAGGCTATATCCGCAGTCTGTTTGACGAATTCGGCTTTCCCGGCGTCGAACTCAACCGTCAACGGTTCGCTGTTGGCAGGATTTACATCGTCGCGGATTTCGAGTCTTAATCGTCCGTGGCCGGCGCCGAAGTTTGAAGCCGTTAAAATCCGGCGCAGCGAGATGATACGCCCCATTAGCGATGCGCCCTGCCAAGCGGTCTCGGCGCCCATCTGCCAGGTATGCCGGCCGGCTTGCATCAGAGGAGATGCGCAAAGATAATCGAAAGGAATTTCACATTGGTCGGCTAAAATGACGCAACGCGCCTGGTCAGCCTGCGCCGCCAGAAAGCCTATAAGACCGCGCAGCGCCCGCTCGGTAAGCCAGACGAAATCTATTACACGCACATCCGCGCCGGTAAAACGCTCATCCTTAGGCAACGGTTCGTAGTTCAACGTGATATAGCCCTCCAACTCGCCGCTGTCTGGCGCGCGATAAGCATAGCAAAAGCAGCGCTTGAAAACGCTTTCGAACCACACCGGCTCAGGACGTTGTAACAGGCCGTTATGCCTTTCAGCGAAGCGCCGGTAGCAGAGCATAACTTCCTCGCGCTCTTCCGTTGACCAGATATAGACCATATCGCTCCGCTCAGGCAAGACAGGCAGCGCCCCGGGCGGGAAACGATAATAATCCACCTTGCCAACCACGCCCCAACCTAATTGCCGGTAAAAAGCGTGGTTGAACGGATAAAGCAACGACAACGGCACGCCGTTCTGTTCCATAACCTGCACCGCCTTCAGCATCATCCAGTAGGCAATCTTCTGCCGGCGCGCCTCAGGCGCCACAGATACAATCGCAATCCCGCCGGCGCGAATTAAATCGCTATATCGATACATTTTTAGGTCATACAGCGCAAAGAGCCCGATTAACTTGCCAGCGCGTTCGCAAACCCAATGATCTTCCAATTGGATTAACGGACCGCTGCGGAAGCGCTCGGCGCGCTCTTCCGGCGTGACGCCCAATTCGGGAAAACTGGCATAGTGCAGGCGCGCCATCCCTGGAATATCCCCTTCACGCGCCCGACGTATTTGAAGGTCGGAAGGAATAGAAGGCATTTGGAATTTGGAATTTGGAATTTGGAATTAGAACATAATGTTTCAAAATAAGCGATGTTAGCGAAAATTCCAATTCTAATTTGAGGATATACGCTATGATACTAAATTGAATTCGATTATATACTAATAATCTTGGTATGTTGTTCGGCTGTTATTAACAGCAGAACGATTGTTTTATCAAGGCTATACTGATAGGTAGGCGAACGGGCGTCCCTGCCCGTTCACTTTAAGGACAGGCAGGGACGCCTGTCCTACTACCCAGAGTCCGTAATATTACATTGACATAGCATGAGCAGATTAAGTGGAAATTGAGTAATAACCCACTGCTTCATCTGTAAAATCTGCTGTTATTAGGGGCAGTTTATAAAGGGCGAACACGAGGTTCGCCCGTACGGGCGATGCTTGTCATCGCCCATACGGATGATGCTTGTCATCGCCCATACGGATGATGCTTGTCATCGCCCATACGGGTGATGCTTGTCATCGCCCATACGGATGATGCTTGTCATCGCCCATACGGGCGATGCTTGTCATCGCCCATACGGGCGATGCTTGTCATCGCCCATAATTCAATCAAAAAAAATCACAATAATCTACACTCCTTGATAATTTGAAAGAAAACACCGGCGGTCATTAATATATCAATGGGCGCTTTTATCAGGACGGCTTTTATATTATATTTGTTAGAGTCATAATTCCTATAAGGAGAAATTATGGATTATCGCGATGCCGGCGTCGATATCGAGAAGGGGGACCGCATTGTCGCCGGAATTAAGCGTCTGATGGGTGAATCTGGGAGTTGCATCGGGCATTTTGGCGGCGCTATACCATTGCCTTGCGCCGGGCGCCGCAATCCGCTGCTCGTCTCCTCCATCGACGGCGTTGGAACAAAAGCCACTGTGGCTTCCGTCTTAGGCCGGTATGCAGATGTCGGACGCGACCTCGTTCACCATTCCATCAACGACATCGCCGTATGCGGCGCCGAGCCACTGTTCTTCCTCGATTACATCGCTATGGGACGGATGGATGAGGAATCGGCGATTGCGGCCGTCGGCGGCATCATAAAAACCTGTCAGAGATGGGGCATCGCCTTGGTCGGCGGCGAAACCGCCGAAATGCCGGGAGTTTATCGCGACAATAAATTCGACCTGGTCGGTTCTATCACCGGCTGCGTCGAAGCCGACGAATTCATCGACGGACATTCGATACAAGAAGGCGACTGGTTAATCGGCTTCCCCTCAACCGGTCTGCATACCAATGGCTATAGCCTGGCGCGGCAGGTTCTACACGATGCAGCCATAGAATATGACGAATATATCGTTGAGTTAGGTTCGACCGTCGGCGACGCTCTGTTAGCCGAACATCGCTGCTATTTGGATGTGATTCGCATTTTGAAAAAGGACTTTCAACCCAGGGGACTGGCGCACATAACCGGCGGCGGTTTGGAAGGCAACACCAAGCGAATTATCCCGACCGGGCTAAAAGTCGTCTTCGATTGGGGAAACTGGTATGAACCGCCGATTTTCGACCTTATCCAACGGATAGGCGAAGTATTAGAAGAGGAAATGCGGCATACATTCAATTTAGGCATCGGACTTGTCGCTATTCTGTCGCCTGTATCAGCGCAGAGCGCGCTTGATAGAAGCGACTGGGAATTCCCTCCCGTTTTGGTGGGTAAAGTCGTAAAAATTACTTGAAAATTATAGTCAGTTCAATATTATAAATTTCACAAGGCAGATAGCGCTATGTCAAGTATAAGATGTCGTATTCCTGAACGAAGCGAAGGATCTCGTCCTAAAGACTTACTTATCCAAACGAGATCCTTCACTTTGTTCAGGATGACATGCGTCATTGCACAATTGACATAACACTAGGCCATTGAGCGGGAAAGACGCTCCTTTTAGCGCCACGTTCTGCTTATCACAACGGTTATAAGACACCGCCTAAAAAAGTAATCATTCGAATAATTGAGACTATCCTACACTTGGCTGCGTGAGTTTATCGACTTTCCGCACTCGCCGGAGGAGTTGTCCGGTATCTTGACCGGACTTGGGCATACTGTCGATGGCATCGAAGCCGTCGGGGCGAAATGGACGCAGGTCGTTGTCGGCAAGGCGCTCGAATGCAAACCTATCGCAGGCAGCGACCATCTGAAGGAGTGCTATGTTACGACCGGTGGCGCGCCCTTGGTAAGCGTCTGCGGCGCGCCGAATGTAGCGGCTGGTCAGACCGTTCCGCTGGCGCTTCCCGGCGCGACTCTGCCGGGTGGTTTTATAGTCCGTGAACGCAAAATGCGCGGCATCCTCTCACAAGGCGTGATCTGCTCCGAGCGCGAACTGGGATTGTCGGACGACCATAAAGGCATTCTTGTTCTACCGAATGACTTGCCGTTAGGCGCGCCGCTCGAACAATACTTGGGATTAAAAGACTGGATATACGACCTCGACTTAACTTTCAGTCGGCCGGATTGCCTCTCGCACCTCGGCATCGCACGGGATGTCGCCGCCAAACTTCGTCTTCCCCTGCGCTTGCCTGACATCGGTTCGCTTGCGGTTGAAACTACTAATGGACGAGGCGCTGCCCAAGCCGCGGCGGATTATCTAACTGTCAACATCGAGTCGCCGGAGTATTGTCCACGCTATTCAGCGCGTTTACTGCGCGCTGTTAAGATACATCCCTCGCCATTATGGCTGCAAGAACGGCTGCGCAATTTGGGCGTGCGGACGATATCCAATGTCGTCGATGCTACGAACTATGTAATGCTCGAATTAGGGCATCCCCTACATGCTTTCGATTATCATCTGGTCGCAGAGGGTCAAATCATTGTACGCAAGGCTGCGGAAGACGAGCGTTTCATAACGCTCGACGAAAAAGAACATACGCTAACAGCCGATGACCTGTTGATAGCCGACCAGCAGAAGGGTATCGCCTTAGCTGGTGTTATGGGAGGCCTCAACAGCGAAATCAAAGCCGACA
>VGIO01000009.1 GCA_016867855.1 Calditrichota bacterium
CCAGCATATCCAGGGGTAGCATAGTATCCCACTTCACGGGGAGTTGAGGGACTTGATACATTCACCACCCTAAGACCTGCTGAATACCAATCCAGCACATAGGCGTAACTGCCCGCCACCGCCACGTCATAAGCATCTCCAGGGATATCATAGTATCCCACTTCACGGGGAGTTGAGGGACTTGATACATCCACCACCCTAAGACCTGAATCCCCATCCGCCACATAGGCGTAACTGCCCGCCACCGCCACGCCAAAAGCCCATCCAGGGGTATCATAGTATCCCACTTCACGGGGAGTTGAGGGACTTGATACATCAACCACACTGAGACCTGCCCTCCCATCCGCCACATAGGCGTAACTGCCCGCCACCGCCACGTCATAAACATCTCCAGGGGTATCATAGTATCCCACTTCACGGGGAGTTGAGGGACTTGATACATCCACCACACTGAGACCTGCCCTCCCATCCGCCACATAGGCGTAACTGCCCGCCACCGCCACGTCATAAACATCTCCAGGGGTATCATAGTATCCCACTTCACGGGGAGTTGAGGGACTTGATACATCCACCACCCTAAGACCTGACGAACCATCCGCCACATAGGCGTAACTGCCCGCCACCGCCACGTCATAAGCATATCCAGGGGTATCATAGTATCCGGTCTCACGCGGTTGGGCTGGATTTGATATGTCCACGATTCTTAAACCACTAATGCCGGTAGCCACATAGGCGTAATTGCCAACCACCACAACGGCATTGGCCCAATCCCAATAATTATAGATGCTTCCTACCTTGCGCACCATAAGGCTATCTTGGGCAAATAGCGAAGAAGCCAAGAAAATTAAGGTGAGCCAAGAATAAACGAAAGATTTCAACTTTGGCATTTAAGCCTCCTTTTAATTCTTCTCTGCGATGACAATTTAGGTTATTGTGAAAATATACACTATTCAGCGAAGTGAAGAGCCTTAACTTTGATTCCAGACGAGATCCTTCACTGCTTGTTCAGGATGACAGACGAGTTGCTTCCCCCCCTGCCAGCGCCGGGGTCAACATAAAACTAATACATAAAATGGCGAAAAAAGCGCTCACTGCTGAATGATAATTCTTTTCTGCCTTGCTTATTATTCCTCTTTCTCCCTTCATTTCACTTTACTTCCCGCTGGCGCGTCGCCGTCCGGCTGGATGATGTAGCGCCGCTGTCCGTCTCCGGCGGCAAGCAGCATTCCTTGCGACAGGACGCCGCGTAGGGTTGTCGGTTTCAAGTTGGCGATGACGACGATGCGCTTGCCGATAAGTTCGGTCGGCGCATAGGATTGGGCGATGCCGGCGACAATTTGACGCTTCTCGCCGCCCAAATCTATCTGTAGTTTCAGCAGTTTAGCCGCGCCTTCGACATAATCCGCCCCGATAATCTCCGCAATTCTTAAATCGAACCTGGAAAACTCATCGATAGAGACCTCTTTCACTCTCGAATGGCTTTCCATTTTTACATTTTTTAAATCGATACGCGGAAACAAATTCAAACCCGGCTGCGGATGAGGAATACCGTCTTTCATACCGATGGCATTTTGTAATTCTTGCATTTTCGATGGCATAACGGGTTTAAGCAATGTGGCTGCCAAATCCAAACTTCTGAACGCCCACGCAAGCGATGTTCCGAGCGCCGAAATATTTTGTCCGCCGGTTTTCCAAGGCGCCCAAATCTCTAATTGTTTGTTCAGCCCGCGGATAAATATCATTATATTTTCGATAGCCGAATTCGGTTTTAGTTCTGCGTTTATGTCTATTTTTATCTTCTCAAATATCATCTCGAATATTGATGCAAGTTCTGTATCTATTGCATAACAGGATGAAATTTGGTCATCGATTGGATGAGAACTACAATTGAACTTTTCCCACAACTTCGCCAGCCGGCTGTATAAATTCCCCAAATCGTTCGCCAGGTCGCTGTTGTATCGCTGGATGAACATTTCTTCGGAGAAATTGGTGTCCTGGCCGGGCGTCATTTCGCGCATCAGGACATAGCGGAAGGCGTCGGCGCTATATTTGGCGGCGATGTCCAGCGGACGCACGACCGCGCCTTGCGATTTGGACATCTTGCCTTTATCGGACAGCCACCAGCCGTGGGCGAAGATTGTCCGCGGCGGTTCGAAGCCGGCGGCGTGCAGCATTATCGGCCAGTAAACGGTGTGCGTCGTCAGAATATCCTTCCCGATGAGGTGCAAATCGGCCGGCCAAAACTCCGGCGTAAAGCCCGCATCAGGGTGTATTCGCGTCGCGCTTAGATAATTCAACAGCGCGTCGAACCAGACATAAGTTACATAACTTTCGTCGAACGGCAGTGGAATACCCCAGGACAGCCGTTCTTTAGGCCGGCTGATGCACAAATCCGCCAGCGGCTGCCTTAGAAATCCCAAGACTTCATTTCTGCGGAAGAGCGGCTGCACAAAGTCATCGTGCGTATATATCCAGTCTATCAGCCATTGCTGGTAGGCGCTCATCTTGAAAAAATAGTTCTTTTCAGTTAGATGTTCGACGACACGTCCGCACAAAGGGCAATTGTCGTGGTCAAGGTCTTTTTCCATCCAGAACCGCTCGTCCGGCGTGCAATACCAACCGGCATATTCGGCGGAGTATATTTCGCCTTTTGCGTAAAGGTTCGTCAAAACAGCCTGAACGAAGGATTTATGCTGCGAATGGGTCGTGCGAAAAAAGACATCGTAATCGATGGATAACTGCGTCCAAATCGACTTATAACGTTTTGCCATTTCATCGCAATGCGCCTGCGGCTTCAGTCCGGCAGCGGATGCGGCTTGCAGGATTTTCTGCCCGTGTTCATCGACGCCGGTCAGAAAGCGAACTTCGGCGCCGAAAAGTTTATGATAACGCGCCAAAACATCGGCTAAAATAGTCGTGTAGGCGTGTCCGATGTGCGGCTCATCGTTGACATAATAGAGTGGCGTCGTGATGTAAAAACGTTTGGGCATTATGATTCGATTATAAATAGCGATATTATTCTTTGCGTATGTTTATATATCATCCTGAACGAAGCGAAGGATCTCGTCCCCGTTTATCCAGACGAGACGCTTCACTGCGTTCAGTATGACGCCCGCGAAATATGCGAACTGAATTATGACGCTGTGTATAGTTTAGTTTGCAAGTGAACAAGTTTTTAAAATTCGCAAGTTGGGAATGAACTAACTTGCGAACTTTGGAACTTGTCAATTTGCGACTTTCAATTATTTTCGCCAACTTCTTCGACTGTGTCTTCCAGACTAGCGAATTCAGCGGTGTCGCGGACGCAGGACAATGCACGCAAAGTCTGTTCGTCTAACTCAAAGGCTAAGCAGCATTTCAATTTGCCGCACAAACCGGATAGTTTCGATGGATTGAGTATCAAGTTTTGCTCTTTAGCCATTTGTGTAGTTATAGGCTTGAACGACTCCAGGAAGTTGACACAGCACAGGCGGTAGCCGCAGATGCCGTGTCCTTCCCAGCGCTTGGTCTGGTCGCGGGTGCCGATTTGACGCAGTTCGATGCGCATGCGGAAGGTGCCGGCCAGGTCGCGCACTAAATCCCTAAAGTCAACCCGGCCTTCAGCGGTAAAATAGAAGGTCAATTTAAGTTCATCGTAGCGGTATTCAGCATCGATTAAACGCATCGGCAGATTATATTTTTGAATTCGGCTTCGGCAGGTCTCCAGGGCTTCGGCTTCCCATATCCGATGTCGTTCGATGCGCAGCATATCTTCGGGATTAGCCAGCCGCAAGACTTTAAATTGGGAGTTCATTTCATCGTCGTCGGCCGGTGGCAGCAGGCTGTTGACCCGTCCGGCGTCCTCACCCCGGTCGGCTTCGACGATGGCGTAATCGCCCGGCTCAAAAGGGAATTCTAACGGATTATTGAAAATCCCCCGGCGGTGATTTTTGAACTCCAAGCATAATCGCCCGCCGCGGAGGCGCGTTGTATTCGGCAGCGCTGTTTCCGTCATCGTAAAACCCGATGTATCTTTAAAGCCAAAGCCATTAAGGCGTAAGACTGAACTACATTGGCTTCGAGCGCCAGGCGCGTCTCTTCGATATCCCGCCAGAGTTGTGAAAGTTGAGCGGTTGTATAGCGTTGGGCGATTTTATTAACGGTTTCCGTCTCGTTGGAAGTAATCAACATTTCTAAGGCTTCTTCGGTCGGCAGCGCAGCAGCGAGCAGCGCATCGTGCAGCCAGGCGGCGACCGCCTGCAGCCGCTCGGCGATATCGAACCGGCTGGCTTTCTCCGTCCAGTTTTCGATAATTTCGCTAATTTGAGTCGGGCTGTCGGTCGCAGCGGCGCGCAGAAATTGCAGTCCGTCTGCCAGCCGCTCGTTAATTCCGCCCTCGGCTAAAGTTGCCGCGCGATGATAATTGCCTCCAGCCAGACGCGCGCAACTGTCGGCGACATCCGCGCCGATATGCTTCCTATCAATAAGCGCATCTGAAATTTCAGTCCGCAGCAGTGGCTTTAGGACTACCTGCTGGCAACGTGACACAATCGTCGGCAGCAAATCGCGCGGACTGCTTGCCAGCAGGAAGAACAAGCAGCGCTCCGGTGGCTCTTCGAGCAGTTTTAAAAGGGTATTGGCAGCGTTTTCGTTGAGTCTTCCAGCGGGATAAATGATGATGCAGCGCATACCGAAACTATCGGCAGCCAAATTCAAGTTCATCCAGAGTTCACGGACATAGTCGATTAATATCATTCCCGTCCCGCTCAATTTGGGGATTCCATAAAGGTCGGCCGCCCATACTGCTAAAGTATCGTTGTATTGTTTTTGTATCACTTCATCTTTTTCAGCATTACGTCGCGGCAAAGGCACAAGGAACATCAATTGGGGATGCTGCAGTATGCTCATCTGCCGGCAGGAAGAGCAGTCGCAGAGATTTTGCGCCGCGGCTTCAACTCCCCGCAGGCAGTTCAACGCCCGCGCCGCTTCCAGAGCCAGCGCCAGCCCGCCTAAGCCATCCTCGCCTAATATAAGATACGAATGCGCTAAACGATTATTCTGCATCGCCTTGAAAAGACGTCGTTTGGCGTCGTCCTGACCGATTACCTTCGGAAACAAAGGCATTTATGATATAAAAGTTTGAAAATTTGAAAGTTTAACCCTTATTCCGCGGAGAATTACCTTAATCTTCATTATGCACCGCGCCCCAGCCGGCTTGTTCGATGTGAATTTTCATATCATTATCATCATCATCATTACTACTCATTCTCTCTGCCAACCAACGCAAGAATATATCGGTCTCGATATTGACGCGCATTCCGGGTCGTAATTCCCCGAGAGTCGTATTTTCAAGGGTGTGCGGAATAATCATCACGCTGAAACTACGGCGCGATTTGTCGGCGATTGTCAAACTGACGCCATCGACGGCGATTGAACCTCGACGGACGACGCAAGCGCGCCCGGCTTCCGGAATATCAAGGTTGAGCAGCGTCGAACCTTGGCTGTATTTAATGCGGTTGACATTCGCAATGCTGTCGATATGCCCTTGCACAAGATGCCCGCCGAGTCGGTCGCCGACCTTCAAGGCGCGTTCCAAATTCACCCGATGGCCAGCATTCCACTCGCTGAGCGTGCTGTTGGCAAGTGTCTCAACCGCCGCTTCGACGCGAAACGCAGCCTTATCCCGCGCTACGACTGTGAGACAGATACCGTTGACAGCGATGCTGTCGCCGACTTTTAAGTCTTCCAACACCCGCAGGGCTTTGATGGTTAGCAAACGGTTGCCCAATTTAGTTTCAATAGTAGCAATCTGCCCGACTTCTTCGATTAGTCCGGTGAACATATACTTCCATCCCGGCGGTAGTTCATAACGACATCTTCACCCAGGCGCTTAATCCGGTTTAATTTAAAAACCGGGCGGTTGTCCCAGTTTTCAGGAATAAAAGTCTCGAACGGCGACAATCCCTTGCCGATAATCGTCGGCGACAGGGCGATGGTCAACTCGTCGATGGCATCGTCCTGCATAAAACGGCTCAGCACCTCGGCGCCGCCTTCGACCAAAACCGATAGTATTCCAAGCCGCGGCAGAGCCACAAGTATCTGCCGCGTGTGTATCCGGCTTACATCATTGAGCGGAAATATAATCTTATCCGTTTGAAAAGCGACATCTTTCGTTCGTCTTCGGCCGCCAGTCAACAGAATTGCCGCACGCTCGTCTTGCGGGGCAAAGACTTTTTTTTCGCGGTCTATTTGTCCTTTTGCCGACAACACCAGCCGAATTGGATTTCGACCTTTGACCAGCCTCACATTGAGTTGCGGGTCGTCGATTTCGATGGTTCGCCGGCCGACTAAAATCGCATCACATTGAGAGCGCAATAAGTGGGCGTATTTCAAGGCTTTAGCGCCGGAGAAATATTTCGAACGGCCGCGGTGGTCGGCGATTTTGCCGTCCAGACTTAAGGCGATTTTGATATGGCACCAAGCCAAGCCGGTCTTATGGTATTTTACATAAGCGCGGTTGAGCTCGAACGCTTCCAAAGCGCCTAAACCGATTTCAACCTTAACGCCGGCGCGCTGTAGAATATCGATGCCCTTGCCGGATACCATCGGATTGGGGTCTTGCATCGCAATTACCACACGGCTGAGACCGGCTTCGATTAGGGCATCAGCACAGGGCGGCGTCTTGCCATGATGGCAGCAAGGCTCTAAATTGACATACAGCGATGCGCCTTTCAGGAGCGCTTTATCGCAATTACGAAGGGCTTCCACTTCAGCGTGAGGCGCTCCGAATCGCCGATGATAGCCCTCGCCGAGAATTGTGCCGCTCTTAAGCGCCACGACCGCGCCTACCATAGGATTAGGCGAAGTCCAGCCTGCTCCCTTGAGCGCCAATTTCAGCGCCCGCCGCATATATGATATATCGGAATCTATTGACATTCAGGTAAAAGGTGTAAGGTGCGAGGTGTAAGTTATAGGTTGTTTTTTAAAAGTTGAAAAGGGAGAATTCAGTAATATGCGCGGCTGTCGCTCATTATACATTCGACGACTATCGTTTGTCAAGTATGAATTGTCGGCGCAGGAGGTGTGTGCCTTGCCAGTCAAGGCATTTTCTCGAATTATACAGATACACTACTTACACCTCGCAACTTATATCTTTCAAATATATTTCATCGCCTCTTTGAGTGTAACTCCCGACATTCTTTGCCGATACTGTTCGACAAAATAACGCACAGCCTTGGGTTTATGTTTGGAATAACTGCGCAGCGCCCAGCCAATGGCTTTGCGTATCCAGAACTCTTTCTCATCCAAACAACATTCGCAAAAGTCGAACAACATCTTTTCGTCGGTGGCGGATTTGAATTTCTCCTGCGCTATGATTGCCGCGCGCCGAATCCAAAGATGGTCGTCTTCTATCCAGCGATATAACTCCGGCTTCATCTCGGCTGGATAAGACAAAAGTAATCCGCCAAGCAAATCGATGGATATACCATCCACAAAATCCCACCAGGCGCCGGTCTCTATCATCATCCGGTATAAAGGCAGAGCCTCCATAGTGCAGAATTTTTTGAAATATCCGGCGACGGCTATAGCAGCATAACGTTCCTCGCGATAAGGCATTCCATCTTCGCCTGTCCAGAGCTCTTTGATGACAGCCTCATACTCCTGAAAGGAGGTTATCGGATAGAGTTTGAACAACGGCAGCCGAATTTGCCGCTGAATGCCCGTTTTCACCCCGCGGAAAGGCATCGTCGATTTCATATAGCGCTGCATCGCCGCAGCATCGGCAGGATTGACAGCTGCGGCTAAAGCGCTGCGCAAAGCGTCTATTAACGGGTGGGACATTGGAGATAATAAGGACTATAACTGGGGCGGAATATAGTTTGCCGTGTGATAGTCTTTCCCCCCCGCTTGCGGGGGAGAGAGGGGACACTATATTCTGATCCCATAAATATATGACATTATGGAAATTATTAGATGCCGACTCGCTCGAAGGCGATATCGACTCTTTTTAGCACGGCTTCGTCGTCGAAGACGGCTTCCAATTTATCGCCCAGCGCTTTTACTATAGCGTCATCGTCTTTAGCGCGTGCGAGCAGCGAGGCGCCGCCATTGCGTGCCGCCAGGGCATGAGCCTGCACACGGACATAGATGTCATCGTCGTCGATGCCGGCGAGTTTCAGCGCGGTCAGCAATGCGCCAGACTGCATCAAGCCGCGCGCCGATTTGACATGCCGGCGCATCCGCTCCACATCGACCTGCCATTCCCGCGCCATCCACGCGCATTTGTCCAGCATATAATACAACAGGCAGGTCGAATCGGGCAGGATGACCCGTTCGACCGACGAATGGCTGATGTCGCGCTGGTGCCAGAGCGCTTCGTTTTCAAGCGACGCTGTGGCGTAACTGCGCAGCAACCGCGCCAATCCGCAGATGTTTTCCGCTGTAACTGGGTTTTTCTTATGCGGCATCGCTGACGACCCGCGCTGCCCCTCTTTGAAAGGCTCATATAATTCTTCGACCTCGCTGTGCGCTAGGAGCCTGATTTCCAAAGCCAGGCGCTCGCAAAGTCCACCTGTAATCGCCAGCCGGCAGACGACCACCGCATGCCGGTCGCGCGGCGCTATTTGCGTGGCAATAGTTTCAGGCTTAAGGCCCAGCCTTTCCAGCGCCCGCCGCTCTTGGTCCGGCGTGATGGCGCTATAAGTGCCTACCGCGCCGGAGAGTTTGCCGACGCCGATTTCTTTGACCGCCGAAATAAGCCGCTCTTTAGCGCGGTCGCACTCGGCGATATAGCCGCACAAGACCCAGCCTAAAGTTATCGGTTCGGCCAGCGCGCCGTGGGTGCGACCCGGCATAAGCGTTAACTTGTGCTGCCGCGCCTGTTCAACTAATGCCGAACGCAGTTCGGCTAATTTACCCAGTATCAGTTCGCCGGCTTTGACCAGCGTCAGCGCCAGCGCCGTGTCAACGACATCGTAACTGGTGAGTCCGAGGTGCAACCAGCGCTTATCGGCGCCGAGGCTGTCGCCGACCGACTGCGTGAAGGCTATGACATCGTGCCGCGACACAGCCTCATAGCGCTCTATGGCGGCAAGGTCGAATTTGGCATTAACGCGCATTCGGCGCGCAGATGAAGTCGGCACAATGCCGTCTTCAGCCAAAATGTCAGTGACCGCCAGTTCAACATCAAGCCAGCGCTGGTAGCGGGCTTCATCTGACCATAAAGCGGCCATCTCGGGAGGAGTGTAACGTGGAATCATAAAAGTTAAATTGTATAATATTAGGTTATAATTGCCGGTAGGACGGGCGTCTCGGCCCGTCGCCTTTACTAAAAGTTAGAAATTGGCAAGTTAACATCGTTATTAATTCTCTTGATTAACGCATTAGTATCATCTTAACGGTTGATTTTCCGGTTGATGTCTGCAAAACGCCCCAATATATTCCGCTCGTCGCGTTTGCCGCGTCCGGCCATTCGCGGCGATAAGTTCCCGCCGCTAATTCAGCATTCAGTAACTCATCTACAATCCGCCCAGTCTGGTCGGTTATTAAAAGCCGAGTATGTTTAGAGCGAGTCAAACTAAACTGCAGAACCGGTATGCCATTGAAAGGATTTGGTCCGCAGAGGCAAAATCCATAATCGGCGGGAATTCCATAACCGGCAGCCTCGCGCACCCTCGCCGAAGGGCGGTTGTGATATTGAAAGTCTTGGCGGGGCATTGACAGCGGGTCGAGGTCGGGCAGGCTGTCCACCGGCACGCGCTGGTAGATCATCCGCGCCTCGCCCGTTAAACCTTGATTCTCAATCGCTAATAAATAGTGTATATGCAAATTCTCATCGACGCGTTCAGCCAGCGAGGGATGCTGTTCATCGACATATTCGTCCCGTGCAACAGGATTCTCGGCGCGCGTGCCGGTTATGTTGACGGCTTCCGTCCAAGTGACGCCGTTGTCGCGCGACAGCGTCAGCAGAATATCGCCGTAACAATAATCATCATTGCCCCGGTCGTTTTCTATCGCCTGCCTGAATATACAATAAAGAACGCCTTCAGCATTCACGGCTAAAGACGGGCGGGCGACATTGTTGTATAGCGCTCCCAAATTGCCTGCATTCTCATACCAGCCATTTGCGACGAGCGTCAGACTGTCGCTTTCCGAATCCCAATGCCATATCAGGCTCTCTTTTGTAGTGATGCGTTCAACGGGCGGAACCCGCTGCCGTTCGATGTCCAACCATAAACCGCGCACGCTGAAAACAATATGCAGGACATCGCCAACCCAAATCATATCGAGGTCGTTGAACGGACGTAGAGTATCGCCGTAAGCCAGCCAGCCTTCGCGCTGTGCATCATCGGGTATAGTGCGGGTGATGTTGAGCGGATTGTTAAGATTCCACTGCACACCGTCGGGCGAGAGCAGAATGTAGATGTCGTTGTTCATCGTATAGGCGGTTGAGCCTTCCCAGTCGTCCGGCGCCGGCACGCCGGGAATGTTGTGATGCCAAGCCAGCGCCACACGGTCGGAAACCGCCGAAGACTTGACTAAATGCGAGAGTCCAGTCGTGCGCTCCAGCGACAGCGGTGCATTCACCCGCCAATTAAAGTTCTGGTCGTGCGTTGCGCTCCAAGCCACTAACGGAAAGTAAGCCGACATCATATCGTGAATGCCGGCTATGGCGAAAAGACGACCATTCCGACCGACGCTGCCCTTGACGACGAAAGGCTGCATTCGGTCGGGAGCGTTCAAAGCGATGTTATCGAACGCGCCCCAGCCAGGCGCAAAATCGACGGAGAACATACCGCTGCCGGTGATGTGATAAAATGCGACTGTGACGAAGCCTTCGCCGCGCTCGATGACATCCAGCGCTGCATAGCCGGCGCGGGCAGCGGCATCGACTATATCTCCATTCTCGTCGAGTTGCGCTTGAACCTCACCCTCGCCGTCCATAACCCAGTTGAAGTAAATATGACGCTGAGCCAATTCCTGGTCCAGACCTTTCGTCCAGACGAAATGCACGCGGCCGTTTTCGTCGCGGACGATAGTTTTACCGACGGTGGAGTTGGTTTGCGCCGTCCACCAGGTTGTACCGACCAAATAGACGTCGCCGTATTCGACCGCTATGGTTTGTCCCGTCGAAAGTAATGTAATTATAATAATTAAAACGATATAGGAATTTCTCATTATTCGATGATTGTTTTGAGTTTTATAAAACTGAAATTTATCTGAATAACCTACGCGTCCCGGCTGCATTGCTGATGTAATAGTGGTGCATAGCGCCTGAAGTCCACCTGCGCACATTCCCGCTGCCAGTCGAGGCTTTATTCAAATTATCAAAGACACAATGCCTCAGTTTCTTCTTTTCTCCAATTTCACTTTCACTTCCTCTGTCTTCCCGTTTCTGAAGATAGTTAACTTTACCGCATCGCCAACGCGCAGGTCGTTGTTGCGGAAGAAGGATTGCAGGTCGCCGGCGCGGTCGATACGGCTGCCGTTGACTTCCATTATAACATCGGCCGGCTCTAATCCGGCTTTGGCAGCCGGCGAGTTTGGCTCGACATCAGTGATGACGGCGCCGCGCAATTCCGGCAGACGCAGACTTGCGGCGACGAGCCGCGTTACATTCTGCGCGAGAAGTCCCACCCAAAAGTCGCGGTCCACTGCGCCGCGGCTTTTAAGGTCTTCGTAAATCTGTTTCAATTTACTGGATGGAATGGCAAATCCCAAGCCTATCGAGCCGCCGCTCTCGGTAAATATCATCGTTGCCATCCCAATCAACTCGCCGGCCGCGTTGACTACGGGCCCGCCGGAATTGCCGCGGTTGATAGCCGCATCGGTTTGCACCATATCTTGATAGAGCCGACCGTCGGCATTGCGCGCAAAGTCGCGATCCACCGCCGATATCACGCCCACCGACACCGATGGCTGCGAATGGATGGAGAACAATCCGAATGGATTGCCTAGCGCAATTGCCCATTCGCCGATGAGATTGCCTTCGGAAGCGCCGAATTGGACGAAGGGCAGATTTTGGCCGTCGATTTTCAGCAGCGCCACATCGCTGTCGTAATCGAAACCGACTGCTTTGGCGTCGTATTTTTCGCCGCTGGTGGTTGTAACGATTATCTGCGAGGCTTTTTGAACGACATGTTCGTTGGTCAGCACATAACCATCCGGTGAGATGATAAAGCCTGAGCCGAGATTTTCGACCTTCTGGCGGTAAATTTGGTCGGGGAAGAACTGACGCAGGAACGGGTCGTCGGCGAACGGGTGCCGGGCGCGGTATTCGCGCATCGAGATGACATTGATGCCGACCACGGTCGGCGAGACTTCTTCCACTGCGCGCGTGATAGCATTGCGTCGGCTGACTTCAATTTCACCGGAAACCGAGGCGCTCGGCACAGCCGGATAATGCGTGAACTGGACTGGCGCTGTTCGCATTGCTTCGGTTGGCTGGCTTTTACCCGAAGACTGTTCTGAGGCTGTCGATTCAGTTTGTGAAGTATCTTGAACTGTCGTTCGTGGGCGCAGCGCTTGGCTCAACCGGCCTGGGAATAGGCGGTCAGCGCTTAACACCAGCCCGATGCCGGCCAATATTCCAAGTATGTATGTGAGAAGAGTTTTCACTTTAGCGAAAAGCATGGCTCCTGTTAAAGAGAAACAGGCTCAATCCGCAGAAACCTTAGAACAATTTTAACCTCATAATTTACAAATTTAATTTACAAGTTGCAACTGACTTATTGTAAAATGGCTTCCGATAGTCTATTAACTAGTGCCTCGTTGCAAAAGAAACTGGCATTATAGTATAGACAGGATGACAGGCGTCCCTGCCTGTCCACTTTGCAGCCACATCTCCCGGGACAGGCGGGGACGCCTGTCATCCTGTCCGACATACTGGAAGCCATTAATGCAAGTGAACACTAGACAAGCAGTTCAGTTATTTTAATATGAAGCCGCTATACTGCGTTGTAATTTTATTAATTAATATCGGACACCGTTCTATATCTTGCTTTAAATTTAATTATTTTGTAAATTTAATGTCTAATAAAATTTATCGTAATCGGCGCGCTATCATTTGGTGTTTTTAAGGTGGATTAATCCTACCTTTGGAAAACGCATAATAGAGATTATCCGCGCCCATTAATAATAAACCGGTCTCAACCATCGATAACTCAAAAAAAATTGCGCTCTATCCGGGCACATTCGACCCGATTACCAACGGGCATTTAGATATAATCCGCCGTGCTGCGCCGCTGTTCGAGCAGGTCATCGTAACATTGGCGGTCAACAGCGCCAAGTCAACCTTGTTCAACGACGACGAGCGTATGGAGATGATTCAACGCGTCGTCAAGGATATGAACAATGTCAAGGTTATGCAGTTCAGCGGATTGGTGGTCGATTTCGCCCGGCAGGTCAGCGCCTCGGTCATCATCCGCGGTTTGCGCGCCGTCAGCGATTTCGAATATGAATTCCAGATGGCGTTGATGAACCGCAAGCAAGAGCCTAAAATCGACACCGTCTTCCTTATGCCGGACGAAAAATACACTTATCTTTCGTCGAGTATCGTGCGCGAGGTCGCCCAACACGGCGGGAAGATCGAATGTTTTGTGCCGACGGTGGTGAAAGAGATGCTGGCGAACAAGTTCGCAAAATGAAACATTGAATTATTTTATGGCGAAAATTCGTTTTTATATAGAGCCATAAACCAACCAACTCATATTTACAAACATAATGTAAATAAAGTAGAAGTTGAGCAAGCCTTAGAATATTCCGGTGAAGATAGAACAGGTAAAGACGGCGCGCGAGTTGCGATTGAACAAACTGCAGAAAGGCGGTTTTTACGTGTAATTTATATGCCGGATTCTGCAGATGGAGGCATTTTTATGATTACCGCTTATGAGTTAAAAGGCAAACCACTGGTAACATATCGAAGACGAATCAGTAAAAAAGGACTTATAAAATTAGGTAATTGCAAAGTGTTGGATTTATTAACTGATGGCAAGGCGGACGCCCTCGTCCGCCGCATTCTATGCTTGGTTTTCGGCGGACGAGGGCGTCCGCCTTGCCATGGTCTGAATTTTCTAGATTAATCGTCACTTTTGCAATTTACTCAAATGAAAGAGAATAAATCCCATTAGGGTGAGACGAAGAGCGAGTCAAAAAAAAATAATCTCGCACTATGAGTCTCAGTCTGAAGATGAGGCTGTAAATGAAGACAAGGCCGCCTACGAAAAGCCTGCGCGGACTTTTATAGAGATTCCAAATGAACTTGTCCCGCTGGTGCGCGGACTTTTAGCCCGCAAGGCAAGCTGAGATAATCGAAAATCGAATCTAACAGGTTTCAAATGAAATCGTTATATGTATCCTCCACCGAGCCGCGCAGCGGCAAGAGCGCTGTCGCGCTGGGTCTGATGAAGTTGCTTCAGGAACGCGTCGATAAAGTCAGTTATATCAAACCTATCGGCCGCGGCGGCAAGCCGGGTGAAGATGAAGATGTCGAATTAGTCCGGCGATTGTTTCTACCGGATGTAAAATCTGAATTTATAAATCCGGTCGGCATCGAAGAAGCACGGCGGCTGCTGGCCGCCGGCAGTAACGACGAACTGCTGACACGCATCTTACGGGCTTCCAACCGCCTCTCCGCCGAATGTGATGTGATGGTCGTCGAAGGCACGGATTATTCCGGCGCGATATCGGCGCTGGAATTCGACATCAACGCCGATATCTCGAAAACCCTCGATGCTCCGGTGTTGATGGTCGCCAAGGGCCGCCATCGCAGCGCCGAGGAAATCGTCGGACTCGTTACCGCTGCCAAAGAGTCGTTCGACGAGCGCGGCTGCGATTTTATCGGTGTAATTGTCACAAAAGTCGAACCGGCGCTGCATCCGCGCCTAACAGCGGCGCTTGAAAAGGGATTTGAGAACGCCAACGTCGACCTTCTGGGCGTCGTCCCATACGACTTGCTGCTGGGGATGCCGAGAATGGGTGAGATTGCCCGTAAAATCGGCGCTAAGGTGCTTTATGGCCATAATTATCTCGAAAATCTCGCGGCTTCACCACGTGTAGCGGCGATGACTATCGGCAATGTTCTCGAGCGGCTGCAAGAGAATATGCTGCTCATCACCCCCGGCGACCGCGACGATATGCTATTGGCGTTGATGGTGTCGCGCATCTCCAGCAACTGCCCGAACATTGCCGGAATATGCCTGTCCGGCGGTTTCGAACCGTCGCCATCGGTTAAAAAATTAATCGGCGGATTATCCGGTCTCATCAACATTCCGGTCCTGTCGGTGCCTTACGACACTTACGAAACCGCTGTCAAATGCGACCAGATGGAAGTTTCGCTCTATGCCGGCGACTATCAGAAAATCGAAGCGCTCTACCGCGATACCTTGCGCTGGGTGAAAAAGGATAAAATCGACTCGCTCCTGAAACTCGAACGCGCGCCCAAAACGACGCCCATCGTCTTTCTCAACGGACTGATGGAACGCGCCCGCTCCCAGCGTAAGCGCATCGTTATGCCGGAAGGCGACGAAGAGCGAACGCTCAAAGCCGTGCGACGCATCATCGACGACAACATCGCCGACATCATTTTATTAGGCGACGAGAAGACCATCCGTGATACCGCCAACCGCATCGGCGCTAAAATCGAAAGCGCGTTAATTATCAATCCGGCGACCAGTGATAAACTTGAAGAGTATACGGATGTATATTTTAAATTGCGTTCACACAAAGGGATAACAGTTGACAACGCCCGCGATACGATGCTCGACCCGATTTACTACGGCACGATGATGGTGCATTTAGGCGACGCCGACGGCTTGGTCTCCGGCGCCGTGCATACAACCCGTCATACGATAACGCCGGCGTTCCAATTCATTAAGACCCGCCCCGGTATTTCGTTAGTTTCGAGTGTCTTCTTTATGTGCTTGGAAGACCGCGTGTTAGTCTATGGCGATTGTGCTGTCAATCCCAATCCCAATGCCGAAGAATTGGCGGATATAGCCATTTCCTCAGCCGAAACGGCAGCCTCGTTCGGCTTCAAGCCTTTAGTGGCGATGCTATCATATTCGACGGGAACTTCAGGCATCGGACCGGAAGTCGAACGCGTGGCAAAAGCCACTGAAATAGTCAGGCAAAAAGCACCGGATCTGGAAGTCGAAGGTCCTATTCAATATGACGCAGCCGTATCTATTGAGACCGCCAGGACCAAGCTGCCGGAGAGCCATGTCGCCGGCAGGGCTAATGTCTTCATCTTTCCCGATCTCAACGCCGGCAATACGGCTTACAAAGCCGTGCAGCGCTCAGCCAAGGCCATTGCCGTCGGTCCGGCGCTACAAGGACTCAACAAGCCGGTGAACGACTTGTCGCGCGGCTGCCTGGTCGAAGACATCGTCTATACTATTGCCATAACCGCAATACAGGCACAGGCGGTTAAGTAATTATTCAACAGACTTAGATAGTGGAAAGAATCCTTTTCCAAGAAGTCATCATATCTTAACATCACAAAACAGAAACGTTCTAAGGAACATAAATGCGTTTTGCAGTTGCGGCGGATCACGCCGGATATGCGCTTAAAGAAATCGTCAAACAACGGTTGTTCGAATATGGACACGAGGTAGTTGACTACGGGACGACCAGCGAGCAGCCATGCGATTACCCTGACTTTGGTCGTCCAGCCGCCGAAGCCGTTGCGCGCGGCAATTGTAACCGCGCCATCCTCGTCTGCGGCACCGGCATCGGAATGTCGATTGTGGCTAATAAAGTGCCGGGCGTTTATGCCGCCCTCTGCACTTCCGGTGTGCAGGCTGAATACTCGCGCCGGCACAATAATGCCAATGTCTTAGTTATGGCAGGCTGGCTGACAGGCCGACTGCTGGCTGAAGAAATCCTCGACCGCTGGCTTAAAGCCGAATTCGAAGGCAGCCGCCACTCGCGCCGCGTCGGTAAAATCGAAGGCAACGGCAAGCAGATGACGAGCGGGTGAGGATGGCTTCCGACGCTTTATATGATAGAATCCAAATCACTGCCGGTTTCCTGCAAGCCCAAGGTTTCACCGCTAAGCCGGACGCCGCTTTAATCTTCGGCAGCGGTCTCGGCGCGATGTCGCAGGGAATGACCATCGAATGCGAAATTCCCTACCCGGTCATTCCCGGCTTTGTAAATACGACACTTTCGTTTCACAAAGGCCGTCTGCTGAGGGGAACGGTCGCTGGCAAGCGGGTAGTCGCAATGGATGGACGCTTCCACCGTTATGAAGGTTGGTCGATGGAGCAAATCACCTTCCCCGTGAGGGTGATGAATGCACTTGGAGCAAAAACTCTACTGCTATCTAATATCTCAGGTTGCCTAAATCCGAACTATCGTGCCGGGGATTTGGCAGTCATCGTGGACCATATCAACCTGCTGGGCGACAATCCGCTGGTCGGCGTCAATGATGAGCGGTTAGGTCCACGATTTCTGGATATGATTGAGCCGTATAGTAATCGGTTAATCGACCAGATTGAGAATATTGGAATGAGCCTGGGCATAAAATTGCATCGCGCGGTATATGCTGCAATGACCGGCTCGTCTTTTGAAACCCGCGCTGAATACCGGATGCTGCGGACGCTCGGCGCCGACCTCATCGGAATGTCGAGCGTGCCGGAGGTCATCGCTGCCAAGCATTGCGGGATGGAAGTGTGCGCTTTGAGCCTAATCTCAGACGAGTGCTTCCCGGACTGCCTTGAGCCGTTGGATGTGCCGGCGCTGCTTAAGCGGGCTGAGGATGGGGCGGAGAAGATTGGGAAGTTGTTCAAAGGTGTGCTAAAATCATTGTGAATATGAATAGCCCAATCCAGATTCAAATCGATCCACACACTCGCCAGCGAATGCCAAAGAGAGGTGTCAGCCAATCGGAGATTGTCGAAGTCATTCAAACTGGTGAGTTGTTTCCGGCGAAATTAGGGCGGACAGGTCGTTTTAAAGTATTCCAATTCGATTCCATCTATGAAGGGAAATTTTATCAACAGAAACGTATTGAAGTAATCTATGTCGAAGAGAATAACAAAATCGTAACAGTAACGGTTTATGCCCGTTATGGCAAATGGGAGGAATGATGCATATTTCATATAATTCCAAACACGACCTGCTCTATATTCGATTTTCCTACGAAGATAAACCGGTCCGCAATGAGCGTTTCGACGAAGACATCGTATTCGATATCGATGCCGACGATAAAATTGTCGGGATGGAAATTCTCGATGCTTCCAAGCGTATAGATTTGCGTGATTTGCTGACAGTCCGGGTAGCAGGTGCCAATTAGGATAAATTGTTCTTTGGTTTTCCGAAAACTTTAATAATGTTCGACGAACATCTTAATTCCATTCTGGAAAACATCGACGCACGTCACGAGCGGTTACCTGGCGGCTGGGTGTTCAACTGCGACAACCGGTTAGTGTTCGAAGCGCTGCCGGACGATTGCATCGACCTCATCATCACCGACCCGCCCTACAAGGACTACCAGTCCAACCGGCCGGTGAAGCACGAGAAGGTCAAGAAAATCCTGCAGTCCGACTTCGACCTGCCGTTCTTCGTCGAACAGTCGGCGCGGGTGTTGAAGCCGGGTGCGCATTTCTACTGCTGGTGCGACCATCTGACCTTCCCGACGATTGTGGGGGAGATGCAGAGACAGAAGGGAAAATGGAAGATGGAAAATGGAACAAAAGAGCCTTGCCATTATTTGACTTATAAGAATTGTCTGGTCTGGGTGAAGAACAATCACGGTTCGGGGGATTTGAAGGGCAACTACGCCCCGCAGCATGAGTTTGTGATTTTTGGGTGCAAGGGGGAGAGGGGGAGGCGGCTGAACGGCAAACGCCCATCCAACATCTTCGACGCCCGCAAGGTCTCCAACTACCGCCACAATCACGGCACGACCAAACCAGTGGAAATCTTGCAGAAGTTCATCGAAGTGTCGTCGGAAGAGGGCGAGGTGGTGCTGGATCCGTATGCGGGAAGTATGGGGGTGGGGGAGGCGGCGATTGAGATAAAGAGATACTTTTTACTTACTGAGATAGAGAAAGAACATTATAATAATAGCATTATCCGTTCCCATAAATAAAATCTTATGAAACCGATTCGAATATCGAATCACGCCTTAGAGCAATGCCATGAACGAGGCGCAACCGAAGACGAAGTCAGAGTTGCCATTACTCAAGGCTCGCGCGAACCGGCAAAGAAAGGGCGTTGGCTGTGCCGTTTCAACTTCCCCTATGAAAGAGAGTGGAAAGGAGGGTTTTATGCAATGAAGCAAGTCGCGCCGGTCATCGTTGAAGAAGATACAGAAATAGTAGTCGTAACCGTTTACACCTATTTCTTTTAAAAGGAAAACCACAATGCGAATCAGTTATGACAAAGAGGTTGACGCCCTCTACATCCGCTTGGTCGAGGGCGAGCATCAGTGCCGAACAGTCCGGCTCAACGAAGAAATTGCTCTGAACATCGGCGAGGGCGAGGTCTTAGTCGGCATCGAGGTGCTGGACGCCAAGGAGGTGCTGGGTGGAGGGATTCTGCCGGCGCTTATGGTAGAAAATGTGCCGCTGAAGATAGCGGGGTAGAAAATCATTTTGATAACAAAATAATAAGATGGACAATATGGACAAAGTGGATAAAATGGACAAAGAACCTCTAATCCCCAAGCACGGCGGGTATCGGCATTTAAAGAGTTTTCAGTTGGCGCGGGTTGTGTATGATGTGACGGTGCGGTTTTGCGGGCAGTTTATCGAAAGGAAGAGCCGGACGCACGACCAGATGGTGCAAGCCGCGCGGTCAGGCGTGCAGAATATCGCCGAGGGCAGCCAGGCGTCGGGGACATCGCGCAAGAGTGAACTGAAACTGACTAATGTGGCACGGGCAAGTATGGAAGAACTCAGGCTGGATTACGAGGATTTCTTAAGGCAGAGGGGGCTGGAGATTTGGGAGAGGGACGATGCGAGACGGCAGAGCCTCATCGACAGAAGACCTCAGACAGCGGATGATGTAGCAAAGTGGGTGAAACAGGTGAGCGGATGGAGTGGACGCAGTGGACATAATGGACGCAGTGGACCAAGTGGACAGGCACAACGGGTGTTAACCGCATCCACTGGGTCCATTGCGTCCACTTTGCCCACTCCCTCAGTCGAAGAATGCGCTGCCAATGCCGCAATCGCCCTGATTAATGTAGCCTGCTTTTTATTGGACAGGCAGTTAGCCGCCCAATCCAAAACCTTCATCTCCGAAGGCGGTTTCACCGAGAGGCTTTATCAACAGAGAGTAAAAGCCAGAATACAAAACTGAATACACAACACTTTTAACTTAAGATTGAACAATTAACACCGAATCACATAACCTTTGGCCCTCCACGCCCGGCGCAGGACCGGCGCCGGTCGCGCCGAAGGTGGACTTCCCCGCGCTCGACAACGCTGTCCTGAAACTATGGGACGAGCGCAACATCTTCCAGCGCACAATGACCGAGCGGGAGGGCTGCCCGGACTTTGTGGCTTACGACGGGCCTCCCGGCACCAACGGCAAGCCGCACATCGGGCATATGATGCAATCCGCGCTGAAAGACCTCTGGCCGCGCTTCAAGACGATGCAGGGCTATCGCGTGCTGCGCAAAGCCGGCTGGGACACCCACGGGCTGCCCGTCGAACTGACCGCCGAAAAGGAACTCGGCTTCAAATCCAAGCGCGACATCGAAGCCTACGGCGTCGAAAAGTATATCGAATACTGCCGCTCGACCGTCTATCGCTACAAAGACGCCTGGACCGAAGCCATCCGCCGCATCGGCCGCTTCCTCGACACCACCGACTACTACGCCACCCTGACCAAAGACTACATCCAGACCGACTGGTATGTGCTGAAACAGGCCTGGGAGAAGGGGCTGCTGTATCAAGACCGCCGCATTATGCCCTACTGCGCCCGCTGCGGTACGAGCCTATCCCAGCATGAGACTGCACAAGGCTATAAAGATGTGAAGGATTGGTCGCTGTATGTGAAATTTCCTGTTTATGGAATGTATCGCACCTACTTTGTGGCATGGACAACAACGCCTTGGACGCTGCTGAGTAATGTGGCAATTGCTGTTAATCCGGATTTAGTGTATGTAACCTTAGAGACTGAGCATGGCGAGCGATATATCATTGCTTTGGATAGAGTTGAAGCGCTTAGAAATATATTAGGCAACACTAGAGAATACATTCGTCACTATGGTAAAGATATGCGAGGTTGGCGCTACGAATCGTTATGGGAAGACTGGCAATATGAACCGTATGGTAAAGATGCTGTATTGAGGGCACATTATGAGGAGCGAATGGGGGAGATTGGTCGTAGTAGTTTTGTTTCGCATTATTCGGGTTCATCTGGATATCGCCCTCCATTCCAAGTTATTGTTGATAATTATGTCACAGCCAAAGATGGCTCGGGTATTGTTCATCTGGCACTATATGGTCAAGAAGACCTTAACCTTATCCGGGACAACATTCTACCGAGAGTGCAGAATGTTGACCTTGATGGAAAAGTAGTGTCGATCAAGGACAACTCTGATAAAGAGCTTAATCCATTTGTCGGTAAATCATTTTATGAACGAGATGAGCGAGGTGATAAGAAACTCGATGTAGAAATCCTAAAAGACCTCAATTCCCGCAGCTTGCTTCTCGGCAAGGAGAAAATCACCCACTCTTACCCGCATTGCTATCGCTGCGACACACCGCTGATGTATTTTGCGATGAGCGGCTGGTTCATCCGCACCACTGCATTCAAAGAGCAGATGCTGCAAGCAAATAAAGATATCAACTGGTATCCTGCACACATCAAAGACGGGCGATTCGGCAACTGGCTGGAGAACAATGTTGACTGGAATATCTCGCGCAACCGCTATTGGGGGTCGCCACTGCCGATTTGGCGTTGTGATAAATGCGTTCAGGTTTTTGTTATTGAAAGTTTGGATGAGCTCGAGGAGTATTTAGGGGAACCTCTCCCAGATAATTTTGATCCACATAAACCTTACATTGATAATCTCAATTTAAAATGCCCAGGATTTGGCAAGAAATCAGATCAGAAATTATTAAAAACATTAATTGAAATAGGCACAGTAAAGTATGGTCAAACCTGTTCCGGCACTCTAAAACGCGTCCCGGAAGTCCTCGACTCCTGGTTCAACGCAGGCATTATGCCTTGGGGACAATGGGGCTATCCTGCCAAAGATGGTTCAAAGGAAATCTTTGAGAAGCAGTTCCCCGCTGACTTCATCTGCGAAGCCATCGACCAGACCAGAGGGTGGTTCTATACGATGTTGGCAACTTCAGTGATGTTGAAAAATCAGACATCATATAAAAACTGCATCTGCACCGAACTCATCAGCGATGTCGAAGGACGCAAGATGTCCAAATCGCGCGGCAATGTGGTTGACCCTATCGGGCTGTGCGATAAATACGGCGCCGACGCCGTGCGCTGGAACTTCTACTGCATCAATCCTTGGACCGCGAGGCGCTTCGACGAAGAGGAATTAGCCGAAGGCCTCCGCCAGGTCATCATCCCCTACTGGAACGCGTATTCGTTCTTCGTCACTTATGCGCGCGTAGATGGCTGGAAGCCAAATGATGCTGATGCTAATAGTGATGATGAAAAACCAAAAGCTCACAGCCTAAAGCCTAAAGCCGATAATAATGCTAAGGCTAATAATAACTTGTTAGATAAATGGATACTATCTAGGCTGGAATGGTTGAAGATGTCGGTTACTAATGCTCTCGAAGGCTACGATGCGGCTTTGGCAGCAGCCAATATCGGACAATTTATCGATGAACTAACCAATTGGTATATCCGACGCTCAAGGCGGAGATTTTGGAAATCAGAAGACGACCGCGATAAAAAAGCCGCTTATCAGACGCTCTATACCGTTTTAATGACCACGAATCGCATTTTAGCGCCGTTTTTACCGTTTCTGAGCGAAGCGATATATCAAAATTTAGAAAAAGCATATTATATTAATAGTTTCGATTCGGTGCATCTGGCAAGTTGGCCTGTTTCTCATCCTGAATGGCGCGACGAGACGCTGGAGTCGGCTATGGCAGCGGTGCGCGAAGTGATTACTTTAGCGCGTTCGCTGCGGGCTGAAGGTGGCACGCGCGTCCGGCAGCCTCTGCCGGAAATGGTCGTCGCCGGGGTGATAAAGAGCCTGATGGAGCCTTACCAGGATGTAATCCTCGATGAACTGAACATCAAACGTCTGCGCTTTGCCTATAGCGCTGAGGAATTATTCATCTGGCGCGCCAAAGGCGAATGGAAGGCGCTTGGACCGCGCTTCGGGGCTAAAGCCAAAGCAATGATTGAGACTATCGCCGCACTAGCTCCGAATGAAGTCAAACAACTTGCCGAAAGCGGGCAGGTCGTCATTAACGGCGAAGTTATTAGGCGCGATGAAGTAACGCTGACGCAGGAGGCTGCGCCCGGCTATTGGGTGCGCAGCGAAAATGGCGTCACCGTCGCCATCGAACATCGCGTCGACGACGCCCTGCTCAAAGAGGGCTTAGCGCGCGAATTTGTGCATCACATTCAGAACCTGCGGCGGGAAGCCGATTTGGAAGTCACCCAGCGCATCCGCATCGAATACTTCGATGCCACGCCTGAGGCGCTGGTAACCCGCGCATTCGCAAAACATAAAACTTACATCTGCGCTGAGACTTTAGCGCTTGACATTATTCAAACGAAAAGTTATACTAATCAATTTCAAGAAGTAAAGGTCGGAGAACATCCTGCCTATGTTAGAATTATCAAGGAAGAAACGAAGTCAACCGATGGGCCGTAAAACTGCCGTTCAACCGAGGGTCTCGCCGGAAGTGGATGTTGAACGTTTTTCGCCGTCCGACGCCGAGTATTTCCGCAATCTCATTATTGAACGAAGCAATAAAATCCTTCGCCAGTTGGGTTTGTTGACGGAGGCATCCTGCAATACCGTGCAGGAGTATTCCGGCGACAACTCTACTTATACACTGCATATGGCGGACCAAGGCACGGACGCGCAGGAGCGTGAGAAAGCCTTTCTGCTGGCCTCGCGCGAAGGTCGGTATCTCAAATACCTGAACCGTGCGCTAGATATGATTAAAGAAGGCATTTACGGCATCTGCACCGACTGCGGTCAGCCAATTCAGAAAAAGCGGCTCGAACTCGTTCCCACCGCCCGCTTATGCACTGCCTGCAAGATTAAGGAAGAGCAGCGACGCGCAACCTAATGATTGTCCGACGGTTGCTCTATTTTTTGCTCGCCAGCGTGATTATCTTACTCGACCAGACGACCAAAATCCTGGCTGTCAAGGCGCTTGGCGATGGCAAAATCATTCGTCCTTTCGACAACGATTTTATCTGGCTGATACTGGTCTATAATTCCGGTTCAGCCTTTGGAATGAAACTGCTGCCGTCGATAGTTCTGGCGGTCATCGCCTTCATAGCCGCCGTAGGTTTGGGATATTATCTATGGCGCAAAACGGACATTCCGCTTCTATACGGCTTCCCTTTGGCGTTGATAATGGGCGGCGCCATCGGCAATCTTATCGACCGGGTGCGCATCGGCGAGGTTATTGATTATTTCAGCGTGGATATGCCGAACTTTATTATGAACCGCTTCCCGGTCTTCAACATAGCCGACTCAGCGGTGTCGGTCGGTATAACGATAATAATGCTTTTATCATTGTTTCGCCCGATGCCGAAATCCGTAAAGGAACAAGCGTCTCTGACAAATACCAACGCCTCGCCGGAACTCATTGCGTCGGAAATAACTAATGCGACTGAACTCAGTCTCAACAGCGAGTCAAGTCAAGATGTCGAAATTGATTCGTCCAATTCCGCCGATTGTGGCGTTAATCACAGACTTCGGGCTGAATGACGGTTATGTTGCCGAATTGAAACTTGCAATATATAAAGTGTGTCCTGAAGTTAAGATTATAGATATTTCGCATAATGTTACAGCCGGCGATATTCGCTCGGCGGCATATTTAGTTCAACGGGCGGTGAAAACGCTGCCTGATAGAGCGGTTATCATTGGGATAGTTGACCCCGGCGTGGGAAGCGCAAGACAGGCGGTGATAATAAAAACCCAAGCGAAGATTTTAGTAGGTCCTGATAATGGGCTTTTTACGCGTGGTATAGATTGGATTATGGATTGTCAAGTGCGTATCATAAGCGCGAAGGATGCGGAAGAAGATGTTATTTCGACGACTTTTCACGGGCGGGATTTATTCGGTCCGGTTGCCGGACGGTTAGCAAGCGGTGTGAAATTTGAAGAAGTGGGTATTCCCGGGCAGTTAAAAGCGACCTTTCCGCTACGCTCGCCAGTGTCGTTCAAAGGACTCTGGTTCGGCGAAGTCGTCTATATAGACCGGTTTGGCAACATCATTACCGATATACCGGGGAATTTAAGCGGCGATATTTTAATCGACCGTTACCATCGAATTCATAAGGGTGAAAATTACCAAGCCATTGAACCGAACCGGCTGATATGGCTGACGAGCAGCGACGGTAATATAGAGATCGCAGCCAAAGGTCGACGCGCCGACCGTATTTTAAGCCTTCAAGTCGGCGCGAGGATTTATTTTCAGGAAATCTGAATCCTGATTTTGAACCAGTAAAATATGCGCTGTGAACGGCGCTATAAATCGAGATTTCGATGAAGTTCACATTCTGGGGCACGCGCGGCTCAATACCAGCGCCAGGTCCGCATACAGTAGCCGTCGGCGGCAATACCACCTGCTTGGAAATCGATACCGAAGGCGCGACGCGCATCATCGTCGATGCCGGAACCGGCATCCGAGCGCTCGGTCTAAAATTGCTCAAAGAAACTAATCCCGAACCCATTACCCTCCTGTTGACGCACTCACATTGGGACCATCTCGCAGGTTTCACATTTTTCGCCCCTGCCTACAGTTCCAAATTCAAATTAGATGTCTATGGCAATCATATGGCACAGGAAGTTCTGCAGCGCGACATTTTCGAGCGCCATGACAACCGCTACTTTCCGGTCAATATGGACGACTTCCGGGCCTATATAAAATTTTTCGACGAAATGCCGAATGTGATGAGAATCGGCAAAATCCGCATCCGGCAAATCAACCTTAATCATCCCGGCAACGGCTTCGGCTACCGCTTCGACAAGAACAACCATTCTATGGCTTTTATAACCGACAATGAAATCGGATTGGAATATAAAGGCGGCAACACTACCGTCGAACTAATCGAATTCTGCCGCGGCTGCAATATTCTGATTCACGATGCGCAGTTTTTACCGGAAGAGATTGCCACTCACCGCGGCTGGGGACATTCGACCTACACTGAAATCGCCGACATCGCCGCCGGCGCCGGCGTCAAACATATCATCCTCACCCATCACGACCCTGAGCGCGACGACCAGAGTTGCTGGGATTTACTGCAAGCCGCGCGCGAATATCTAAGCCGCCGCGATTTAGATATCGGTTGCGATTTAGCCATCGAGGGTCAGAGTTATACATTTTAATTATTCTAACTATCTTTTTAATAGATATTTAAATATCAATACGCTGAAGAGGCGTTCTGAATGAAGTGAAGAATCCTCTAGTCCAGACGCGATACTTCCCCCTGCCTACGCAGGGGGCAGTATAAAACTTTTCAAAATGTGAAGTTACTTCCGACGCAATATATAACAATAATTCCCTCTATGTCCAATAAAATGCGCGCAGTCGTCAAGACGAAACCGCAGCCAGGCGCGGAACTGCGGGAAGTCGATATTTCCGTTCCGGCTGCAGACGAGGCGCTGATAAAAGTTCAGGCGACATCGATTTGCGGCACCGATGTTCATATTTACAAATGGGATAATTGGTCGCAGACGCGCATCGGCGCGGCGCGGCTGCCGCAAGTTCTCGGTCACGAGGTCGCCGGCGATGTAGTCGAAGTTGGCAGGAATGTCAAGCGCATCAAAGTTGGCGATTATGTCTCGGTCGAAACGCATATTCCCGAGCCTTCCGATTTGCAAACGCTGCTCGGGCAGATGCATATCGGTGAGAATATGAAAATCGTCGGCGTTGATCGCGACGGCAGTTTTGCGGAATATTTGACCGTGCCGGAAGTCGTATGCTGGATCAATGCCCCGGGCATCCCTCCGGAATATGCGTCGATTCAGGAGCCGCTCGGCAATGCGACCTACTGCCTGCTCGGCGAAGATGGTGATGTCGCCGGAACGACGGCCGTCATCCTCGGAGATGGGCCTATCGGTTTGATGGCGGTAGCGGTTGCGCGAGCCGTCGGGGTGGCGAAAATATTCGTCACCGGACTCTTCGACCATTGCCTTGACATTGCCAAACAGGTCGGCGCGGATTATGTGTTGAACGCTGGCGACCAAGCGCTCGACCGCGTGGCTATAGTGCGCGAACATACCGGCGGATTCGGCGCGGATATTGTATTGGAAATGTCCGGCGCGCCGCAAGCTGCTGCCGAAGGCTTTAAAATGCTGCGCAAAGGCGGACGCTTCTCGGCTTTCGGTGTGATGTCCGAGTCGAACTTAGCCCTCGATTATAACAACGGCATTGTATTCAAAGGCGCGCGCATATACGGCATCAATGGCCGGCGGATGTTCGACACCTGGTATCGCGTGCGTAATCTGCTGGCTTCCGACCGGCTCAACCTCGCGCCGATTATAACCAATATCATCGGGTTGGAGGACTTTGAATTAGGTTTCGCCCAAATGCTGGAGATACCGCGCCAGTCGGCAAAAATTGTAATGTTCCCGAATAGTTCTCTGCTGAAACAAGCGCAAAACAGGCGTAAATAGGAACAGGGATTATGTTGCTGAAAGTTAAACCGAACGCCTTTGCCCATCGAAAAATCATTCCCCTATTGCGTTATCGACCTTTAATAATCGTCGGCAGTATGCTGTTGAGCCTCAGTCTTGTCGTCCGACTCGAGGCGGCGCCACATTTTCGCGTTTATCCGCGCTATATTGAAAACGATATCCGCGGGATGGGACAAACGCGCGACACCTTACGCATCAGCAATGCTGAGGGCGACGAGGATCTGACTTGGCGGATGGAGATTCGCATCCTCGGCGAACCTGCCGACAGCGGTTGGATTACGGCAACTGCCTTACAGGGTCGGGTCGCGCCTGGGCAATGGGTGACGAGCATCGTGCTAATGAACGGACGAAATCTTGAGAACGGACATTACTTTGCAGATTTTTTCTTCACCTCTAACGACCCTAACCGTCCGGAATGGACGGTTCCTGTCGCCGGGCATAAAGACGATTTTCCACGCATTGCGGCTGAATGGCAGGTCCCGCAACAGGGCGACTGGACGGTCATCGATATGAATCGCTTTTTAGGCGAATTGTATTGGGGTAATACTTACAATTTCAACATTACCATCCGCAATCGCGGCGCGGCACAGTTAGTTGTTGACAGCCTGGTCTCGCAGAACGCTTATTTCAGGCTCAATCCGGCGCGCTTCAATCTAGCCGCCGGCACCAATCGACAGGTTCAGGTTATTTTTACTGCCGAAGAAATACGCGCTAATTCGACGACGGTTACATCTATAACGAATGTTTGGGACCCGGCTGAAATCAGTTTTAGAATTATCGCCACGGTTTCGCCGGTCTTCCGCTTCGGCTCTCCAGTGGCAGATTTTAGTATGGACGAAGACGCTGCCGAACGGCTGGTCGCCGACCTGGATACGGTGTTCATCTCTTCTTACGCTGAAACGAACTACAATGTATCCGGCGGACTCGGCTTCACCTATCGACTAGCCCGCAACCGTGAATTGTTCGTCCGACCGCGGACGAATTGGAACGGCGTATCGACTTTCTTTTTAAGCGCGTCGCTCGGCGACACGGTCGTATTAGCCGACACTTTTATAGTTACGGTGAATCCTGTTCCTGACCCACCCGGCGCATTCGATTTAATCGCGCCGGTCGATGACGATACACTATGGCCCGACCGCGGCGATTCGTTGTTCGTCTGGCAAAGTTCTACCGACCCTGACGGCGATGCGGTTAAATATTCGCTATTTATCATATCGCCACACGGCGACACTATCTGCTGGCAAAACTTAACTGATACTACTCTCTCCTCCTGGGCGGTCTTCCTCGACGACCGCTTCACCGGAACTATTGAATGGACGGTCGCTGCATCGGATACACTGCTTAAGCGACAGGCTTGGTCAACTTTTCGGCTGCATTTATTGCCTGGTCGTCAGCCGGCGCCGCTGTCGGATAGATGGCCGAATGTTCACGGCATAAGCGTATTTCCCAATCCGACTAATGGCTTAGTTTGTCTGAATGTCGCGCTTAAATCCGCTGGATTCATAAGACTGGAGATTTTATCGGCCGAAGGCCGGCTCATCGACCACACGAGCGAAGGTTTCTTTCCAGCGGGACGACATCAGTTTAGTTATAATTTAGGTTCGGCGCCGAGTGGAGTCTATTTGGTCAAGATTACGACGATGAGTTATAATGGTGTTTTTCCAATTCAGTTGACGAAGTGAGTAATTAATTCTTGACCTGCTGAATTATAAAACTTAAATTTTAAGTTTAAGGAATAATTCGAGAAAATGCCTAAACTGGCAAGGCTCACGCCCCCGTGCGCCGATAATCTCAACAAACGGCAGACGAGGGCGTCCACCCTGACGAAAAAACTCATATTTACAGTTCATTAGAAAATAGGATAGCGAAAATTTGGGCCTGTCGAAAACAGTCGGCGGTGGACGCCAGCATCCATTTGGCTTCTTTTAACAGATTTCAACTTTTTAACATCCCCAATTCAACCCTGTTCACCATCATCATTTAAGGAATATAATGCCCCATGTCAAAATCCGCGAGGGCGAGCCGTTCGAGCGAGCCTTCAAGCGTTTTACCAAATCCTGCGAAAAATGCGGCTTAATGGCTGAAATTCGCAAACATCAGCGTTTTGTCAAGCCGTCCGAAGCCCGCAAGCGCAAGTCCGCCACGGCGCGCCGCAAAATCCGCAAACTGAACCGTCTCAGTATGCTGCCAATGCGATAGTAAGTTGAAAATTGTAAGTTGTAAGTTGCAAATTATGAGGAATTATTATAAGACTGGATGACTGGTAACTATGCGCATTACACTTTCCCATTACACTTTCAAATGGCGATGAAGCATTATGACCGTTTATGATCTAATCATCGTCTTCGTCATTTTGGGCTTTGCCATTGCCGGTTATTTCAAGGGCTTTATATGCGAAGTCTTCGAAATTGCCGGCGTTATTATCGGCATTTTCGCCGGGCGCAGTTTCTCGCCGGCGCTGGCGAATTTACTGCCAGCCAAAGCCCCGCTGTTCATTCGGCTGCCGATATGCGCTGTCTTCATCGCTGTCGTCGCATTCTTTATGGTTAAAATTATCGGTTGGTTGATTCAAAAAATACTCGTCCACGGACCTTTAAAAATTTTAAACCGACTCGGCGGCATCGCGATGGGATTCATCCAAGGCGGATTAGTCATCGCCTTTATCCTGATGCTCGTTGCAATGACGCCGTTCTATGCGAAGTTGGAGAACGCCCGGCCGGGCGCGCCGGTGCTGGATTATTCGATAATAATATCCAAGCCGATAATCAAGCGCTACCAATCCATCCTCTCAAAAAGCGCCGCCGCACAGGCGAAAATCCCGCCCTTTAATTCCACAACCGTTGTCCGCTGAACTAAATTCAATGGATGACCGCAGTTTGACTTCGCTCGAATTCGACCGCCTGCGCCAGGTCTTGGCGCAGTATGCCGACAGCGGGCAAGCGCGTGAAATTTTAACCCACCTTAAACCTTTAGGCTCGCTTGGCGAAGTCCAAAGCGAACTAAATCGAGTTGAAGAAATCCGCGGCTTTCTGCAGCGCGGGGGTTCTTATCCCGGCGGCGGCGTTACGGATGTCCAGCCGCTGCTCAAGAAGGCTTCTGTATCCGGCAGCCTATTAGAGGCCGACGAACTGCTCGCTGTCCTTAAAAACCTGCGGGTGTTTGCCTTTGTTCGTAAGATGCTCGACCGTGAACGCACGCGAATACCGCTGGTCTATCAACTGCTCATTGGTTTAAGACCGCTGCCGGAATTGGAAACGGCTATTGAGCGGGTGGTTTCGCCGGAAGGCGCCGTCAAAGATTCCGCCTCGCCGGAACTCAACCGCCTGCGCAAAGCCATCGCGGAAGCGACGGATGCGTTGCGCGCGCGCCTGTCGGCAATAGCCGCTAAACTCAGCAAACAGGGTGTTCTACGCGAAGAATCAGCCACATTGCGCGACGGGCGGTTCGTGCTGCCGGTGCGCTCGGATGCGATGGGCAAAATCAAGGGCATCGTTCACGACCGTTCGGCGACCGGCGGCACGTTGTTCGTCGAGCCGACTTCGCTGGTCGAAGCCGGCAATGAACTGCGGATGCTGGAACTCGCCGAGCAGGTCGAAGTGCGTAGGATTTTACGTGAATTGACGGCGCTGGCGCGCAGCCATATCGAGCAGATTTGGGCGAACCTGCGGGCAATGATTGCGCTGGACTGCCTATGGGCAAAGGCGCGCTTCGCCGAGAAACTCGACGCCGTCAAGCCGGTCATCGTCGAAGACGGCGCGATTAATATCCTTTCAGGCCGACATCCGCTGCTGGCTTTAACAGAGGGACGCGAGGTTGTGCCTTTGACGCTGGAATTGGGCGCGGATTATCATACCTTGGTCATCTCCGGGCCCAACGCTGGCGGAAAGTCGGTAGCGTTGAAGTGCGTCGGGCTGTTGTGTTTAATGGCGGCGTCCGGGCTGCCTGTGCCCGCGCTGCCCGGGACCGAACTGCCGCAGTTCGAGGCTATTATGGCCGACATAGGCGACCAGCAATCGATACAGGACGACCTTTCGACCTTCACCGCCCACGCCGCGCGCTTGAAAGAAATCCTTGAGAAAGCCAATCCTCACACCTTAGTCCTCATCGACGAAATTGGCGCCGGCACTGACCCGCAGGAAGGCGCTTCGCTGTCCATCGCGGCGCTGGAGCAGTTGACGGCGCGGCGCTGTCCAACCATCGTTACAACGCACCACAGCGCTCTAAAAGCCTTTGCGCATTCGACGACCGGCTGCGCCAACGGCTCGATGGAGTTCGACCGCGACACCTTTCGTCCGACCTATCGCTTCAAACCGCACATCCCCGGCTCAAGTTATGCCCTCGACATCGCTCGCCGCGCCGGGCTGGCCGATGTGATTGTAGCCCGCGCCCGTGAACTGCTCGGCGGCGAACGAACCGCGCTGGAAGATATGGTCGCTTCGCTCAGCGAAAAAATCAGCCGTTATGACGCGCTGCTCATCGATGAACGCAAGCAGAAGGAACTCCTCGCCGCGCAAGAGGAGTCTTACCGGCAGAAGTTGGAACGGCTGCAGATGCGTGAGCGGGAAATCAAACAGCGCTCGGCGCAGGAATTGGAGGAGTTGCTTAAAGCTGCACGCAAGACTATCGAAGCAACAGTCAAAGAACTACGTGAGAAGAACGCCGATAAATTGACTATCAAGAAAGCCCACAGCGAACTTGAGAGGCTGCGCAGCGAAGCCAAGTTAGGGCTGGGCTTGCCGGTAGTCGATGTGCCGCAACCGCCTAACCGGACGCCGGTGATAGAAGTAGATAAGCCCAAGGATCCGGTCGTCGGCGTTTGGGTGAAAATCGACGACTCCGCGGTCGGGCAGGTTACGGCGCTTAGCGCCCGCGGCGAGCGGCTATGCGTCGCCGTCGGCGGTGTGCAGTTATGGGTAACGCGCCCGCGGGTGAAGGTTGTCGAGCCGCCGACCGATGCGCCGCCAGTCAGCCGTTACCACACATTGCCGGAAGTTCCCTTCGAACTCGATGTGCGCGGCTTGGATGGCCCGGAGGCTTTACAGCGAGTCGATAAATACCTCTACGACGGTTATATGTCAGGCCGCAGCAAATTAGGCATCATTCACGGCAAAGGGATGGGCATCCTGTCGCGCAATATTCAGAAATTTCTAAAAAACCACTCATTAGTCAAATCTTATCGTTTCGGCGAATATGGGGAAGGTGATTACGGTGTGACGATTGTGGAGTTGAAGACTTGACAATGCTAAGCGCAAATTGTAAATTGATAGGTGCGAGGTGCGAATATGACATTAATGAACTACCTTGCGCCTCGCACCTCGCACCTATATGCGGCTGTAACGCAATGGTAGCGTGTCAGCTTCCCAAGCTGAAAGTTGCGGGTTCGAGCCCCGTCAGCCGCTCTAAAAAAGAAAATGCATATAAAATTGTAAATTGATTTTCAACCCGTCCTCAATTTACAATTTACAATTTATGTCTGGAGGTTTTATGTTTAGAGTTCTATTAGCCTCAGCGCTGCTTGCCGGCATATTCATCGGCTGCCAAAGAGAAAACGGTCCGACAGTCCCTATCGACACGGTCTATCGTCTGTCGCTGACCGCCGAACCGGATACGATATCCGATAATCCTTCATCTTACTCTACCATCACCGCCACCCTCATCGACCAATCCGGCCATCCAGTCGGTCGTGGCGTCCCGGTCAATTTCACCGCTAATTTTGGCACAATCGCTTCGACGGCGTTCACCGACGATAACGGACGGGCGGCAACGCTCTTCTTGCCCGACCGAACTCTGGGGATGGTGAAAATTACGGCTTCTATGCCGACCGTCGATAAACTGCCGGTCGAAGACGATGTCCGCGTCTGTGTAGTAGATGCCGGGATGCCGGTCTCGATACGCCTGACGGCGGCGCCGCCGTTGATATCGGTTCGCGGCGTCGGCGGGACAGAGACATCCGCGTTGACTGCCGAAGTGCTGAACGCCATCGGCGAACCGGTCGATGAAGAAAAAACTGTTATAATTGACTTGCTGCGCGAGCCGCCGCTGCCGCAAGGCGGCCAAATCGACGGTCACGGACAGCGCGATTCGACGCGAACTGTCGAGGGGATAGCAAGAGCCGGGCTGAATGCCGGAACGCAAATCGGCGCAAAATTAGTCCGGGTCTATACCTGGCGGGATAATAACCGGCGGGATACAGTATCCGTAACAGCCTCCCCAGTGGCGGTCATCAGCGGTCCGCCGTTTCAATTAGATGTCGATGTGAACGACAAAGCCGTGAATGCCGGCGGCGGGGCTTGGATCTGCGAAGTCTCAGCGCGTGTGTGGGATATCCATCGCAATCCGGTCGCGAACAATATTCCGGTTGTATTCACGGTCGACCCACAAATAGCCACTATTTCGGCGGGTCTCACCGGCAATCGCAGCCGTGCCTGGAATTCAATCCCTGGCGTCGCTTTTGCGGATTTGATCTATCACTCGGTTAATACATTCGACGAAATAACGATATCGGCCGAAGTCCACACAACCGGCGGTATGATTACCGGGACGCGGGAACATAAACTGCCCTTGCAG
>VGIO01000010.1 GCA_016867855.1 Calditrichota bacterium
TATTGACATCGATATTGATGTTAAATCATCATCATCATCATCATCATCATCATCATCATTATTATTATTGTTAGTCAACAGTCGTTTGAATTTGAATTCCCAACCTTTTGAGCGCATATCAGATGTATATGAACGCGTCAATTTTCTTATGAGTTTAGGGCTGGTGAAAGTCTGGCGCCGACAGGTGATAAAGGCTTTGGAAATTAAAAATGGTGGGAAGGTATTAGATATCGGCTGCGGGGCAGGGGATTTATTGGAATTAATAGACAATTGTTCGGTGAGTAAAATTGGATTGGATCCAGAGGCCGTGATGTTGCTTAAGGCGCGCCAGCCTTTCCATCGGCTGCGCGCCGCGGCTGAGAGCATTCCGTTAAAAGCAAGTCGTGTTGACTGCGCGATGTCTGCTTGGGCGTTGCGAAATTTCTCTAATCGCCAGAGCGCATTCGAACAGATTTTCACGATTCTTAAGCCCGGCGGACACTGTGTGATAACCGAATTTTCCCCTCTGCGAGCAGGAATTTTCAATTTATTCATCAACTTATATATACGCTTTGGCATCCATTGGCTTGGCGGATTACTTTCCGGAGACTACGGCGCTTATGCCTACCTGGCTGAAACTATCCACAATTTTCCGCAGCCGGAGATTATCCAAACCGAATTGCAAGTAATTGGATTTACTAATGTTACATTTAGAAGATTAATTGGCGGCGCGTCGGTTTTGTATATTTGCGAAAAACCGGAAGCGCGCTAACGAAGATGATTGACAGTCTAAATGCGCAAGGTAAATTCGTCAGATTAGCCGAGGTTGTATTCTTCGATACGCCGTTTGGACCATTCACCTATCGCGTGCCGCTGGATTTGGAATTAGAATCGCCCGGCAGCCGGGTTAAGGCGCCGTTCAGAAACCGCTCGCGCATCGGGTTTGTGGTCGATTTGAAGCACGGCGAGGATAAACCACATTATAAGGCGATAAGTTCAATTATAGACCCGAAACCGCTCTTAGCGTTTGATTTATTGGAACTTACGCGGTGGATGGCGGAGTATTATTTGTGCGAGTGGGGTGAGACTTTGGCAGCGGCGATACCCGTTGGATTAAAAGCCTACGGCCGGCTTAAATATCGTCTTTCATCCGTTGGTCGGGAAGTGGCTTGGATGGAGCAGGAGAGCGGATGCGCGGCCGACTTATGGCGGGCGTTGTATCGATTGCCGATGACCTTACTGCAGATTAAGCGGCATTTCAAAGATTATTCCGATTTACTCGATGGTTTTCGTAGGCGCGGCTGGCTCGAAACCTATATCGAAGAAGGCAAATCGGACGGTATAAAATACGATTTAATCTGGCGTTGGACTAATGCCTTAACCTACGCTGAAGCGCGGATTAAACTGCCCAAACGCGCTGCGAAATTAATATCGGCGCTGGATTTAATTCAAGAAATGGGCGGCTCGGCGCTGCAGAGCGATTTGAGTCGCCGGCAGAAGCAAATCGGTATCCCGCTGCGCTCTTTGAAAGTCAAAGGTTGGCTGGACTCTGAGCGCATCCCAGTTGACCGCTTCAGCCTGAGTCAAACCGGACTCGAAGAAACCGCCAACGATTTGACGCCGGTTCTTTCTCCAGCCCAGCAGACTGTTGTATCCGCGGTAACAGACTCGCTTAAAGCCGGAATTTTTCGCACGCATCTTTTGTATGGCGTTACCGGCAGTGGAAAAAGTTTGGTCTATTTAGAGATTGTAGCCAAGATGTTGGAGATGGGCAGGGATGTCTTAGTGTTAGTGCCGGAAATCGCACTGACGCCGCAACTGGCGGGAAGACTGCGGCGGCGCTTCGGACTTCACATCGGCATCACTCACAGCGGACTATCCAACGGCGAGAGGCGCGATATCTGGAGCGCCGTCAGCCATGGCAGGATTAAGGTCGTAGTCGGTCCGCGCTCGGCGCTTTTCGCGCCGCTTAAGAACCTGGGTTTAATCGTCATAGACGAGGAACACGATGACTCCTACAAGCAGGACGAGCCGGCGCCGCGCTATTCAGGCCGCGATGCGGCAATCAAGCGCGCCCAGATTTGTAATGCGACGGTTTTGCTCGGCTCAGCGACGCCAGATGTAGTGAGTTTTCACAATGCATCCACCGGACGCTATCGATTACTCGAACTGCCGGAACGGCATCAAGGTGTTCATCTGCCGAGCGTGTGGGTCGTCAAATGGTGTGGTCAGCAAGAGGGCAGCATTTTCAGTCCGCACTTGCAAACGCGTCTCAACAAACGTTTGGCTGCCGGCGAACAGACAATCCTGCTGCTGAACCGGCGCGGTTTTGCGACCTGCATTCGCTGCCCGGATTGCGGCGAAGTCGCCAAATGCCCAAACTGCGATATAATCCTGCGCTATCATCGAGTCGGCGAGCGGTTGGAGTGCCATTACTGCGGCTGGACGCAACGGGCTATAGACCTCTGCCCGCTGTGCGGCGGACAGCGTGTTCGTTATAGCGGCGTCGGAACTCAACGGGTCGAGCGCGAGTTAAACATTAGATTCCCCCAAGCCCGTCTGGCGCGTATGGACTTGGACACAACCCGCGTCGGCGGTTCGCAGCAGAAAATCCTGTCCGGGCTGGCGCAACGGCAGTTCGATATCCTGCTCGGCACCCAGATGGTCGCCAAAGGGCATGATTTTCCGAATGTAACTTTGGTCGGCGTATTAGCGGCGGATTTGGAATGGCTGGAGCCGGATTTTCGGGCTGTGGAACGCGCTTTCCGGCTGCTTGTGCAAGCCGCCGGCCGCACCGGTCGCGCTGGCGCCGGCGAAGTCATCGTCCAATCGCTGAATCCCAGCCATCCTATGTTGCGCTGGGTGCAGGCGCATAATTATGAAGCGCTTTATAAATATGAAATCGACTCGCGCCAGCCACTTAGTTATCCACCGTTTGGCAGGCTGATAACCGTCTGGCTCAAAAGCAGAGATAGAGGAGTAGTTCAGGACGTTGCTGCTGCGATGCGCGCTAAAATCGACGCCGCGCTGACTAATTGCCTAACGTTAGGTCCAGCCGCGCCGATTATCGAGCGTCTGCAAGGGCAGTTCCGGCGGCGGATACTGCTTAAACTGCCGCCGCGGCTTGACGCTCAAGCACGGGAAAACAAGGTTCGTTTGAAATTCATTGCGCAAGAGATTCGCGAAAATTACAGCAAAACCGATATCAAGGTCGCCATTGATGTTGATCCGATGGAAGTGTAAATATATTACAGACCTAAAATCTATCGCGGTCTATGTCTTTCTAAGTGCTGTAGGTTACACTTGGGCGCAGTCCGACTATCAAATTTACGACCGTCCGCCGTTTCAATATTATTATGCCGGCCGTGACGAAGCGCTTTTAGGCCGTTTGGACAATGCGCTGCAAGACCGCCTGCGGGAGATGGAAGGGTTGTTGGAGGCTCGGCTGCTAGGGACATTGCGCGTCGAACTGCCGCTGACGCGCGGCGAGTTCAACCGTTTGACGCAGGGGCGGGCGCCGCATTGGTCCGGCGGGATGGCTTTCCCCCAACAGATGCAGGTAGTTCTTAAGACGCCGGCGTTCATCGACGGCGAAGCGCCAATGGATGCGATGGCGGCGCATGAAGTCGCGCATATTTTGCTGCATCAGGCGACGAAAGGTCATCAACTGCCGCGCTGGTTTGAGGAAGGCTTGTGTCAGGTATTGGCTGGCGAGACGCGCCTGCATTCGTTATCCCGTCTCGGGCGCGCCGCCGCCGCTGACAGGTTGATGGGATTGCCGCGGGTGGATAATGTCCTGTCGTTCTCATCTTCCGACGCCGATTTGGCTTATGCTGAGGCGCGCGCCGCCGTCATCACATTCATCGACCATTTCGACTGGACAACTGTGCGGACGGTCATAGCCTCGATCGCAGCCGGACAGGAATTCGCCGATGCATTCAAAGCCGCCACCGGTTTCGAATACGATTACTGGCAAGCCGACTGGCTCGAAAACGCTCAAAAGAAATATAAAAACATCGTCTTACTGGATATCGAAAATTACATCTGGATTGGTATCGCTTTATTATCGCTGACGGCAATTGGCGCAGTCTTTATCCGCAACCGCCGCCAGTTAAAAAAATGGATGAAAGAAGAGGAGGAAGATGAAGGTCCACCTGAGCCTTCCAACGAGCCAATCCACCCTTAGAGCGGCGTTGATTACTCTTGTTTGGGCAGCGCTTGGGCTTAGCGCACCGTTGCTCGCCGCCGGAAGTGCAGCATTTCCTATGCTATCGATGCAGATGGATCCGCGACTTGGCGCTTTAGCCGATGCGGTAGTAGTCTCCGGTCGTTTGAGCGCTGAGTCAGTCAATCCGGCAAACGCCGCCGGCCAAGAACAAACAGTAGTCATTTCCTATGCCCGGCACCCGATAGACCTTTGGAGCGGCTATATTGCATTCAATCGACCTTTAAGAAACCTCAATTTCGGCGTCGAACTCAACATATACGACTACGGCGCGTTCGATGTCATCGAAAGAAACAGTCCGCCGACTGGCGCTTCTTTCAGCGCCGCCGAACATTCGCTGCGGATTTGGACAGCCGGGAAGATAGTCGAACAAATCCAATGGGGCGCGGCAGCGAGGTTAATCTGGGGTGAAATTGGCGAGACGCGTGCTTCCGGCTGGGCATTCGATTTGGGTTTAACTTATGACCCGCGCTGGGAGAACTTGCGTTTGGGAGCAGTTTTAAGGCATTGGGGGCGGCAATTCGACAGTTATGGCAGCCAAATATATCGGCTGCCAGTCGAATTTCTCCTCGGCGGCTGTAAGAAAATTGAACACCTGCCGTTGACATCTTATGCAGTCATTGCCTGGCGCGAGTCGGGCGAAGGTTCATTGGAGGTCGAAGTCTTAGGGCGTAATCTAAGCCCGGCTTTTGCCATCGGTGGCGAATTTAAAATCATCCCTAAGCACAGCGACAAACCGTTCTATTTAAGGCTGGGCTATAACAGCCGCGGGCAAGGCCAGCGCGTCGGCAATACCCGCGATGCCCTAGCCGGCTTGTCCTTCGGTTTTGGTTTTGATTTGAAAAATTACAGTTTCAATTACGCTTATCTACCTCAAGGCGCGCTCGGCGATGTGCATAGATTTGGGATGGCGTATGCTTTAGGAGGATACAATGTTCAGTCCCAGAATTAACTAGTTCAGAGTTCAAAGCTTCAGCGTGCAGTAGGCTGCTTTTATAAACACGCTAAAGCGGTGAACTCTAAACGTTCTCGGCATATAGATAATTCTGGGACTGAACATTAGTTTTGTGTCAAGTGTGAGATATCATCATCCTGAACGAAGTGAAGGATCTCGTCCCCCGCTTCCAAAAGATATGCTTCATTATGTTCAATATAATATGCGACAGGGCATATGTGACACAGCGCTAGGATTATGTCAATGTAAATTTGATAGGTAAAAGACGGTAGGGCGGGCGTCTCTGCCCGCCGTCCATATTTTTATTTTGAATTTGGCGGGCAGATACGCCTGCCTAATGCCTAATATTAAAAACTTATTCACTTAGGCACTCAAGCAATCATCAAATAAAAAGGTGAACGACAATGGCGCTCAAATGCACCTCCTGCCAAACTTATGTGACCAAAATTCCGGTCAACTGGAAATGTCCGCACTGCGGTGAGAAACTGCCGGAGCCAACCAAATGGTTTCTGTTTTACGAATCGTCCATCGAAGGCTTGCAGGATAAAGGCGCGATATTTTGGAGTATATGGTTCGGTATCTTTCTGTTGTTCGTCGGCGTCATCGAACTGGTTTTCGGCTATGGGTATTTGCTGAACTATTTCATCGACAGTATGTTGATGACGCTCTTCGGCATTGTTTTGGGCGGGATATTAATCGATATGGCTGTCAAAATCAACCTGCCGCTGCGTCTGCCTTACGGCACCGATTTCATCGTGCGGGAGCGCGCTGCCATCCGCAATATCCGCAAAGCCACTAATTTCGCCTTCGTCGCCGGCCTCCTGACCAGCCTTTTTTGGATAAAACCTGTAACCTTCTTTCTATATTTTCCATCCTATATCGTTACAATCGCTTGGTTCTTAGCCTTCGCCTGGTCTATAGTCGGATTGTTTCTCGACCCGCGCTGGCTGGACGATATCCGTTTTAGGGCTTATTTAGAACGTTTAGGTCTCTTCAGCCTCAAACGTTTCCGGCGGTTTTCGACGATTATGCTGGCTACTTTAATATTTACTGCCATTCTCTTCAATGTGCTGAATGCTATACCTGGCTTGTGGCAAAAACTTCGCAACTGGGGACTAGTGGGCGCATTCATCCACTTCATCGACCAGTATTTGAGTTGGTTATTCTAGTCTTTAAAATCAAGTAGTTGAAGGTTATTACAGCGTCGGGTGAGAATTGAGGTCAAGTAAAAAAACCTGCGCAATTTCAATATTATGGTTGTTTCTATGTTCAATCGGTTCGATTAGCGCGCAGACCATCCGCATCGCTATCATTCTGCCTCTCTCCAACGGTTATGCCATCGAAGGTGAGGTTTTACGCGCAGCCTACAATCTGGCTTGTAAGCGCGTCGATTGGGGCGGGATAGACGCCCAACCGTTGTTTTTCGACCATCAGAGCCAGCCGGAGACGGCTGAGTCGCTGGCTGTTAGGTTAGCGGAAGATACGAACATCCTCGCCATTGCCAGCGGCTATCCAAGTTTGTGCGCCGGACGGATAGCCGACATTGCCGAACAATACGAAATACCCTATTTAATCGAAGCCGCCTCCGCCGATTCGCTCACACAAGTTCCGCGTCGCTGGGTGTTCCGCTTATGCCCGGCGTCGTCGGATTACAATGATGGATTATTAGGCTGGGCGATGACTGTTGTCGGAGTCGAGCGGAAAATTGCTGTTCTCTACAGCGCCGACGCTTCTAGGCTTGAGGGTGTGAATGACTTGCAACAGGATTTTAAAAGTTATTGGACAGGCGTCGTGGAATGGCTGGCTTTTCCGGCGGGGGCGCGGAGTTTTAGTTCTTATATTGAGCGCTTAAAACAGATGAGACCCGCGGTCGTTTGGATTTTCAGCGGAACAACCGACGCGGCGGAAATCTTACGCACGGCGCGTGAGAATGATTATATACCTTATGCTTTTATCCTTGGTTCGACCAGTCTGGCAGATCGACGCCTGATAGCCATAGCTCAAGGCGATGCCGAGTGGACCTTAGCGCCGGCAGTTTGGACGCCCTCGCGTCTATCCGAGCAGCGCCGACGCTTTGTTAAATACTATGAATCTCAAACCGGACGCCCGCCGGACTATCGCGCCGCTGAAAGTTACGCCGCCGTCGAGGTCTTGGCGGATGCTGTCAGACGCTGCCGATTATACAGCCGCCCGGAATTCAGACAGACGCTCGAAGAGACTAAACTGTCCTCGGTGTTTGGTCCGGTTCAATTTGAGAACGTGCGAGGATTTTATAATCAAAATCGTCTGCGGACGGTGGTTGTCCAGTTGCGCGGCGGATATTGGAGTCCGGTTTGGCCGCTTGAACAGGCTGAAACCGATGCCGTTTATCCTGTTCCAAACTGGCGTGAAAGAACCAAATTAGAATTGCGCGACCGCCGGCGCGAGAATGTAAATCTCGCCTTGATTATCATCACATTTTTACTCTTAATACTGGTTATTTTACGCCGACATGATATTCAAAAGCGAAAAGAAAATCCATAGAATCGATATTACATACAGCCTCAGAGATAAGTTTGCATACTTCACGGGTGTCATGCTGAACGCATTGAAACATCTCGTCAGGGAAAGCGGGAACGAGATCCTTCACTTCGTTCAGGATGATATGTGTAAGTATACGCAAAGAATAATGTCTCTATGTATAGTTTTAGAGTTTCTATCCCTTGCTCTGGATTCCTAACTTTTTCAAAACTAATTTAATCTTCTCGACGGCGTAGTCGATTTGGTCGAAGGTATGCGTCGCCATAATCGCCAGTCTGATGAGCGCTTCGCCGGGACCGACGGCCGGCGAGACGACCGGATTCACAAACACACCCTCCTCCTGAAGGTGAGCGCAGACGCGGAAAGTATCGAGGTCATCGCCGATGAGAATAGGGACGATAGGCGTCTGCGACCGTCCATAACTAATCCCCGCTGATTTTAGATTATTCCATAAGCGCCGGGTATTAGCCCAGAGTTTGGCGCGTCGCTCAGGTTCGCGTTTGATGATTTTCAACGCGGCTTGGACAGAGGCTACCGAGGCCGGCGCCGGGCTGGCGGAAAATATTAACGCCCGCGAATGGTGTTTGAGAAAGTCTATGACCGCCGCGTCGCCAGCGATAAAACCGCCGATTGAAGCCAGCGACTTCGAGAAGGTCCCCATAATCAAACCAACGCCTTCAGTCAAGCCGAAATGCGCGGCGGTGCCTTCGCCGTTAGGTCCCAACACGCCGATGGAATGGGCGTCATCGACCATAACATCCGCGTTATACTGCCCGGCAAGTCTTACGATATCCGGCAGCGGCGCGATGTCGCCCTCCATAGAAAACACTCCGTCGATGACGATGAATGGCGTCAGGCTGTTCAGGCTTTTCAATACCCGTTCCAGAGCGTCAATATCGCTGTGTTCGAATTTGACCGTCCGACCGAAAGCCAGTCGGCAGCCATCGATAATGGAAGCATGGTCGGTGCGGTCGATGACGACGGCGCCGTCGCGTCCAACCAAGGTGGAAATTACGCCCTGATTGACTTGAAAACCGGTGGAATAGAGCAGCGCGGCTTCTTTATGCACAAAGTCGGCAAGTTCTTCCTCCAGTTCGATGTGGATGCGCAACGTTCCGTTTAAAAAACGTGAACCGGCGCAGCCGCTGCCATAGCGGTCGATAGCGGCTTTGGCTGCCGATTTGACTTCCGGATGATTGGTTAGCCCAAGATAATTGTTCGAGCCTAACATCAATACCCGGTGGTTGTTAATGATGACTTCGGTGTCCTGGTCAGAATCGATAGGACGGAAATAGGGGTAGATGCCTAACTGACGAACTTGATTGGCAGCTGTGAATTGAGCGGCTCGTTCTTGGATTCTCAAATGAGACGCTCCGATTCTTCTTTAGGTGGAGGGGGAGGTTGAGTCGCCTCTGGGGCAAGTTTTTCAGCGATATCGCTTAATATCGGCAGCCGAAATGGTCGGCCATTGAACGCCGCCCAGATACCCAAAACCGCTAAAATAAGCAGCGCAATCCAGAGTAACTTATAAAAAGTCGGCACGGTTACCAGGAAGAGAAATATCTCTATGGAAAATAATATCATTCCCTGCCGGGCATGTGCCTCCAGTTCCGGCTTGACTTTGCGCAGTGTCCAGGGATAGATGCAGAAAATTGGCACATACGCTAACATCGCCTCCCAGGGTAATTGGTCGGACGACAGGAACGATTCGTCCTGATAATTCGCATCGGACGCGGTTCTGGATTTCATTTAGAGCCTTATGTTTAAGGGAGTGGAGATAAAGAGTCCAATTTTAAAATCGATGGCGCGAAAGTGTAAATTCCTTTGGCTATTGCGATTTAATTATCCAGCCGTTTTTACGCATCTCGGTCGTCAAACGGTAAGTGCCACCATCGAGATAGTAACAATCATAACCTTCCTTTATGACTAACTTGGCGATATTTTTAGAATCGTCGCCGTAAGGACAGACGATATACACCGGCGTTCCGGGCGGCAATTTTTTAACTTGGTTTGTAACATCGCCGGCAAAGAGCGAAATCATTCCCGGCAGTTGGACGACCAATTCGGGAATTTCATAAGTGAAATCCTGGAGAAAATAAATGTGCATTTTAACGCCGGAGTTCAGGCTGTCAACCAAGGCTTTAGCCGTGATGTAAGACATCTTACCGAAAGGTAAGTGTTCGATTTTATCCGGCAGATTGCCGCGGGTGAAACCTTGCGGCGGCGGTGTCTTTGACTCGCAGCCCGTAAACTGAAAAATAAGGGCGAGTCCGACTATAAGCGATGTTGGACGAAAAGATACTTTCATTGAATTGTATGTTGGTTAAATATTACAGAGTTAACTTGATGGCAAGTTTAAATTACCTACGCTGTCTTAGTCCATTGGCGGCCAGATTCGGTTGCGTCCGTTATGTTTGGCTTGATACATATTTTGGTCGGCGATTTTGATGAGTTCGACTGGCGAAGTAACTTCCGGCATCCCGGCGGCGCTGTAGGCTACATATCCGACGCTCACTGTAACCTGTATATCGCCCTCGGCGGTGGGGAACTCGACTTCGCTGATGGATTTGTTCAATTTTTCGGCAATTAAGGCTACAGCGTGCGGTTTTGTTTCCGGCAGCAGGACGACGAACTCCTCGCCGCCGTAGCGCGCCACAATATCAGTATTACGCAATTTAGCGCGTAGGGTTTCCGCAACGCCCTGCAAGATGCGGTCGCCGGTGAGATGCCCGTAGTCATCGTTGACATGCTTGAAATGGTCTATATCTATCATCAGGCAGCCTAAAGTCGTTCCATAACGCACAGCGCGGTTAAAGTTCCAACCGGCGAACTCTTCAAAGTAGCGGCGATTATAGACGCGCGTCAGCGGGTCGATGTTTGCGGCGTCGCGTAGTTTCTGATTAGTTTCTTCCAATCGTTTGGTCAACTGTTCAGCTTTGCGCATCGCAATTTCCAATTCCCGCACCATCTGCTCGTAAGTCAAAGTTGCCCGGCCGAGTTCACGATTGATGCGTTGAAGCATCTCTATATAAGGCACGGCGCGGCCGGCTTGCACGACCATTTTCATTGTGGCGCTGTCGGCCACCAGTGTTATCTGTTGCAATAAATTGACCATATCCTCACGCGGAATATTAAAATGTTCCGCAGCAAATCCCAAAGTGCGTTCGATGCCGGTTACATTATTATTTTCAAAAAACACCGAGGTTGCCAAATTAGCAAGGTAAATGACGCCTCGGTCGATGTCGGGGCAAGTCCATTCGCCGGTCAAATCCTGATGCCGCACGACGCATTCGACCTTAGGGCTTAAATGCCAACTATGCGCAATCTGCTGCCCTACAACCGTGTGGTCAACGCCGATTAAGTCCTGTTCCATATCAGTCAAACAACCGCCTTCTTGTCGCCAGCGGTCGATGACCGGCGCATATTCGCGCGGGAAATTATGCAGCAGAAACAAAATGCCGACATCAAGCAGCAGTCCTAAACTATGATAAAGTCCGGCATCGGGTTTCTTCAGCCGCTCGGCTAAAATACGGGCGGCGACCGCGCAGCAGAGGCTGCGTTCCCAGAGCCATTGAATACGTTGATGTTCCTCTGTCCCCTGAGGACTATCATCTGTGTCATCGATGAATTTTGTCGCCAGTAAAAGGTTGCGCAGGTTAGTTCCGTTCAACCGTTGAACGGCATCGTCGATGTCAACAGCTTCGGCTTCGTATTGTCCGCTCGAATTGACCGTCCGCAAAATGCGCGTAGTTAGCGCAACATCGTTGCGAATTATCTCCATCAAATCGGCATCGGATTTGGCGACATTTTCTTTCAGGGTTAAGAGCCGCCGAATTACCGGCGCCAGCGTTGGAAGTTCGCCGCCGGCTTCGATAATTTCGAGAATATTTGCGATAGTGAAGGTTATCATAGATTTATCTCTTAAGGCGCGATACAATCGATTCGATATTTTCCAGCATTTCATTCAACGCGCTTTCAGCTTGTTCGCCGTCCCGGTCCTCGCTATAGATGCGTAGAATCGGCTCGGTGTTCGAGGCACGGGCTTGAATCCAACCGTGGTCATTCGCTATCCTCACACCGTCGGTCCGGCTTACTTGGTCATAAGGATAGCGCTCAGCTAAAATATCCAGCGCTTCTTGTGGATTAAATTCCAGTATCGGATAAGTGGTCTTTAGCATTTTATACTGCGGCAGCGCTGCGACTTTAATGCTCAAGGGTTTCCGCGCGGCGGCCATTTCGTTCAGTATCAACGCCATTCCAACGCCGGCGTCGCGGACTAAATGTAATTCAGCCAGCATTACGCCGCCGTTTCCTTCGCCGCCTACAACCGCGCCAACTTCCTTCATTAACGCGGCGACATTAGCCTCGCCGACCTTGCTGCGATGACAGTCGATCTCGAATTGCCGGGTGATGTCGCAAATAAGTTGCGAGGTCAGGCTGTTTATGACGACTGGACCCGGACGCCGCGCTAAAGTATTCAGAATTGCCAGCGCGAGGGTGGTCTCTTCGCCTATGGGTTGGCCGGTTTCATCGACGGCTGCCAGCCGGTCGCCGTCGGGATCCACCGCAAAACCTACTTGACATTTGTTTGTAACTACGCATCGGCAAAGTTCTTGGATATTTTCCGGGCCAGGTTCTGGTGAGCGTGGAAAAAATCCGCTGCCGTCGCAGTAAATGCTTGTAACTTCGCAGCCCAGCGCTTCTAAAAGCAAGGGATAAAGCATACTGCCGGCGCCATTGACGCAATCGATGGCGACCCGGAGTTTTTTGCGGCGGATGCGGTCCAGGTCGAGCAAGCCCAGTCCCAGCGCCGCGTCCAAATACATCTCGCCAGCGCCTTTCCAATCTACAGACCGGCCGATTTTATCCCAAGCCGCGCTGCGTATCGGCCCATCGGTCACAATATGCTCTAATTCGCTGAAATCGTTAGCCGTCAACATTCGCCCATCCGGACGCACAAACTTCAAAGCGTTCCAAGGCTGTGGATTATGACTGGCAGTGATGATGATGCCGCCGCCGGCGCCGCGCCGCTCGACTGCCAACGCCCCGGTCGGTGTCGGCACTACACCGACATCCTCAATGTCGCAGCCGGCGCTCATCAAACCGGCTTTGACGGCGTGAACGAACATCCAACCGGTCGGACGGCTGTCCCGTGCGAGGACTACTTTTCGACCCTCAATCCAAGTGCCGAATCCGCCAGCCCAGAGCAACGCCACCTCCGGCGTCAATCCTTCGCCTACGATACCGCGCACGCCGGACACGCTGGTCATCAAGCCTTTGAACAAGTATATCTCCCGTGCGATGTCATTTTTAAAGACAAATTTTGCATTAATCTAATACAATCAGAATTTATATTGCAAAGTAAAACGCAGGAAATCTTCCGGCAGACCGACCAGCAGGACACCGAGCGCCATATTATCGGCGATGGAGGCGTCAAAGGTCAAGGCTAAATAAGGCAATTTAATCTCATTCCCCGTTTTGATGAGTTGTCCGGAGGCGTCTTTGTAACCGGTGTTGACATCTGTAGCGCTGGTAATTCCAAATCCGGCGTTGAATAGCATAATATCCAAACTACCGCGTGCCGCCCAGTTAGGTTTGAGACCACGCTTATAGACAAATGGCGCGCCGTCTTCGAGCATTTTGTATCTATATGATAGTTCGCCGAAATACTTCGTTAGAGTTATCGAAGGCTTGAAAAAGCTTTGCATAGACGCGGCAATAGACAATTGGCTGGGTATGTTGGCGGTCATTTTCTTCGATGGAGTAAACATCTTGGGCGTAGTCCGGGTTAATTCAGTTGGGTCGATATTGCTGACATTGAATTGCTCTTCGTCCTCTTGCGCGTTCAATTTCAAGGCTGTGAAGCGATGCAATTGTATGTCGAATTCGCCCTCCATACTTATTGGGCTTTGCAGCCTCAAGTCGGCTCCGAACAGCCATTTCTCGGCATAAGGATACAGCGCTCCGAGCCTTAAAGCCCAAGCCGCGCCGTCGAATTCGCCATTAGCAACGCTGAAGAAATCGTTTGCCCACGGGTCGCGCGGATCATTGAAGGCGGATTCCGACCCGGCTTTGGACATAATGCCATCGGTGCGTTGATTGGCATTCATTTGAAAGATAGCATCGGTGCGCAATAAAGACGCTCCAACCCACCAATCGCCGATTTGCTTAGCGCCGCCAAATGTCCAGGCGTGAGATGAAATGCTAATATCCATATCCATATTAATCGAAGCAAACATCAAAATTGCATCTTCAGGATTGGCTTCGATGGAGCGGATGCGGGTGCGCAACCCGGCATAAATGAGTTTGAAGCCCATCTCAAGCGGTTGTTGGTAGCCGAAGGCGATTCTATCGACCAGGCGGGGCAGTTTGCCGCCAAACCATTCCTCATCCATCTCGTCGAGCGAGAATGACGCTGCAAATCCGGTGACTATCGCGCCATTGCGTAAGATTTCCCCGGTTACTTCAGGGTATATTTTACGCGCCGCCATCTCGAAGTTCTGCGTCGAATTATCGATGGAATTTTGGACGGTCGGCGATGGGTCGTAAAAGTTTGTCACATTAAGACCCAAAGCCGGTGAAGACGACAAGGCGAAGGCTCGCCCTTCGATCAAACCCAGAGCCGCCGGATTGCCGAAGATGATAAAAGGCTCAAGTTTGAGCGGCGCGGTGAATCCGCTGGAGGCGCCCTCTATACCCGCGCCCGATAGCAACGATGAGCGCAGGCTAATCAATCCCGCCACATTCCCGCCTTCGAATAACTCCATCCGGGAGTCGTAGCTAAAGGCTGCGTCTGTGGATAGGATGACCGTTAAGGCAATCAGACCGACAAGATATTTGTATCGCGGTGACATAGCGAACCTTTAAGCGATTTAGAAATAGATTTGTTTATGGAATTGTAGCGGGCTTCGTCCAGACCGCTGAAGCCCGGGTTTTCATCCCGCCGCGGACTTTATAATCCGCTTCAATCGTCATCCGCCGCGGCTGCATAACCTGCACCAAATCGATGAGCAGCCGGTTGACTAAATGTTCGTAAAAGATACCTACATTGCGATAAGACAAAAGATAATACTTGAGCGAGCGCAGCTCGACGCATACTTGGTCGGGGACATAACGAATAGTGATAGTCCCGAAATCCGGCAGCCCGGAATACGGGCAGACGGCGGTGAATTCATCGCATACGATTTCGACTTCGATTTCGCGCCCGACATATTCGTAAGGGAAGGTTTCTAAGACCGATGTGTCAACAGCATCGGGGGATTGAAAGGGGAATTTTTTATCTAAGGCTTGAAAATCCATTGATTTGGGCTTTAGGCTTTAGGCTTTGGGCTTTAGGCTTTAGGTGTATTGTCTTGTGAGGTTGTAGCGCGATTGTAGGTCATGCTGAATGTAGTGAAGTATCTCGTCTGTGTAGCAGGGAGACAATATCCTTCACTTCGTTCAAGATAACACAATTTGTGCTAAAACCCAAAGCCTAAAGCCCAAAGCCTAAAGTCAATAACCTATTTCAACACTGCCATTTTTCGCACGGCGACTTTGTCGCCGGATTGCAGCCGTGCGAAGTAAATGCCGGCAGGCAGGTCGTCGGCGCGCCAAATGTATTCATAACGTCCGTCCTTTTGCACTTTATCGATTAACCGCGCGACTTCCCGTCCATTAGTGTCCCATATCGTCAGCGAGACCTTTGCCGTGCGGTCGAGGCTATAGACGAGGCGCGTCTGCATATTGAACGGATTAGGGTGATTCTGCTTCAGCGCAAAGTATTTGGCGAACAGTTCTTTTTCGCGCGTGTTGACAACTGTATCTGTATCCGGCGGCGGAGGCGTAAGGCTATCGGTAACTTCGAGTATTATCGGCAGCGAGAATAGACCTGGATTGGCGTTGTGGCTGAAATTAATAGTAACACCGTAGAAGCCGTAATCGAGGTCGGCGGAGTTGATGGTGAATTCTATCGGTCGGGCTGTGCCAGCCACGAGGGTGTCCAACTTTGGCTCGTAGCGCATCCAGCTCGAGTTCGGCCCGATTTCGAATACTCCGACCAGGTCTTGTTGGTTGTTGTCGAACACCGCGGCTAGCGCCCAGACCAGATTATTCCATTTGGAAGTAATCGTCATTCCGCCTCGGCCGGAGGCTGAAGCCGGCAGATGTGCGCCTAAATCGGTCAGGAAGCGGATTTCGCCGGTTTCAGTATTCAACTTATGTATCGATACATCGGCGCGATTGGGGTCGTTGGGCGTCGGCACGACATTCGTTATCAAGTATAGATAAAACCTGTCGATGTCATCCTTGAACCAGGCTAAGCCTTGCTCGCGAATCGCCTCATTCGTGCGCGGATCTAGTTTGGCATAGGAACGAACTGGACGCAACGTATCGCCGTCGATGCTGAAAACTTGAATAAACGAACTGGAAGTGTTCGTCGATAAATAGAGCAAACCTGTTTCGGGGTCGATAGTGATGTTGCGCGGCGAGAAATTCCGGATAGGCATCGTCCAACCGGCAATTGAATCGCCGGAAATAGGGTCAACTAGAGCGATCCAGGTATTGCCGAGCGCGCAATAGAGCATATCTTCATAATAGACCATATCGCGGATGCCGTATTGCCCGCCGATGCGCGGCTGAGGCAGACGATCGATGTATCGGCCGCGCCTATCGAAGCGGTAGAAGAAACGCAGCGTGTCGTTGCGGTTGTTGCTGCCGGCGACATACCAGACCGTATCGACTAATTCGATGCATTGAATTGCGGCATCGCCGACCGTGTCGCTGACCGTGAACATCAACAGCGGATCCCATGCCTCGTCAGGTTCGTCCCGCACCGGACTGGACAAACGCTGCCAAATCGGCGGCGGCAGTAAGTTCTCACTGGGGACATAGTTCAGCCGTGTGTTGAACCAGAGTGTGCCGTTGCCGTTGTTGCGCATTGTAATAGCGCGCTGGGCGACTGAATCGGGCAGCATCTCAAAATAGACGCTGTCCACCGACATTGTAAACTCCGGGTGCAGCAAGGCGAAGTCAACATAAACCGGATCCCCTTCAATTATGACGATGCCGGTTTGGGTCGAGTCGTTGTAGAATTGCTTGGAAGCCGTTATAGTATAGTTTGTATCAACCAGAATCTCGGGGATTTCATAGAAGCCCTCAGCGTCGGTGCGTGCAGAGAAGCCGTAAGTTGTCGTTATAAGCGCGCTTTGGAGGGCTTCGCCAGTCTCAAAATCGGTAACATAGCCGCGCAGGCAGCCGGTAACAAATTCGATTAAAGTTGTGAATTTTATCGCTCGACGCGGCACAAGCGGCGCCGTTGCTCCGTTGCGTTGATTCCAATAAGTGTATTCCAAACCGGTGGATAAGTCCGGGCTGGCGATGCCGACCGAAGCAAAAGGCGTGTCCCAAGCCTGATTGCATTGCTGTTCGTCTGTAACATCCAAATACTGGAAGATAATTTCGCCATCGCCGGTGAAGGATGGATAATGACGCGGGTCGTTGAGAATGACCTGGAATGACTCTATCGTCTGCGGATTGCCGCCCAGCCGCTTCATACGCGACCATTCGACGATGAAGCGGTTGTTGTCCTCGTCATACCAGGTCCAGATGCCGCTGTTGTTGTCGGTGATGAGGTCGTCCCAGAAGGGCGCAATCATACCGGGGGGATTTTCGCCGTCTGGGATATGGCGATTGCGGGCGGATATAAGATGGCGGTAATCGCCCATCGCAATCCAGCCGTTGGTGCAGATAGTGATGCGGTTGAAATTCTGCCCGTAGTATTGGAAATTGAAAGGCAAGTTGACTACTACGGAAGAGTCGTCTTCGGCTGCAATATCGTTCAGAGTTGTATTTGTGCCGGGTCCGTTGAGCCGGCCGCTGATTTCGACCCACTCGAAGCGCGGCGCGGCAAACCAACTAGTGTCGGTATCGTCAAAGCAGATATAGCCATATTTATCAGGTCCAAACGGCTGTCCCGGACGCGGTTCATCGACGACAATAGTGAACCAGACTGTGTCTAAGATGCCGCCGTCGCTCGCCAGCGCAATACCTAAATCCGCCTTTTGCCCCCCGAGATGGAATGGATGCGCTGAAAGCCTAAACGAGCCTTCTGAACGCGCCGTGTCATTGACGCCAGCCGCCCGGAATGTGCCGTCGGCTACAGGCGCGCCGATAGTATGTGTGCGGCTGAACAGTGCAGCCGCCATTGGCGGCGCGGCTTTGCCTCCGATATTGACAAGCGATATGCGCAGACTCGCGGCATCGGCTGGACGCAAAGGCGCGTTATCCCAGAGCAGTCTTGGCTTGCCGAATTTGGGACCGACCACGGGAATAGAAACCGAGGAGTTCCAAGACTGGCCGCCAGCGGTCGTCGTTAGATTGAATACGGCGTTTTGGTTATGCCGCATACCGCCGCCGATTAGCACCACAAAATCGCCGCGGACGCTGGCGGCAGAATCCGGCGCAACATTGAAAAAAGCCTGCCCGGAAATGACTTCCAAATAAGGCGAATCAGTTGTCAATTCGGCTATCATTTCGCCTTGCGGTGGACGACCGCCATAGTTGGTGATATTCAACGCCAGTTCGAGAGTCTCGGTGGGATTGGCGCGGTTGTCGCCATCGCCGCGCGAGTCGCCCTCGTTGTCATCATTTATTGTAAATGTCCCGGCGCCGATAAATGGCGCGGGAGTAATATTATAATCGACGAGAACCGGTCTGAGGTTATGTCCACTAACAGTCAGTTTAATCTGTCCGCTCTGCGTCCACTGCGGATTGAGGTCGAACTGGACGCGGCCTTCAGCGTCGGTTTGCTTCACAATTTGAAAGACCGGCGCATTTTGTTCAGCTTTATAGAGGCAGACATCGATGCCTTGCGCCGGCACATCTTCGTCGCGGTCGAACATCACTTCGACTGCGAGATGGGTCTCGCCGCGCCTTAAGACTTCGGGGCGATGCACAAGCAGCGGCTGCGGAACATCGGTGAACAGGTCAACTGCGCCATCGCCCATTAAGTTGGTGATATAGTAATGGCACAGCCAGTTCAGCATATTGCGGTTTTCAGGATGGTTGACATCGCCGCGTCCGGCATAGTGTGTATAAAGCCCTAATTTGCCAATTAAATGCACATAGCCCATTAATGTCAGGTTTTGGGCGAAAATACTGTGGATTGAAGCCGAACAATAGATATTATTATAAGCCGTATGCGTCGAACCGGCGCTGCCAACCGCGCCGATTGCCCCGCCGTTCGGATGCCAGGTGAAACTCTCATTGAAATAACCATTGCCACCGTCTGAAATATGTTCAGCATAATCGCCGGTATTACAAGTTATAATCATCGCATAAGGCAGCATCCGGTCATTGCGAAGTTGAGGAACCATAGCAAAAGTAAATCTATCGCCCTGCTGCCCCATCCAGAGATGGCCGCGGAATAAGAACATCGACATCCCGCCTTCGAAATTGTCTATCGTGAACTGCCGGGTATCGGCGATTTGACCGGCCGAGAAATAGAGTTGGCTGACCTGTTGATAGCCATTGTTTAATAGTATGCTGCGCGTCCAGCGGCACATATCGATACTCGATAGTCCGCTGCGATAGTCATGGGACACGACGGCGCCGCGCTTCTGCCAGTTGCGTTGGTTGCCTTCAGCGGGAACATAGGGGTCGGATTCATAGCGTATGAATTTATTAACCATTCCCCGCAGCCGATCGATACTATCGAAAGGCATCCGGCTGACCGCCGCTTCGGGCAGAACATCGTCGCCTTCCCAGAGACAAAAGTCATTGTCGCTCTCATAAGGGTAACCAAGTCCACTGACATTTTTATCGAAGAATCCGAAGGGGAATGAGCCGTCGGTGTCGCCGCAGATAATGACGATTTCCGGTGGAATCGTCCATTCGCGGTAAGCCTGCTGCAGTTCGCGCGTCACGGAAGCCGCGTCGTTGCTGGTCCGCACCCGCAGGATTTGCGCCGTCCAACCCATCCGCCGGCGCCATTCGACCAGCGGCGCCAAGGTGTTGGCGACTTCGTTCCAGGATTGGTCGTCGTCGATGACATAGACCACCGAGCCGCCGCGCGGACCGCCAGGATCGCGCTGCGGAAGCGGTGGATTCAGCGCTATATTGCTCACTAACTGATGAAAATAACGCGATGGCCGCGGCCGGTCGGGGTCGATGACGATGTTTTCGCGATTCTTATCGGTAGCGAAATTTACTTCGATGTCAACATTGTCCAGAACGACTAATTCGCCGGTGCGAGCTTTCCAGCGCAGCGGATAGACCGTAACCGGCAGAATTCGATAGCCGCGCATTATGGCGGGTTTGCCCAGCGTCACCGGTTCGGGCGGCCAAAAGCCGTCGGTTTCATTTACAATATCGACTCGTTTTAGCGGCTTCGTCCAGTTCTCGGCGCCCGGTTCGAACATAACGCTTTCATCTCCGGTCATCAATTCCGTCTGAACAGGAAATGGATTGACATCGGTTATTTTATGTGAGCGGAGATTTTCGAGATTTAGTTCGACGCCGCTTTGGGGTGGAATGAGTAGGAAACTGGTGAGCGCCGGCAGTTCGGGCCAGCCTTCGCCGCCGGCAATCGGATGACCTTCGAAGGCGAAGCGGTCAAACTGTTCGCCGCCGACGGTTATCTGCTCGCGTTCTAACTTAGCCAGCCGGAAATTCAGCTGCACAACGCTTGGCGTCGCTGCTATTAGCGCCGTCGAATGTTCGGCGACAGCGGTCACAGCAACTGTTGCCGCGCCGTATAAATGCTGAGGATTGGCGAAAAGCGAAATGAATATAACGAGGAGGAATATTATGTTTTTTTTCATCGCTGCACCTTGTAGGCTAATCTGAGGTTTTCAGTTCCTTAGAGAATTAAAAGTCGCGGCTGGCGCCGGTTTGACGAAGCCTTGGGTAGAACTTATACTAATTTGCTTCAGCAGGACACCGCGGATTGATGAATTCACAACGGATTATAACTCATATTTAAGATGTATCCGTTACATCCGTTTAATCCGTTGTGAATTATCTTAAAATAAGCGTTATTTCAAACACGGTTTAGCATCAGGACGATTATTTAGGATAAATTAAACCTAACTTACTAATATAATAAATATCGTTAATAAGTCAAGCCTCGTTTGCTGAAATTTACGGTAATTATTCAACCTTATACACTTGACACATAGGATTGGAATGACTATTTTTAAAATACTAAAATTTGCTGAACAAAATAAAGCGCATTTTGCGTCCTTTGACCGCTTCGTTCACAATATTGTCATTTAAAATATCCTTAAATGCCATCCAACGACCGCAGGGAGTTTTTTACAGCCCTCGACAGGCGCTGTAAGTGGATAAAAAACTATATATTACACCCGCGTTTTGTCGGGCGGTTTTCACCGGCTGAGATACAGTGGGCGGTAACGGCTTATGTGCGTTACGGCGGAAAGCGGCTGAGACCGGCGATATTGCTGTTTTCCTGCGGCGCGGTCGGCGGCGACGAACGGCAGGCAATTCCGGCTGCAGCCGCCGTCGAAATCTTTCACACCTGGACGCTGGTTCACGATGACATCATCGACCGCGATCCGATGCGGCGCGGTCAAGCCACTGTGCATCAGCGCTTCTTTGACCACTACGATATGAAGCCGGCGGATTGTTCTTTGCCGGTCGATGAAGCGCGGCACTACGGCGTCTCCTTGGCAATCCTGACCGGCGACATCCAGCATGGCTGGGGCATCAGTATGATGACCGAACTCGCCACCCGGCGCGGCGTTACATCCGACATCACACTGAAGTTAATCGACGACCTGGATACTTATGTCCTCAACACGCTGGTCGAAGGTGAAGTGCTTGACATCCAGTATTCGCACCAGCCTTTGGAAGCCTTAACGCCGGAGGATATTGAGACGATGCTGTGGAAGAAGACCGGGGCGCTCTATCAATTCTGCGGTCGTGCCGGGGCGATGATAGGGCTCGGCAAACGCAAGCATCCTTATATCGAGGCTGTATCGGAATTTGCTGCGCTCTGCGGCACGGCTTTTCAGTTGCAGGATGATATTTTGGGCGTAGTCGGCAATCAGGAGGTCATCGGCAAACCGGTTGGATCCGACCTGCGCGAGGGTAAGAAAACCTTGGTCGTTCATTACGCCTATCAGAATGCCAGTCTATCAGAAAAGAAATTAATATCCGGAGTTTTAGGCAATCCTAAAGCCGATGAAAGCCAAATTCGAAGAGTCATTCAAGCCCTGCGCGATTTAGGCGGGATAAAAATCGTCAACCAGCGCGCTAAGGATTTAATTGCCAAGGCTCAAAATTATCTGCAAGCGCTGCCGGAAAATCAATATCGCGCCTGGCTCAAACAATGGGCCGATTATATGGTGCAGAGGGAATTTTAGGGCGGATGAACGAAATGGACGAGATAGATAGCATCGGCCGAATTGACAATCCTAATCCCAAATCTAACGCCTAAAGCCCAGTTAATGAAATCAGCCGAAGTAACTATAACTAACCGGCTTGGACTGCATGCCCGTCCGGCATCGAAATTAGTCCGCACGGTTACCGGCGGCGATTCGCAGGTTTTCTTGATAAAAGACGGTCAACGCGTCAACGCGCGCAGCATTTTAGGGGTGATGCTTTTGGATGCCGGTCAGGGCGCAAGTGTTTGCATCGAGGTCAGTGGTGCAGATGAAGATATAATGCTTCGGAAATTAGTCGAGTTAATTGTGGGAAAGTTTGGCGAGGATTAGAATCTGAATTGATGTTTGATTATTTAGTAGCGGAGGAGGGACTTGAACCCCCGACACGCGGATTATGATTCCGCTGCTCTGACCAACTGAGCTACTCCGCCGCGAAGTATGCAAAATTAGGGACAGATATCTATCCGTCCTTAATTATTGTGCTTGTCTGGATGCCCGCTTGCGCGGGTAAGATGCGCTTTTAGCGTTTTAGTGAATATTCCAAAGAACTTTTATTAATATAAAAATTCCTGTTGATTTGTCAATATGAAACAATAGATTCTCAGTTTATAGATTGACTTTTTATTGATTATTATTTATATTAAATTTTTATTTCATTTCCTAATTAAATAATTTTCGAACCACACATAGAGGAACTAATGTCCTTGAAATTCAATCGGGGCATTCCAGCGCTGTTTAGCGCGCTTTGTGCAATGTTAGTCCCGTTGGCGCTTAGCGCGGCGGATTACAGTTGGATGAGGCCGGGCGAGAATGTCGAAGCCGACCGGATTTACTTAAAAATACACTCCCAATATGCGCCTTTGGAGGTTAAAGTCTTTGGTGGACTAGTGCATACAGGCAATTCCGCGCTCGACGCCGTGGCGGATGCCTTTGGCGTTTATAGAATCGAGAAGACATTTATGATGGAAGCGACGCCGGCCGACCCTAAAGTGCCGGATCTGTCGCGTTATTATACTGCCTTTTTCCCGGAAGCCTACGGTCCGGTTAGGCTCATCGAGGCTTATGAGGCTTGCCCGGAGGTCGAATTTGCCGAGTGGATAACCATCGACCGGGTTGACTATATTCCTAATGATGCCCGTTTCCGCGGGCAGTGGCATTTAAGTCATTGCGGTTTCCCCGGCGCCTGGGATATTTCCGCTGGTTCGCCCAGTGTAGTCATCGGTATTGTTGACTCTGGCATCGATATGCCGTTCGACGATATGGGCGATTGGGCTATTCACGAAGATTTAGAGCCTAATTTATGGGTGAATCCGGGTGAGGACATCGACCATAATGGCATAATGACTTTGGACGATTGGGATGGGCAGGATAACGACCGCAATGGTTATGCGGATGATTTTTTCGGCTGGGATTTGACCGGACGCGATAACTGGCCTCACGATGAATGGGCGCGACGCGGCGGCTTAGCGCACGGAACGCATGTTGCCGGAATAGCCTCAGCCGCGACTGACAATGAGATTGGCGTATCCGGCGCGGGCTTTAACTGCAGGTTAATGATTGCCGCCTGTTATGACTATCGCTCTGACGGATATATCGACAACGGATATAACGGCATCGAATACTGCGGACGCAACCGCGCCGACATCATAAACTGCTCCTGGGGCAGTAATTCAGCGCCCAATCGCACGCAGATGGCTGTCGTTAATTACGCCCGTTCGCAAGGTTCAATCATTTTTGCGGCGATGGGCAACGACACTATTTACGACCATCGGGGGCTGCAACTACATCACTATCCGGCTTGCTATGACGGCGTTATTGCGGTAGCCGCTTGCGATTCGCGCGATGATAAAGTCCTTTTCTCAAATTGGGGTGATTATGTTGACCTGGTCGCGCCAGGCGAAGCCATCTTATCGACCTTTACAAATAATGATTATAGGTCTTTTCCCGGCACATCGATGGCTTCTCCGTTAGCCGCCGGACTCGGCGCTCTGATGCTCTCTTCGATGAGGTTGAACGAAGTGCAATTGCTCGACCGGATGCAGCGCACCGCGATCGATATTTCCGCCCGCAATCAACAATATGTCGGTATCCGTTACCGCATCAACGCCGAGGAATTGCTGAATTCGTCGCAGCCGCGCTTCGAATTGCTCGAATGGGAAATCGACGAATGGAACGGCAATCACGACGGCCGGGCGGATCCACTGGAACATATTTTCTTTAATATTACTTTACGCAACCGCTCGTTTTTTACAAATGCCAACAATGTTCGCATTAGTCTCAGTAATCCCGATTCAACTCTTATCATCGGAAACCAGATAAGGCTGTTAGGTAATATCAACACCCAACAGAGCGTTGCAATGTTTGGACAGGAACGGCTCTCGTTTTATGTGCAGTGGTTTTCTAAGCCGCACTATACGACCTTTACCATTAGAATTACAGCCGACGGCGGATTTGAGCAGACCTTTGAAAAGTCGATGACCATCGGACATCCTCATTATTTATTAGTCGATGACGACGATGGTTCCACTTTCGAATCTTATTATAAACAGGATTTGGATCAGCGTCCGGTCGTCCACGATATGTGGTCGATGCAAGATAATGGCGATCTTACCGCTGAATATTTGCAGGGCTATACTGCGGTTATATGGGCGGCCGGCAATGCGCGCAATCCGCTGACGGTTTCAGAACAGGCGGTTATCAGCGCATATCTTAACGGCGGCGGATATTTATTGCTGACCGGGCAGTTCATCGGCGATGATTTAGGGAATACCGATTTTCATCGGGATGTGCTGCGAGCCAGGCATCTTACAGACAACACCAACGGCAGCCAGTTGTTCGGAGAACCGGGTGGACCTTGCGAGGGGATGCGGCTGCTGCTGGTCGGCGGCGCCGGCGCCGGCAACGGCCGGATTTCGCCCAGCGCTATGGAACCGTTGAACGGCGCCCGTCCGTTGTTAAACTATGACAACGGTTCAGGTGTTGGAGGCATCATCTATACCGGTCAATACGGACTAGTCTATTTGGGCTTCGCACTCGAAGGCGTTTCCGGGATGGGCGGTACGACGCCGCGGACAGTATTCATCGAGCGCCTCCTGGATTTGTTCTATCAATTGACAGCGCCCGATGAACCGGCGGCTGAATTGTTGTCATCGAGCGTTCATTTATCACCGGCTTATCCCAATCCGTTTAACGGGTTGACGGAATTCCGGGTCGAACTGCCTTATGCGGCTGATTATCGACTCGAGGTCGTCGATGCCGCCGGACATCAAACCACGTTGCTGCATATTGGGGGGGCAACCGCTGGGATGCACCAATATTTCTGGAACGCTTCAGCCCAGCCGGCCGGGATATATTTTATAAGACTTAGTCATCCTGCCGGAACCCGGTTGCAGAAAGTTGTCTTGGTTAAATAAAGAATTATCTACATATTGTCTCAGTATTATAATGTTATGCTGCCTTGAAGCGACGGTCTAAAACATTGCTTTGGTGTTCAATGGGCTTGATATGGACTATATTTTCGAGCCTATATGCCCAACATCTGCAGCCGGTTGTAACACTGCATACCGACCGTCTGCCGGAAGAGGAAAAGCAATATCTGTCTGGGCTGGCCGGACAATTGGAGCGTCTGATACGCGCGGCGAATTGGGTCGAAAAGCCGTATAACTATCAATTCTCGTTGAAAATCGATATTTTCTTTGAGAAGTGGACTCGCACCGCCTTGCAGCGACGATACACAGCCGGGATATTAGTAGCCTTGAAAGATGGAGTGCAATTCCGCGATCGGCGTTGGGAATTTCCTTATTCACAGGATGAACCGCTGAACTTCAGCGATCCTTATCATCCGTTAACCGGGTTAATTGAGTTTTATAACTATTTGGCTTTGGCGCGTGAGATTGACCTGCTCGCGCCCTTAAGCGGCGATAGTTATGGGCAGAAGGCATATTTTATCTCGCAGAGTTCGCGTTCGGAGGCGTTGTATGCACTCGGCTGGGATGCGAGGCGCGAGTTAGCCGATTATTTGAACCGCGACAGCACGATAACATCCTTGCGGCAAGCCGCTTTCTATGCTCGTGCAGGGTATTATTATCTCGATAAGAACATTCAAACTGCTGCTGAAGACAACTTGTGCCGTGCCGCCGAACTATTATTGCAAGTCCCACCGCAGATGGTCGAACTGCACCGTGACGACCATATTATTCGTTTTGTGGACATCGCCCGCTTCGCCGAAGCGCTGAAGGAAGCGAGTTTAAAAGATATCCTTAGCCAATTTGAGGAATGGGATGTTGAAAATGTAGAAATATTTCGTTGAAATGAGAAATTCTCTTGACAAGGATATATAAATTCAATAAATTAAAGATAGCAATGCTTCGTCCCCTTGGTAAATTGGGGGTGAAGGCGAGATGTTTATCAAGTGAGTAGTAAAATGAAACAGCCAAAACCGCTTCTTATCGCATTATTAATCTGCTCGATAGCAGGCTTATTAGCCGTGAGCGCATGGGCGGAAACTTTCGTGGTGCGCGAATTTACAGCTGCTAATACCGGCCAGGAAGTGCGGCTGGAGTGGCTTAGCGGCAGCGAGAGCGGCTTAAGCGAATTTCGCGTTCAACGTTCGTTCGACGGCCAAAATTATCGGACAATTTATAATGTCAATTTAAAAGGTTCGAACAATCGCTATGTATATATCGACAGCGATTTATTCAAAGGCGAGATTCGAATGGTGCATTATCGTATCGAAGCCGCTTTCCACGATGGGCGAAACGAGTGGAGCAAGGCTGAAATTGTAACACTTTCGTTTTCAGGACTGCGCCGCACTTGGGGCAGCATCAAGGCGATGTTTCGATAGGTCTTATATACATTTAATACCAAATTGCAATCAATCGGATGATAAATGTCAAAACAAATTCACAACAGATTAAACGGATGAAACGGATAATCCTGTAAAGCGCTGTGTTAATACGTTCTATTCGTTTAATCCGTTGTAAAATTTGAATCCCTTTATTATTCATTTGAATGCAAATTGGTATAAAAAGCAAATAAGCGTCCTGCGACGCTTATTTGCTTTTTGGTCGATGGGTGAGAGAATAAAGTTCGTTTAGGAAGGCTTTACTCGCTATGAGTTCCTTATCTTCCGCCGCTGGAGACCATTCTTGAGCGTTGATTGACTTCAAAAGGCGGACTAACGGCTGTATCCTGGCGCGCTCGTAGTGTGTCTTTGACAGGCTCATCGGCGCGCTGAGACGAGGCGGTTTGTTCAGCCAGACGTTCATCCGGGACAAACGCGGTCGGCGGTGGAGTCACCGCAGCAAGGTTGGAATTGGGCTGCTCGTCGATTTCGCCGGGTAGTAAAAGCATCAAACCGATGGCCAGACCGGTTGCCAGACCAGCGCTTAAAACCGCCCAGCGTGGGAACAGACCTGGTGCGCGCATCGAGCGGGCAACATCCCGGCGTCTTATATCGAGAATAGCCTGCTCTAGATTGGCCGCGAATTCGGCGCTGGGCTGATATAGCGAACTATGCTCCAGCAGAGTTCGCAGTTCATCAGTTTCAGCTGTGTAATGCCGGCAGTGCGCGCATTCGAGTGAATGTGCGAGCATCTCGTCGGCGATGACAGGAGCCAGTTTTGCCGCTTTCCAAGTCGTCCAATTTTGTTCAAAATGTTCGCAAGATAGCATTTAATTCCGTATTTGGTGTTTGTTTTTAAGTTTTAAATCCGGAACGGTTTTCGACCGCCGGTGGGATTTTTCTCGCCGAAAGACGGGATAATCCCCTGTATTAAACATCTATCAGCGCAGGTCGGTCAAACGTTTCTGCAGCCTGGCGCGGCCGCGATTAACGCGCGATTTGACTGTTCCGAGCGGGATTTTTAAAATTATACTAATCTCTTCGTAACTAAGTTCCTGAATATCGCGTAAAATTATCGCCTCTTTAAAAACAAGCGGCAAACGACTGATTTCTTTATCGACTCGCTGTTTGATATTTTTTCGTTCATAATCGAGAGTTGGGTCGGCTTCCTCATCGGCAATTTCGAGGGCGCGGCTTTTGTCATCGGCGAAACTGCCGCTGCCGATGCTCAGCGACAACCAGCGATGCACTTTTTTTCGACGCAGTTCTGACTTAGCCAGGTTACCGGCGATGGTATAAATCCAAGTCGAAAACTTGGCTATCGCTCGATAACTATGACGATTCGTCCAGATGCGTATGAAGGTCTCTTGCAGTAAGTCTTCGGCGAAGACCGCATCGCCCAAAATGCGATAGATGAAGTTGTAGAGTGGAATCCGGTAACGGGCGACAATTTCGTCGAAGGCTTGGGCATCGCCGTTCTGAAAGTTGCGAATCAGGTCTTCATCGCTGAGAGGTTGGCTGTTCAATGCGTGCCCTGGCGGTCGGTCAGCAATCGCCCTAATTCGACGATTAACAGGTTCAATTCCACATCGTCGCTATGGATGCCGCTTTTGATGTTTAAGTCAGCATTATAGATACGAATTAGGCCGGTTTCTAAGTTATCGAGCGATAAAGTGGGGGCGATGTTGACATATTTCTCGAATAAAAAGGGCAGGAGTTTCATCGTGCGGCGGGCTTGTTCGACCTGGTGTTTGTCGATGTGCCGCTTGATATACCAGAGACGCTGAAACAATCGAAACAAGTCGCCGATGATTTGTGTCGAATGCAATCCCCAGAATTGTAAATTTTGCCCAATTATAATCGCGTTTTCAACCTTGCCGGCTGATAAGGCGTCGGTCAGTTTCCATCTTTCCAGCGCGAATGAACTGCTGCCGGCTTCTTCCAGGTCGGAAAGCGATATATTTTTCTTCTCGCCGACCATAAGAATGATGCGGTCCAGTTCGGAAGCCGCTTCGCGCAACGAGGGAAATGCCAGCGCGGCTAATCTCCCAAGCGTGCCGTCGTCAAGTTTTTTGCCCTGTCCTTCGATATAACTACGAATCCAATTGTTTAGTTCCCGGCCTTTGAGATTGGCGCATTCGACCAATTTGATGTTTTTCTCGAGTTGCTTGTAGAAAGTCGTGCGTTTGTCGAGTTCGCCAGTCCAAAGTATCAGGCAGCCGTCGGACGGTGGATTTTGGATGTAGCGCACGACGGCGGCTTGATGTTTTTCCGGCAGGTCTTGGGCTTGTTTGACGACGATCACTCGTTTTGCAGCGAAGACCGGCGGTGTATTCAGAGCGTCGGTTAATCCGACGGCGTCGCGGCCATATATTATCGACAGATTGAGACTGCGCTCATCCGGGCTGAGCAATTTATCGGTCAGATGTTGCACGCCGGTTTCGCAGAGAAGATCTTCCTTGCCGTAAAAAAGATAAGCAGGATGAACCTGTCCGGCGTCCAGTTCTTTTAGAAATGCATCGTAAGTCACTATAACGCAATAATTAAAACTGTGCCTGACGGATGAACCAGCGCGCTAAGTCGGCTTGCTTGGGGTCGTGGAGTATTCGCTCCGGATGCCACTGGACGCCGTAAGTGCAGCGGTCGTCGGGGCAATGCACGGCTTCGATGACGCCGTCCTGCGAAGCCGCAAGCGGGAGCAGACCTTTGCCGAGTTCTTTGACCGATTGATGATGACTGCTATTGACTTCGATTTCGTCACGTTCGAAGATTTCAGATAGAATCGAGTGGCGGGTGAGCAGGACATTATGGAAGGTTTCTTTACCTTCAGCGAAGCGGTGGTGGATGAGCGCGCCGTCGATCATCGATGGAATATCCTGATATAAACTGCCGCCGAAAGCCACATTTAAAACCTGAATGCCGCGGCAGACGCCCAACACGGCGCGGGCTTGCCGCCGGGCGGCGTGTATAAGTTCAATTTCATATCGGTCGCGCAGAATATCGCAACCCAGCGAATGTGTATTGTTCTCATTGTAGAGTGATGGCTCGACATCGACGCCGCCCGTGATGATGAGGCCATCCAATTTGGATATTAAATCCGGCACATAGTCCAAATCTTCGATCGCAGGCAGTATGACCGGCACGCCGTCGCCTATAAGGACGAACTGGCAATAATGTTCTTGAATATAATGTAACTTCGTCCCTTTGGAGAAGGTTCGATTCGGGTCGTCGGCGGGACTTATGTTGGCGCTGATACCGATGACAGGTTTCATAACGAATCCGGACATTTATAATTGCAGAGAATTGTAGGTTTTAGATCTAAGTTGCGTTCATAATAACTATTAGTTTAAGATAATTCACAACTGATTAAAAGGATGAAATGGATATATATTCTTCGATATGCGTAATAATCCGTTTATCTGTTTCATCTGCTGTGAATATAATTAGGGTTTGCTGAATAATGCACGAAAATTCCAGAATTGGCAAGGCGCACGCCCCCGTGCGCCGACAATTCGTGCTTGACAAACGGCGGACGAGGGCGTCCGCCTTGACGCAAAGTGAATTATTCAGGAGACCCTAAATATATTGACAATTTCGGTTAGCGCACCGAATTGGTCATCACCACAGACCAACAAGAGGGACAAATGAACTCAACGCACCTGTTATCGTCCGTCGGCGACACGCTGTCCACTTTCCCATACATAATTTCGCTGGAAGATTACCTACCGATAATGCCGCTGGCTTTTTTAGCCGCAGTTGTGCTTATTGTCTATTATTCGATTCGCTTCAAGATGAAGTTATATAGTATGCGGCACGCCGAGCGGATGTTAGCCCTTGAGCGCGGTCTGCCGATTCCTTCGCGGATGGCGCAGGAGAAACAGCGCAATCCTTATAAATGGCCCATCATCCTGATAGCCTTGGGCATAGCGTTTATAATCGCGCAGATTGTCGACCGGGACGACTCTTGGGCTTGGGGCTTGCTGCCGCTGCTCATCGGCGTCGGGATGCTCATCTCCAATCGTCACTTTGAAAAACAGCGGCAGGCTGAAATCGAGCGGTTGGAATCCCACGCCCAAACTAAAAGTTTAAAGGACAATCCACCTAATTAAAATGCGGAACGACAAAATAACCACACCTTCCGCATAATCAAGGGACGGCTGCCAACTGTCCCTTTTTTTTATATCAACGCTATGCTAATGTTATTGTTCGCTATCTCACCGGATTTACCAGTTTTCCAATACCTTTATTTAATTAACAAAAACCTTGTCGAAACAGATGTGCGCGGCGATTGGAGCCGCAGAATGTATTCTCCAGCGGAGAATTGAGACAGGTCTTTAACCAGGTAAGGCGCGTCAAGCAGTGTCCCAGTCGAAACAGACCTGCCTAATAGATTAAAGATGTGATATCTGAAGATTTCCTCCTGTAGGTTATTATCGAAATAGATTCTAAACTCGAATTGCAGGGGTTTGGATATAAAAATAGTTTTGGCGATAATTTTAATGACTTTAGTTGTTCTGATTTGTCATCAACCGCGGTCGGCAACACGACCCCAATCTCGCCGTTGCGGTTTATCATTTGTAAGGTAGGAGAAAGATTTGGATCAATAAGCGTTATAATACCACCGTTACCATCTGTAATTGTGAACAAAAAGTAAGGATTCTTAGCCTGAATTGCTCGACCGCGGTCCCCCCACAGACGCTGCCATTTAGACTTATTCGTTGTCCCCATTGCTGCCAATTTCCACCAATCTCACGTTCATCTGCTTCCTTCCATACATAACATACTCCGTTTTCGGAGTCCACAGCGTCAAGTTGGTAATAGTCTGCAGGTGGAGGTATTATAACATCTATAGGTTCTAACCAAATAAGTTCACCGGAAATATTGATTGCGGAAAGGCAAAATTGATGATGCCGATCCGCCCAAGCGACAAAGAAGCGTCCCGAACCGGCGTAATTAACAATCGGTTTAATAGTTCTAAATTCTTTACCTAACTGAGAATCGCGTTCATAAAGATTTCGCGTCCAAAGTGAATCACCATCACGCGAAATCCGCAAAGCGTTAACACCGCGATATCGTCTTAGTGTGTCATCGATTGTTACGCG
>VGIO01000011.1 GCA_016867855.1 Calditrichota bacterium
TAACCGGGCATCGACGATTCCTCCCATGTCGCCCCAAGATATCCAATGTCCGCCTTTGGCGCTGTCGATGTGAGATTTTGCCTCGGTGAAATATCTCTCGTCCGCAGTGAGGAAATATAATTCAACTGCTGCCAGAGCCAGGTTGTCTCTATCTGTCGGGTCGTAGTAATGGTTTTCGCCGTTATGGGCGCCGGCCGGAGACGCCACGGCCGCTTCATCATAGAGTTGTTCGCTTTGCTGGCAACATTTCTTGGCAAAGACTTTATCGCCGGTCGAATAAAAGACTGCCGAACCTAAAGCCAAAGCCGCTGACGCCGAGCCGAAATGGGCTTTGGTGGCTCGGTTGAAGGCTGGTCGGACACTCGCAAGCGGGTCATTTTCCGGCAGCCGCCAACCTACAGTGTGGTCGGTCGTGTCCTGAACCTGCGTCGCAAGCCGGTTTTTACCATAATGAGCCTTTATCAACCATTCTAAGCCGAATTTCAATTCTTCGAGTATATCAATCCGTCCGTCGCGGTCGAAGTCGTGAAAAACTCCGGGATTGAGTTCATAACATAAAGCCAACAGATAGCAAGTATATGCGGTCGTCAGGGTAAATTTTGTATAATCGCCGGCATCGTGCCAACCGCCGGTCAAATCGATAGCGCCTTTATAGCCCAGGTCGCCGATTAGTTGAGTCGCATCCTTTAAGTGGCAAGCCTTATGATGCAGCGCTTCGCTATCGCCGCAACGCTGCACCCGCAGGAAGCGCAGGAGCGAGTCTGGCAGGCTGTTAGATATTTCGACGCCGATTTTAAAAACTTGAGTAGTTTGGTCTAAAACCTGCAACCGGTAAGCGCCGCTTTCGGTCAGCGATGAGAAATCGGCGAAATAATGATATTGAAAATTGCCGTAAGCCCCGGCATTGCGCGGCAAACTGCCCCTGAACGCGATGCGGCTGTGGTCATCGATTATATAGAAAGTTGTTCTTTCCAGCGCCGTGTCGGACATCACGACCGCGGTTTTTAGTTCATTTGGACGATAACCGAGTTGATTAACGCGGATATGGAGTTCGGCTCGAGCGATTAACGGCAGTGAACAAAGAATGCCCAGTATGAATGCTCTTACTACCAAGGGGATTAAATTAGATTGTTAATATCTTCAGGTCGGAAGGCGTCGATGATATGTTCGATGTGCCATTCGCCACGGGCCGTCTTCTTCAACGCCAAGACATCGAATCTCAAGGCCTGGCAATTCGATTTATGTCCGGCGAAATACTCATAAGCGGCAAGCGTTAACCGGCGACGTTTGCGAAAATCGACGCGCATCTGCGGTTCAGCGAGCGAAGGCTTAATATTGCTCTTGACTTCGATAAAGACTAAAGTTTGGTCGTCACGGGCAACGATGTCGATTTCGCCATAGCGGGTGCGGAAGTTCCAATCGAGTGGCAGCAGACCTTTAGATTTCAGATAATTAAAAGCGGCCGTCTCGGCTTCCCGTCCCTTTTCCACTGCGGACAATTCAGCCATTAGCCAGTGTAAGTTTAAACTGCCTCACAGGCGAGAAGGTTAGACGGTGATGCTTGGTAATGCCTGAATTATTAATTGAATGGATATGCTGCGCAGTTCCATAGCCTTTATGACGCTCAAAACCGTATTCGGGATATAGTTTTCCTAATTTGATCAACAAGCGGTCGCGGATAACTTTAGCGATGATTGAGGCTGCCGCGATGCTGCGCGAGCGGGCGTCGCCGTTCACTATCGCTTCGCCGGGGCAGTTGAGCGCCGGCAAACGGTTGCCGTCAACGATGACATAATCCGGCTGCAAAGCCAAGCGGCGAACCGCCATTGCCATCGCGCGCATCGTCGCCGGCAGAATGCCGATGCGGTCGATGACTTTAACCGATTCCGCCCATACCGACCAGGCTAGACAAGTGGTGGTTATTTCGCCAAAGGCGGCTTCGCGCTGTTTAGCGGTCATCTGTTTGGAATCGACGATGTTCTCCGAATTATTGTCGAAACTTAAAATCACCGCCGCGGCCGCAACCGGACCAGCCAAAGGACCCCTTCCGGCTTCATCCACCCCGGCAATTAGTTCAAATCCCTTCGACCTCAACGCCCGCTCAATAACCAGATAATCAGCATTGGCAGCCATCAAATGCCAGCTCCGCGCAGCCAGCGCCAAAATGCGCGCCGCCGCCAATCCCGTTTAATCCAGCCGTCAGAACCGGCTTCAAATAATACCGCCCCCTCGTCCTGAGTGTTATAAACCGTAATATTGCCTTTTTTTAATCTGTCCTCGACGGCATTTCGACGGTCGAACTTCATTCGTTCCTTCAAATTGGCTTGGGAGATAACCGCATATTGCGGCTTAACTGCATCGATAAACGCTGGAGTGCTGCTGGTCGGCGAGCCGTGATGGGCGACCTTAAGCAGTTCGGACTCTATATTATAAGCATTTTTAAGTAGTAATCGCTCGCCGAAATCTTCAATATCGCCGCAAGTTAAAAGATATATAGTCCGATTTTTAGTTAGAATAGCCAGCCGCAGGACTAATGAAGCGTCGTTGTCATTTTTAATACTCGCACCGCGCGGCGGATGCAGGATATCGATATTATAGCCCTTAGGCAGGCCGGCCAGCGAATCGCCGGTATAGCCGTATTGCCAATGGACCTTCTTTTCTTGCGAAATTCGCAGCATTTCCCGATACGCCTTAGTCGAATTCGATTTATCTATAGTTAATGCTAGTCCGATATCGCGGCGCGCTATCAACTGACTCATTCCGCCGATATGGTCGGCTTCAGGGTGCGTTGCCGCCAGTAAGTCAATGCGCTGGCGGCCGCTTCGTTCGAGAAATTTCAGGATGGCGCTGGATTGCCCTTCATAAGGCGCCGGTCCGGCATCTATGACGGCTGCCTGACCATTCGGGAATATCCAAACCGCGGCATCGCCGTGCCCCACATCTAAAAACCAGGCTTGAAATTTAGCCGGACTACGCAAAACGCCGTCATAAATTAATATAAAAGCAATTATTAAAGATCCAAATATAAAGACCTTATAACCTTTCTTATATTTTCCTGCCATCCATAGCAAGACCGCCATTAACGCCAGCACTGCCAAAGGCGAGAATCGCGCGTTCCAGACTGGCGCGATATCCGCAAACAGATGGCAGGTTGATTTCCACAAAGTTATTATGATAGATACGCCATCAGACATTAGTCCGGCTGCAGACGCGGATATCGGCTCGCTGAGGACGACGAGCCATTGCCCACTGAAAATGAGACCGATGAGAGGGACGCCAATAAGATTGAACAGTGGCGCGCCGAGCGGCAGCATAGCATAATGGTAAGATGTAATAGGCAGCGTCCACAGGCTTGCTGCCAGCGAGACGCTGAACGGCAGGATTATCCAGCGCTGTAAGATTGCCGGTCGGCGCCGGAAGATGGAAGGATGGACGGAATAGAAAATATCCAGCATCGGCGCGAAGATGATTATCCCGCAGGTTGCGGCAAATGAGAGTTGAAAGCCTATGTCGAACAAATCTCCCGGTCGATAAATTAGAATAATCGACGCGGCCAGACCGAGCGCATTCAGCGGATGCGACCATTTATGCAGCGCCATCCCGCCGGCCAGAGCCGTCGCCATAATTGCTGCACGCAATGTCGAACCGCGGTCGGGGACTATCAGACAATAGAGCCAGATTAACGCGACCGCCAGAACCGCCCGCCGGCGCGAAGACAACCGCAGCGCCCCGCCAATAAGATAGAAAATAGCCGCTACAAAGCCGATATTCAATCCCGAAAGCGCTATCAGGTGAATCAAGCCGGTAAGACGCAGGTCGTCGAGTAACTGCGGACTCATCTCGCTGCGGAACCCCAGCAGCAGACCGCTCCACAATCCAGCGTCAGAGCCGCCTAAACGCATACAAGCGCGATATAAAGAACGGCGAATCAAACCGATGAGCGAGGCTTTTTGAGCGATAATTTCGACATTCCTAATTCTGGAGATTAAATTATCTTTCGGGACGATGAATTCGCCTATAAAGCCTTTCCCGCGGCGGAAAGAAGCATAATCGAAGTCGCCCGGATTGCGCCGCTCGCGGAGCGGTTGGAGCCATCCTCGCAAGCGGACTTGCGAGCCGATTTCGATATGCGTTGAGGTTGAGTCGATGACAACCCAAATCCGACCTTTGACGGCTAATGTTTGCGCGTCCAGACTTGCGCAATGATGAAGCCGGGCCGGGAAAATAGTGCGGTCGGATTTGATATAGGGGGGTTCTATCGGTTCGCAGATGATTTCAAGGCGGGCAGAAGAAAATCTTTCAGACATCAAACTCGTCGGATAAGCCAACCAGCCTGAAAGAAATAAGGTTAAAAGCGTTAATACATCCGATGACCTAATCCGTCGGAAAACCAAGGCTAAGACCAGCGCGGTCGAGACTAATCCGACAAGAATTAGAATGGGTGGCGAAGCCCAATATCCGGTCGCAATGCCGGCCGTTAATATTATGGCTGTCTTGACCGCCGGAAGCGCGCGCAAGGTCTATTTGTGTATAAGTTTATGATATTTAATGACCGATACTAATGAGGTAATTGCAAAAGTGTTGGATTTATTAACTGATGGCAAGGCGGACGCCCTCGTCCGCCGCATTCTATGCTTGGCTCGGTTTTCGGCGGACGAGGGCGTCCGCCTTGCCATAGTCTGAGTTTTCTGGATTAATCATCACTCTTACAATTAGCTCTAATGTTATGTCAATTGTGCAATGTCGTATATCATCCTGAACGAAGTAAAGGATCTCGTCTGGATAAGTAAGTCTTTAGGACGAGATACTTCACTTCGTTCAGGACGACGACATCTTATGCTTGACATGGCGCTAATGATAAAAATATACATCAATTTTGCAATTTAAACCTTATCTACAACGAGCGTCATTCCCTTGATTTCCCTGACGACGACTTTAGCGCCTTTGGGGATGCCTTCCGGCGCGGCGCATTCGGCGTTCCAATACTCGCCTTCGACCAGAACCATTCCGCGCGGATTGATTTCGGATAAGGCTTCACCTGACTGTCCGATTAATGCTTCACGGCCGGTTTCGACGCGCCGCGCCTGGGCGCGCAAGCCCATTCCGATGGCGAAGAGAAAAAACAGCAAGGTAAATATCACAACCGGAATGATGACGCCGAGCGAAACGCGGAACACCGTGACGTCGGTGTCGAACAACATAAATGAGCCGAGGAAAAGGCTGACCGCGCCGCCGACAGTCAATACGCCATAACTGGTCACTTTTATCTCCAAGAGAAGTAAGATGATGCCGAATATTATGAGTAAAACCCCGGTAGCGTTGACCGGCAGTGCTTGGAAGGCGAACAGCGCCAGCAGGATGCCGATGCCGCCCAGCACGCCGGGCAGAACAGCGCCGGGATTGTAGAGTTCGAACATAATGCCGTAAATGCCTATCATCATAAAGATGTAGGCAAGATTAGGGTCGCTGATTTTATCGAAGAATTTCTCGCGCCAGGTCATTTCGAAAGTGCGTAGCGCTACACCTTGACTTTGCAATGTAGTTTCGCCGGATTTTAAGTGAACCTTGCGCCCATTAGCCGCGCTGAGCAGGGAATCGACGCTCGGCGCCAATATGTCGATGACCTTATGTTCCAAAGCATCCAGAGCGGTGATGGAAGCGCTTTCGCGCACGGCTTTTTCCGCCCATTCGACATTGCGATGGCGAGTTTGGGCGATGGAACGGCAGAGGGCTGCAGCATCGTTTGTGGCTTTGTCGCTCAATGCGCGGGCATTTGCCGAGTCCATCTCGCCGCCGCCAGGGAAGCCTTTGCCGCCGATGGATACCGGGTGCGCGGCGCCGATGTTCGTGCCGGGCGCCATCGCGGCGATGTGAGCGGCGAGGGTGATGAAAACACCGGCCGAACCGGCACGGGCGCCGTCGGGAGAGACATAAACGATGACCGGCACATCGGCGGCGAGAAAGCGCTGCACAATGTCGCGCGTGGCTTCCAGCAAACCGCCGGGGGTGTCGAGTTCGATGAGCAGCGCGGCGGCTTTCTCAGTCTCCGCCCGGTCAACGGCGTCGATGATGAACTTCGATGAAACCGGATTGATGACGCCGTCGATGCGGACGCGGTGAATTTCAGCGCAGTCGGCGTTTGAGAAGACTAAAGCGAGGAGCGCAGCCGACAATAGTTTGAACTTAAATTTGAACATAGAGGATGAAGTGGATAGTTAATAATATAGACAAAGTGGACAAAATAGGCAACATAGACACATTCAGAGAATTCAAATATTAAACATCGCCGTTAACATTCTGATAGGCATTAGCATTGACATTAGCATTGAAATTAGCCTTAAAACTGCGAGTTCAGCGTAATCTTGACGCCTTTGAAGGGATTGACTTGGCGGCAGAGGCCACCAGAGCAACGCATCCCGCCACGTTCGTAGCCATAGAACAGACGCAATTGATGGCGCGCGAAATAATTTACTGCTAATTCTATAGATGGCCAGTAGCGGTCGCGGCTGAGGATTTTGCGCAGCGATTCCTTCTTTATCTCGGCGCCGCTCAAATCCCATATATTACCAGAACGTTCGATAAGGGCGGTTAACGAAGCCAAGCCGGCTTTGGATCCGGTTAGGGAAAGCAGGGCGTCGCGGTATTGGGGCGTCCAGGGGATTTTTTTATTCCATAAAAGTTGTAATTCGGTGGTCAGCGACCACTGGTCGTCGAAGAAATGTTCATACAAGCACCCGCCGCCGTGCCGCTCAGCGAGCGAGGTCTGTTCGGCATAGCCGCCGAACAGTTCCCAGCGGTCGCGGTCGGTGAGGTGATTTCCCACTAAAAAAGTCGTCGCCCAATAGGGCATTAACCTGTCACGTCGGGAAGGCAAGCCCTGGACGCCGTCCTGTCTGCTGACCTGATTGACATTCCATTTAAAATTCCAATTTTCAACCGAGGCTGTCAAGTCAACCTGGCAACCGACTTCGCTGTCGTAAAGCGAAGTATGCGGATAACGGTCGAACAACGACCAGGTAACTTCCGGTCGAACCGACGGCGGATGCTGCAAAGCGAGTTGATCCAATTGCGGCAGACGGTAGTTTTTATAGTCGATGAGCAGCCCCCAGCCGGCGCCGTAGAACTCGGCAGCGCTGTAGAAACCGTGAGAATAGCGCTGCGAAACAGGGTCGTAACTGTCATAAACATAAGCGCTATACAAAGACCCAATGCTGAAAGGAATATCGAATTCGAAGCCGCGGCGCTCGAAAGCCGCGTGCCGCTCGCCATCTCGGAAGTGAATCGCCGCCAGCCCTAAATTTATATCCCAAGGCAGTCTATAACCCAATCTAAATCCTGCGGCGGCTTCGTGAGGCGTGTCAGCGGCGTCTTTCTCCTCGCCCCAGAAAAAACTGCCTTCCAATCCTTTATATCCACCTTCGGCTAAGACACCGTTGAGACCGTTGTCAAAGTTAAGTTCCTTGACTTCGACCATCCCTAACAGCAGACCGCGTCCCCAACTGCGGTAATAATCGCCGCCGCGGAGTGTTAAGTGTTTGAGGCTGTATTCAGCAAAACCTTTATCAATGGCGCTTTCATCGGTTTGCCGAAGTTCAAATTCAGAAGGTCTCAGATAACGGATGCGCATATTCAGATGCAAATTCTTTTCGTTCGCATCGATATCCAACTGATTCTCAAACCAGCCCCAGTTATCGCCTGTCTGCGGGTCGCCAAGTCCGCGCCGCGCGTAGCGGGCTTCGTTGTTAGCGCTTATAGTAAAGGCAAAGGACGAAGTGAGCAGCGTAAAGGTTAACGGTAAGGACAATATGGATAGTATAAACTTAGTTTTTGGCATATTATTCATCCGCGGGCGGTGATTCATCGACCGGTTTGGATTCAGCGTCGGGAGCGGCGGAGGTTTGCATAGACATAAATTTCGCCACCGCCGCTTCCAGTTCTTTTTCGTCGCCGCGCACATAGCCGGTTTGACAATAGACGATTTCGCCGTTTTGGGCGATAAGCGCGGTGAACGGCACTACCGTCCCGCCGAACTTCTTGCGCGCTTCCATATTTTCATCCAGCATAACCGCGAAAGTCCATCCACTGCCTTTGATGAAAGGTTTGACTTTTGAACGGCTTTTAGTGTCATCGACCGAAATTGCAATTACCCGCAAGCCTTTTTCAGCATAAGTTCGATGGATTTTTTCCAGCGCCGGCAGTTCTTCGCAGCAGGGCTTACACCAAGTCGCCCAAAAGTCAACTAACACAGGACCTTTTTTAAGTAATTCGGACAACTTGTAAGGTGTGTTGTCAAGTCCTTTGATGGTGAAGTCAGCGGCTTTATCGGCAGCCATTGAATAAGTGGAACAGAATACCAATAATAGAATTGGCAGAACGAGCCGAAATTGACGCATCTAAATACCTCTTAATGTTCGGTTTAGGTTTTAGGTTATGTTTTTATTGACAATGATAATAACAATGATAATTATGATTCATTATTATTGACATTGTCTTTGTCATTGTCATTAGTATTATTATACACATAAAGTCGGTTTAAGTCAAATCAAAAACAACGCGAGGGGAATGGATTAATCATTCCCCTCGCATCCTTTGACGCATACGTTAAGCGCTTTTTTACATACGCCCCTCCTTAATTATTTGTTGCACTAAATTTGCCAACCGTTCAGTGTCGGCTTTTATTGAACTTTCCGTTCCCGACTGGGAACAAAAAACGGATTTGGACAAATGCAGCGGTTCGCCGCAACTGGGACAGCGCGGCAGACTACAGCTGCGATTGAATTCAATTGATTTCTCGATTTTTCTAATTTCTTCAGGCGACAAACCTTTAATTTCGCCGAGGCTGACAGCAGCGAGGGTCACTTGGGCGGCGAATTCGAGACGCTCAAGTTTATAATAGGCGTCGGTCAAGTCTTTACCGACAGTGAGCGAGCCGTGCCTGTCGAGGATGAGGGCGTCGTGCTTTATTATTAAATCGCGGATGACCTCGGCGCCTTCAGGCGAAGACGGCGCGGCGAACATCGCCGTTGGAATAGAGCCAAGCGACATTACGACTTCCGGCAGCCTAGACTCGGCTAAGTTCTTATCCGCCAAAGTGAAGGCAATCGCCAGCGGTGGATGAGCGTGGATGACAGCGTTGATGTCCGGACGCAGGTAATAGGCAGCCAGGTGCAGCAGAGTTTCACTGGAAACTTTGTGGCCGCGGACGATGCGCCCATAGTCGTCGCAGACTACCATATCCATCGTCGTAAGGCTGCCCTTGCAGACGCCGCTGCGGGTGACTAAGAAGCGATGAGGCCCAAGTCGGATCGACAGGTTGCCGTCGGTGGCGATGACGAAGCCTCGCTCATACATTCGCCTGCCCACAGCCGCCATCTCGCGCCGGGCGGTTGTTTCTGAAATCAGAGGCATAGACCAGGTCTTAAAAGCCGCGCCGGACAGGCTCTTCTTATTATTTCGACAGAATTATGTTTGAAATAATGCACTATAAGTCTCACTCAAGATTCACATCTTCGATAATCGCCACAGCGACGGCGTCGATGGGGCGATTAGCGGTCGATTCGGTGTGCATAGCGGGTGTGCCGATCGAAATCAGGACGAGGTCTCCCTGCCCGGCGCCGACGCTGTCGGCGGCAATCAGATGATTGCCGGTCGGCGCGAGCGTCAGGTCTAATTCCTGCACCGCCAGCAGAGTCAGCCCTTGCAAAGAGGGGTCTTTATGCGCTGAGGCGACAGTTCCTGAGACCAACCCGATAATCAATCTTCGGCTTCCTTGATGATGAGGCGTCCCCTTGCAAGCGCGGTTTCAACATCTTCGTGTGGACGAGGAATGACATGAGAAGCGACCAACTGGCCTATCTTTTCGGTAGATTGACCGGCCGACTCGACAGCGGCTTTGACGGAAGCGACATCTCCACGCACGACGACTGTTAAAAATCCGCCGCCGGTGGACACGATGCCGACGATTGAGACGCGCGCGGCTTTGACCATCGCGTCGGCAGCCTCTATCGCTGCCGCATAAGAACGGGTCTCTATCATCCCGAGGGCTAAACTTGCGCCTTTCATAGCGCGCCTAAAGTTAGATTATTCATTATGTTTATTTTAAATTGTTTAGGTTGAAATCGGTGGGCGGGCATCTCGGCCTGTCAACATCATAGTGAATGAAGCTAAGCAGTTTCATTTTATAGTTAATCCTCCGCTGTCAACCGCTGAAGGTTGACAGCTGTGTAGCCCGGCTTCTTGAAGCCGGGAAAATTATGCGGAAAGAATACCCACATTACCGGCATTAGAATTGCTTTTCAACTACAGCGCGTTCAATGCAGTTCTGCAGTTCGGCTGTGCGTTTGGGATCCCGCATCGCCACTAATGTCCAGAGGGTATCGACGATGGCGACCTGTGCGATGCGCGAAGCGACTGCTTCAGCCCGAAAACGAGTTTCCGACGAGGCAGTATAGAGAACAATGTCCGCTGTGCGCGTAATCGGCGAGCGTGAGAAATTAGTGATGGCGATGGTCGTCGCGCCGCGTTTATGGGCTAACTCGAGGGTATAAACCGGGTCTTTAGTGTTGCCAGAGTGAGTTACAGCGACGATAACATCGTCTTCGCGCGCCAGCCCGACGGCCATTGCTTGTAGGTGGCTGTCGGTATGCGCCGAGCAGGATAAGCCCAGGCGCAAGAACTTGTTGTAAGCGTCGATAGTATTCGGTCCCGAGGTCCCGACGCCGATAAAAAAGATATGATGGGCATTGCTGATGGCGCTCACAGCCTTATCGACCGATAATGGGTCAAGCACTTGCAAGGTGTCGTTTAAGGCTGCAACATGCCCGCCGAAGACCTTGCGCATTACGACAGCAGAAGGGTCACCGGGCGCAACATTCTCGTGGATGCTGCGAATCGGCGCGATGACTTCACGCGCCAGGTGCAGTTTTAAATCCTGAAAGCCAATTAGCCCCAACTTGCGGGCGAAACGAACAACCGTCGCCTCGCTGACGCCGCTCTCCTGCGCAACATCGGCTACTGAACGGTAAATAAGTTCCGAAGGGCGCTCCCGGATATAGAGCGCGAGCCGCTGGTCGGCGCCTTTTAGATTAGGCTCCATCAAACGGATGCGGGTTATGATGCTGGACATTATGTAAAATTACATCAATTTTAATTAATAATGTTGTTTTGCTACAATATATAACCTATACAAGCGCTTGTCAAGAGATTTTTAATAATATTTCATAAAAATTAAAAATAATTGAAATTTTGCTACATTTTTAATTGACGATAAGCGCGTTATGGAGGTTATGACGAAGAGAGATAGATGTGGATGAAACAGATGAAGCGGAAGCGGTAGGATTTAAGATATGCTATTGTTATGTCAATTTTATTTATTAAAATTATCTGCGCCGAAAAGGTGCATTGAGTTTTTTACAGTTAGGCGGGTAAGTTCGTCGATATCCAGCGAACAGCGATGGGCGAGGCTTTCAAGGGTATGAACTAAATAGGCCGGTTCGTTGCGTCGGCCGTGGTGAGGCTGAGGCGTTTGATAGGGCGCGTCGGTCTCTACCAGTAAGCTCCCCAAGGGAATTTGCGCGGCAATTTCGAGTGTCCGGCTTTTAGGATGGGTTACGTTGCCGGTGAACGAGATATAAAAGCCGCGCGCGATAACCTGCTCAGCAAAGGTTAGGTCTTCGCTGAAGCAGTGGAAAACACCCTTTCTGACGAGATTAAATCTATCGACAGCTTCGAGCAGGTCTTTCCCTGCCATACGGTTATGCAGCACGACCGGCTTTTGCTTCTCAACAGCCAATTCCAGCATTGCGTTGAGCAAGATAATCTGCGGTTGACGCGGCGTATAACCGGGCTTATAATCCAGACCGATTTCGCCGATGGCGCAGCATTTAACATCGCTGCACAAAGCTGCAATCGTCTCAACATCTTTGGCTTTGTAATTGAGCGCTTCGTGGGGATGAATACCGGCGGTGAAGAGCAAATCGAAGCGGTGGGCAATTTCGGCGCATTTCAACGAGTCAACGGCATCCAGCCCGACACACAGGATGTTTTCAACGCCGGCATCTTGAGCGCGGTGGACGACATCGAGTATGTCGTATTTAAAATCTTCAACCGATAAATGGCAGTGGGTGTCAAACATTTAGGGTCATAATGGCAGCGAATCTACTTGGGCTTGGCTGCGGGCTTTGCGAGGTAATTTGACGACAATTTGCCGTGGCCCCCAGGTGGTTTCCATTCGCAGTTTTTGTTCGGCTATGCCCTGCATAATCCGTTCGGCAATTCGCTTCCAGGTCGCAGGTATATTAGGCAATGTTAATTCTTCATCGAAGTGAAGCGGCTCGCCGATGGCAACACGAATCTCCCGCCCGAAGCGCGGTATGCCGGCACCGATGGGCAGAATGCGCTCTAAACCCTGATGATACATCGGGATAACCGGCGCGCCGGATTCATAGACGATACGCCCTATGCCGCCTTTAGCCGGACCTAAATCGCCGGTGCGGGTGCGCGTTCCTTCGGGGTAAATATGTAGAATGCCGCCGGATTTCACCGCCTCGATGATTTTATTGACACCTTCTTGATAAACTCCCTTGCCGCGAATGAGTGGTATCGACTTCGTCTGTCGTAAAAACCAGGCAATGAGCGGCTTCTTATAGAAATTCCGCTGCTCAGGCGCGTGATATGGAATATATCGATAATGTTTCAGGCATTTGGGATAAAATATCGTCGGACCTAAAAACAGATCGTCCAAAAGCGTTATATGATTGGACATTAAAATCCAAGGCGGTTCGATGTGGCTCAGGTTCTCGCGTCCGAGAACGCGTGTCCGGTTGAGGAAGTGCATAAAAACCGTCATCGACGGCAGCACCAGTCCGTTGATGAGTATATTACTGATAGTTCGGTGCCCCCAATCCGGACTCAGCGGCGGAAAATGTTTTTCGTTAAGGACTTCGAGCATTTGGGTTTGTTTTTCGAGAGATATTCTATTTAGATAGTGTCTGCTGAATAATTCGCGAAAATGTCTCAATTGGCAAGGCGCACGCCCCCGTGGACCGATAATTCGTGCTTGACTTACGGCGGACGAGGGCGTCCGCTTTGCCAGGTGGAGATTTATTCAGCAAACCCTGATAAAAATCGAATAAGAATATGAGAATATTTTTTTAGTTTTTGTGTTTAACATCACATCTGGTTGAGTTGACGCCATTGATTTTGACACCAAAGACAGCCTGATATAAATACGATGAGCATAACGATTATCCAGACGGGACTCACGAAGTTATTCCATAAATAAAAATTTCGCAGTTCAACAGCGCGGTCCTGTATAATTATGACCGACCAGAGGTTGTTGCTGCTGTGGATAGCGACAGCGGGGAGAATAGAGTTCCAGCGCCAAGCCAAATAACCGGCTAAAATCGACAACACCAATATCTGTATCAACCACCAGTATTCGAGATGGATGAGCGCGAATAGAAGGGCGCTCCAGAACACGCCGCCCGCTGCGCCGCGGTGTTTTTCCAATATCTGTTGAACTAAACCGCGAAAGAGTGATTCCTCGGTTAGCGGCGCAGCAACACCCAAACCAAGGCAAATCCAAATCGCATTTAATGGCGTATCGAACTGCGCCATCCTGCGCAACGCCTCAAGTTGCTCAACTGGTATAGGTATAAAGACACCGATTAAACGGTCGAATGCATCGAGCAGAATAGCCGCGCTGCCGGCTATGAGCATAATCGGCGCCCAGACCGACATCGGCAGCAAATTCCAGCGCATAGCAGCCCGCACCGGCATCCGCCGCCATATAACATAGAGCCAGCCACCGCCGAGGATGACCAACTCAGCGATGAGATACTGCGCTTTGCCAGCCCAACTACCGAACAAAGGCTTGGTCAGTATCAATATCGCAACAATAATCCAACAGATTATCAGGACATCGAGCCAGCCGGCCGACCGACGATTTGGCGTAAGAAAATTAATATTTTTGCCTCAAGCAAAGGCACAAAGGCATAAAAAGCGGAGAAATGGATTATACATAGCGTCATAACTCAGTTCGCATATTTCGCGGGCGTCATGCTGAACGCAGTGAAGCATCTCGTCCGGATAAACGGGGACGAGATCCTTCACTTCGTCCAGGATGACATATATAAGAAACGCAAAGAATAATGTCGCTATGTATAATAAAAAAATTCAGCAGTAATATTGTCTATTATAATTTTATTTTGACATTGAGTCAAGTTGCAAGTATTAAAAATCGAGGCATATCAAGACTTGAGCATTGGAAAATCTGAAATATTTGCGTAAATTTAGGTTAATGCACGACAAACTTCTGCGCGTCGAACCGCGTATCACTATTAATGAGCCGGATTTATTAAATCCAGATGCCGAACTCATTGAGCGCTCGCAATCTGGAGACGAGTCAGCCTTCGCCGAACTTGTCGAACGCTACACTACGCGCGTCGCGAGCATTTCGTATCAGGTGCTAGGGAACTATGAAGACGCTCGTGATGTTGCTCAAGAAGTTTTCGTTAAATTATACCGCGGCATCGCCAGTTTCGATCCGCAGAAAAAGTTCTTCACCTGGCTCTATCGGTTGACGGTGAACGCGTCCATCGATTATCTGCGCACAAAAAAGCGGCGTTCGGTCGAAAGTTCGCTCGACGAACGGTCTGAACAATATATCAATATCCCCAATCCGGATGTCGACTTAGCCAGCAGCGAAGTCGAGCGGCAGGAACTGCGGCGGCTCATCTGCAATATTGCCGACCGACTCAATCCGCGCCAGCGCGAGGCTTTTATAAAGTGTGATTTAGAAGGTTTTACCGCCGACGAAGTCGCGGAACTTTTAGATTGTCCTAAAGTTACACTTAGGTGGTATCTGCACGAAGCGCGCAAAAAGATCCGCAAAACACTGGTCGAAGAACATCCGGAATACGCTTTTAATCGAAATAGAAAATCCTAATTTACTGCCGGGCATCCCGCCCTGTCAGAAACAGTAAATATGCAGGATGCGGTCATCCTGCGCCGACAATTAAACGCGCTGCAATTCAAAACGAGGACTCATCAATGTATCGCTTCGCTATCGTCTCCTTAATTATAGTATTTGCTTTTATCGGCTGCAAAGGACCGAAAAATATTCCTTATAACGACGCCAAATTTGCGCTGGAACTGGTCAGCCGCACTATTACGCCCGGCACAGCACGTGATGTCTGTGTTTCGGGCGACCGGATGTTTGTCGCCGATAACGAGCGCGGCGTAACTATATGGGATGTCTCAAATCCTGCCGCGCCGCAGTGGATAGATACGATACAAACGCCTAACCGGGCTGTCGGTGTGGCTTACGCTCCATTGTCGAAACTCCTGCTCATAGATGTAAATGCAAGTTCAGCAATGATTTATAATATGGATGGGAAACGCTATGTATTCTCAAAATGGGACAGCGGACTCTCGGATATGTGCGTCGATGAATACAGCGCTTATACCGTTATAATCGCCGAAGTCGATGGCGGCACAGGCGGCGCGCGCGGCGAAGGCTACCGATTTTTCAGACTATACAAATTCGGCGCACAATGGATGGACGACTTAGGTGGCGTCTATGCCCCACCGCTAGGCAATTTCCAAGGCTTGGCTTTAAAACGGGATACGACTTATATCGCTTACGGCGAATTCGGGATGCAAGTCCTGAGAGTCGATTACTCGACCGATGGCAATTTTCCGGTTGCTCTTATCGGTGAGACAGATACGCCCGGCTCGGCGCTGGATATCGCTTTGAACCGCCGAAAGACGCACGCCCTAATCGCTGGCAACAGCGGCGGCTTGCAGATCGTCGATGTAACTATGCCTTCCAATCCGCGCATCACAGCCAGTCTGCTGCTGGAAGGTTACGATGAAACAATAAAGATCTTTGCTGTCGGCGACACGGCTTACTTAGTCGAAAAATATACCGGCATTTACGCAGTGGATGTATCTGTGCCGTCTCAACCGCGCCTGATTGCGCTTTATAATACGCCGAGACCATCGAATATCTTTATAACACCCAATCATTTGATTTATCTCGCCGACGAATTTATCGGCTTGCTGATATTGCGCTGGCGGTAATTTGAAGGCTTGACAGTTGCCTACTCACAGTCGGCAAAACTACAGCCCGGCTTCTCCGAAGTCGTGTATTAAAACGGCGGCTAAGACATCTATTATCCGCCGTCAACCGCGGAGGGTTGACGGCAGTCCAAACTGCTGCCGACCCGTCACAGGCGGAAACATCATCGCCTAAAATCTATCGTTATCGCATAAAAAATACTGTATTCCAAAGGACATAAAATGAAAGCGCTTGCCCGACTCATAATCATCATTATCGCTTTGGCGCAGCCGGCGCTCGCCGGGCAGTGGATGACGCTGACCGGCGCTTCGCAGCCTCAGCCGCCCAAGTGGACAGCGCTCGCTGAAGATGCCGGCGGTCTGCTTATTCAGGTCGAAATCAACGGCTATTACAGCGCGGTTGTTTCGACGCCTCAAGGTGATTTTCAACGGCTTGAACTGATGCCGGGATTTTTCGGCAGCCAGTCTGAGCCAGGCGCGCCGGAACTACCGTTCATCGGGAGCGTCATTAGATTGCCCGATGGTTTCGCCGGCAAAGTCAGCGTCGTCGATGCCGAATGGCGCGACGCCGGCCATTTCAGGCTCTATCCCCGCCAATTCCCGGCTATAGACGACGGTAAAACTCAGCCGGCATTTACTTATAATACTAAAGCCTATACATTGGACGAGTGGACGCCATTTGAAGTCGTGCGGATAACCGAACCGCAGGGCTGGAGCGGCATCGCTGTCGCCGGACTCAGCGTTACGCCGCTGCAATATAAGCCAAGCGACAGCGCGCTCAAAATCGCCCGCAGGATGACGCTGCGCGTCGATTTGGAACCTTCGGATGTATTACAGATTGTCAAACCTTCCCGTCTAACCGCCGCCCGGCAGCGCATCTACGCGAATACCTTGCTCAATCCGCTAGATGCGGATCCGCGTCGCGACGATACGGATGAAGCCGAACCCTTCAGAATGCTGGTCGTTCTGAAGCGGGAGGCGCTTGACACCGCCTTGCCGCTGATAAATTTCCACCATCGCAGCGGAACGCGCGTCCAGTGGTGGCTGTTAGAGGGAAATGAAGAACCTATAGATATCAAGAATCGCATCCGCCAGATGTATCGCAACGGCTTGCAGTATGTCCTTTTCATCGGCGATGGCTATATGGGCAACCTCCAGCAAAATCCGCCCGATATTCCGATGCCGTTCTGGGACCAGGATGATCCCGGCGAAGATTTTGAGCCGACCGGCGTCTTCAGCGATTCGTGGTATGTCTGCCTGGACTCGGCACGAAATGGTTTCGACGACCATTTGCCGGACTTAGCGATAGCCAGATTAGTGTATGACGGCCCTAATCAGTTGAATCAACTCCAGACACAAATCAGCAAATTAATGCGCTATATGAATTATAGTTTTGAGCAGATCGACGACGGCGGTTGGATGGGCAGGGAGTTGTTGATGTCGCATCGCGAAATTAATCCCCGCAATCCGCAGGATACGACCTATTATGAGTGCAAACGCACTATTGAATTATTCGATTATCAATCGCCGCATCCGGAATTTATCGCTGTGCATGGAATTCGACAAGGCACTAATGCAATGGTTAGAAACGCGGTCAACAACATCAGCGTAGGATTCTTTAATTATCGCGGACATGGCATCGAATATAGTTTCGATGTATGGAACAACAGCGGCGAAAGATGGTGGATACCGAATGTCCAGCAACTAACGAATGTTCATCGTCCGTTTTTGTTGGTGATTTCGGCTTGTTTGTGCGGCAATTATGCCGATTATGATGGCGATTGCATCGCTGAGGCTTTTCAAAAGCATTCCGGCGGAGCGTTTATGACCCACGGCTGCATCGAGTCAACCTATACCGACGGCAACAGTTTCTTCGATATCGCATTTCACCAGGCGCTGTTCGACGACGGCGTTCATTGCGCCGCCGACGCGAGCAATGCGGCGGTGGTGGAGATGGTGCTGTTCTATGACAACGACCGCTGGCCTTGCATCGGCCGCTTCAACACACGGGCTTATGCCTGGCAGGGCGACCCGGCGCTGGAATATCGGCTTGCAGCGCCTCGCAGGGTTTCCATTCAACATCCGCCGGCTGTGCCAGTCGGCACCAGGCAGTTGGATTTGCGTGTTTGGGACGCTGATGATAATCCGGCAGCCGGCGTCCGAGTGACCGCACTACAGGAAGGGAACAACATCTATTATGTCGAACAAACGGATAATAATGGGAACGCGCATTTCGAATTCGAGCAACCTCTGGAAGGTCCGGATAACCTTTATATATCAGCCTATTGCTATAGTATAATTCCGAATTTCGATACACTATTAGTTGCGAACGGCTTCGGAGTAGTCGAGGGTCTGGTAACGGCTCTTCATACCGGCCGGCCTATTGCCCAAGCCTCCGTGCGCTTGTCGCGCTTCGATGTCGAAGCGCATACCGATGTCAACGGCTTTTATCGCATCGAAGGCGTGCCGACCGGCGCTTATCAATTGACTGTAACCGCGCCGGGCTGGCTGGGGCAGGTTAGAGATGTTGAGGTGAGCGAGGGCGACTCAACCCGCATCGACTTCCAATTACGATTCAGCGAGTTAACGCTTGAACTAAATGAAGTCGCGATGACGATTCCACCGGACGGTCGTGATTCCGTCATAATTCCCATCCGTAACACCGGCAATGGGCCTTTGCACTGGACGGCAACGGTTAATGTGCGCAGCGATATGGAGCCGCTGCAGACAATTCGCAATTACGAGGCTTCCATAGAGGTCGGCGACACCCGTCTGCACGGCGTCGTCTATGCCAACAGCGAATTATACATCGCCGGCGGGAACGAAAACGGCGACCCTAATTATATCTATGTCATCGACCCAGCGAGCGGCCGGCTAGCGCGGCGCATCGAGCAGCCGCGCGGCGCCGGCGGATTAGGACTGCGCGATCTGGCTTTCGACGGACAATATCTCTATGGCTCGGCCGCCCAGCAAATCTACCGACTGACACTGGACGGTCAAGTCGTCAACACATTTGAAGGACAGCACAATCCCAATCTGGCGATAGCCTGCGACCATCGCGGCAATTTATGGATCGGCAACCATACCTCCGCTATTTATGAAATCGACGGGCAAGGCAATGTCCTGTCGTCGATACGGCCCGGACTGGCGATACGGGCATTGGCTTGGGATGCCGAAGCAGCCGATGGCTACCGGCTTTTAGCCTTTGTCCGACCTCAAGCCAATGGCGTCTGGTTGTATAAAATCCACCCTGCCAGCGGCGCCGCGCAATTTGTCAGTGATCTGGCTGATAATCCGGACGATACCGTTGGCGAAGGACTGGAGATGACTAATCAATGGGATGCGCATACTTGGACGCTCATCGGCAATGTCGCCGAGGGCGCGGTTAAGCGCATTCAATTGTGGAATTGGTCAGCACGCAAAGGTTGGATAAGCATTCAGCCGCCGGAAGGCGTTTTAGAGGCGGATGCCGGTTCGGCCATCGAAATCCGGCTTAACGCCCGCCAGTTCCCACTGGGTATATCGATGGAAGCCAATTTATTACTTTCGAACGACGGCGCGCATCCGCAAGTCATAGTTCCGGTTACAATGCGAGTGAGCAACACCGCTGCGCCGGATGAGAACGAATTAGCGCTGCCAAAAGAATTTTGGCTTAGCGAGCCTTATCCCAATCCGTTCAATGCTCAAACTACCATCGAAATGCGGCTGCCTGCGGCTGGACATATATCGATAACATTATTCGATATCGCCGGCAAAGTTCAACGCAGCCTATATAACGGCTATCAAACACCCGGGACGCGGACAATCACTCTCGACGGCGAAGGGCTGCCGAGCGGAATTTACCTAATGGCTGTGTCGCTGGAAGGCTGGAATATGGGGATGAGGAAGGTGATTCTGTTAAAATAGCAGTGAAGCGTCTTAGCTGTGGACGGGAACTATGGTCTTAAAGCGTTCGGAATTACTCCGTCTTTTTATGTGGAAGTTTAAATAATGCTGTAAAAAGAGCTAATTGTAAAAGTGATGATTAATCCAGAAAATTCAGACATGGCAAGGCGGACGAGGGCGTCCGCCTTGCCATCAGTTAATAAATCCAACACTTTTGTAATTACTTTAAAAGAAAAGGACATTTGATAGCCTTAACAAATGTCCTTTTTTTATTTTTCGGCGTTATACTAAATTGTGTTTGATTCTACACGAATAATTCGGGTTAGTTAACTGTATGTTATTAACAGCAAACCGAGCAGATTTACAGAAATTGTGTGATAATCATCCGTTCCATCTGTTTAATCAGTTGTGAATCATCTTTAACTAAGTGTTATGACGAATGCAATTTAGTATAAAATTATGCAACACACGCACTACTTGAAATAAACAAAAATCTAATTCTTTATCAATTTAGAGATAATTGTGTTGACATTTAATATCTTATCGATTATAATTTAAGTTAAAATATATTTTATATCGAATATGAATATCGAACAACTAAATCCAACGGAAACAACAGATTCGATGGCAATTGAGTCAACTGCACCGGCTGCTATTCAAGCGATGGAGAATGCGCAGTTGATACCTATTAGTTACCTCGAAGCCAATCCGCTTCAACCCCGGTTGCGACTTTTAGAGAGCGACATCGAAGATTTATCCACGTCGGTGCGTGATATTGGCATTTTGGAGCCGCTCATTGTCGTTCGCAAGGGCCGCAAGCGCTATATGATTATCGCCGGTCATCGCCGGCTGGCGGCAGCCCAAATGGCGGAATTAGCCTCAATTCCCTGCATTGTGCGCGACCTCAATAAAGATGAAATCCTAATGTATTCGCTCATTGAGAATCTGCAGCGCACCGACCTCGCGGCGATGGAAGAAGCCCGAACCTTGCGACAATTGATCGATCAATTTGACTGGACTTATCGTGAAGCGGCGGCTAAAATCGGCAAATCGGCAGCTTTCGTCAACGACCGGCTGGCGCTGCTTGAACTGCCGGAAGATGTCAAACAGGCGCTCAACGAAGGACGATTATCGCTTAAGAAAGCCATCGAATTGGGTAAAATCCCGAACACGCGTCTGCGCGCCAGACTGCTAAAAAAAGGCAATGAAGGCACGTTTGACGAGTTCAAACAGTTGATCGAAGAAGAAGTATCACGCGTTAGAAAAGGACGCAAACCTTACGAAAAACAGGACCTACTGGCGGACCTGCGCAGTTATACTGAGCAGGTCGAAGGCGTCCGCGTGTTTAAGGACCGCTTGAGCATTAAATTTACATCGACGCAGGAACTCATCGCCATAATTAGTCAACTTATAGACTTATTGAAAGAGCGCGAGTCCTCTGAATCTGAGAACTAGAAAACAAATGGTTCCTCGCTATTTATATGGGTAGCAGTTTGCCTTATTTCTTGAAACCGAGCGTGAAAAAGGCGCAGGCGCTTTTCAAACTGTAACATTAAGAATTAAAATAAAGTTTCTACCCACACGAAACAGCGAAGAACTGAACAAATTAACATAGAGATACATTGAAAATTCAACAACTTGACCTAAAAGCACAACTGATCGGAATTCGCGAAGAACTGGTCAAAGCCATCATCGAGGTAGTTGACTCAACGCAATATATAATGGGTCCGCAGGTCGTGGAACTGGAGAAGCAGACTGCGGCTTATTGTGGTATGAAGTTCGGCATCGGGGTGGCCTCTGGCACGGATGCGCTGTTAGTATCGCTAATGGCGCTGGATGTCGGACCGGATGATATCGTTCTTACTACGCCCTATTCGTTCTTTGCCACCGCTGGGGTGGTAAGCCGTTGCAATGCAAAACCGATTTTTGCCGATATCGATGCCGACAGTTACAATTTGGACCCAACAGCAACGCGCCGGGTTCTCGAGAGTCTTAAATCCACTGACCGCAAGCGCGTCAAAGTCCTGCTTCCGGTGCATCTTTACGGGCAATCGGCGGATATGTGGCCTTTGATGGAAATTGCCGAGGATTTCGACTTAGCCGTCATCGAAGACGGCGCGCAAGCCATCGGCGCTAAATATGATTACAACGGCAAGCCTGTTAAGGTCGGCTCAATTGGCTTGGCAGGCTGTTTTTCGTTCTTTCCGTCGAAAAATCTTGGCGGCTTGGGTGATGGCGGGATAGTGGTCACTAATGATGAGAAATTCGCTGACCAAGTGCGGATTCTGCGCGTTCACGGCGCTAGGCCGAAGTATTACCACTCGTTTATCGGCGGCAATTTCCGCTTGGATACCCTGCAAGCGGCGGCATTGTTAGTGAAACTGCCGCGCTTGGACAATTGGCATCTCGGACGACAGGCGCGGGCCGCTTACTATGACCAACATTTAGCCGGCATCCCCGGCTTAAAACTGCCAAAGGTCGTATTCAAGCGCGAGTATCACATTTATAATCAATATATTATATCGGTCGATAAGCGCGACGAACTGCAAAAGCATCTAGACGAAAAAGGCATATCCACTGCGATTTATTATCCAGTGCCATTTCATCTGCAGCCCTGCTTCCAGTATTTAGGTTACAAACAGGGCGATTTTCCAGCGTCGGAATACGCTGCCAACCACACTTTAGCGCTGCCGATTTATCCTGAACTGACCGGAGAACAACAGGATTATGTCATCACCGCTGTCCGCGAGTTCTTGAATGCGTAATATCGCTGTCATTGGAGCAGGACGCTGGGGACGAAACCATATACGGACCTTCAATCAATTAGACGCGCTGGCAGCGATTGCAGAGTTAGACAGGAATATTCGCAAAATTATACAACGTGAATATCCTGATATCGAAGTCTATGACAGCATTCAAGCCCTCCTTGAAAATCCGCAAATAACTGGCGCTTCGATAGCCACACCGGCTGAAACGCACTTTGATATCGCCCTTAAAATGCTTGCTGCTGGCAAACATCTACTGGTCGAAAAGCCCATCACACTCTACAGCCGCGAAGCCGTGCAATTGAAACAGATGGCTTTAGAACGGAATTTGGTATTGATGGTAGGACATATAATGCTCTATCATCCGGCGGTCTTGAAGATTAAATCTATGGTTGAGCAGGGGCAGATAGGCAAATTACAGTATATCTATTCCAACCGATTAAATCTGGGGACGGTTCGGCAGGAAGAGAATATCCTGTGGAGTTTTGCGCCGCACGACATCGCCATCATTAACTTTCTCGTTGGCGCTGAACCTACTTCGGTTGATGCCAAAGGCGGGATTTTCTTGCAGCCGGGCATCCACGATGTTACAGTTACACTTTTAACTTATCCGAATAATATAATCGCGCATATATATGTCAGTTGGCTGCATCCGTTTAAAGAACAGCGACTAGTTGTAATTGGTGACAAGGGGATGGTCGTGTTTGAAGACAGCCGGGCGACGGACAAATTGGTGTTTTATCCTAAAGGAATAGATTGGGTCGAGAGTCGTCCGGTAACTCGCGACGGGGAAAGTCAGATTATTGAGTTCGACGGCGAACAACCACTAACGGCGGAGTGCCGTCATTTTATCGAATGCATCGCCGCAAAGAAGACGCCTCGCACAGATGGCGACAATGCCGTGGCGGTGCTCAAAGTATTAGAACAAGCACAGGAGGCTCTTTTAAGTAATAAAGAAGAAACCGCTGCCAAACCAGCGGTCGAGAAATCCTATTTCGTCCACGAATCAGCCTATGTTGACGAGCCGGTAGAAATAGGCAAAGGCACGAAAATCTGGCACTTTTGTCATATAATGAAAAATGTCAAAATCGGCGAGCGATGCGTCTTCGGGCAAAATGTCAATATAGATTCCGGTGTAATAATTGGAAATAATGTCAAGGTGCAGAATAATGTTTCGCTTTACACTGGTTTAGTAGTCGAAGATGATGTGTTCCTTGGCCCATCTTGCGTAACTACCAATGTTACCAATCCACGTTCGCAAGTTTATCGTCATTCGCTCTATGAAAAAACTATTCTTAGACGCGGCTGCTCAATCGGCGCGAATGCGACGGTAGTCTGTGGCATAACAGTCGGGCGCTACGCGTTTGTGGGTTCCGGGGCGGTAGTAACTAAGGATGTGCCGGATTACGCTTTAGTGATGGGTGTTCCTGCTAAACAGGTCGGCTGGGTGAGCCGGCATGGGCTGCCTTTGAAAAATCCTGATGAAGACGGAATTTACACCTGTCCGGAGAGCGGGCTGTGCTATAAAGAGGTCGAGCCGGGTATCCTACGCTGTCTCGATCTGGATGAGGAAGCGCATCTGCCCGAAGAATTACGCGTCGGCAATGTATTCTACGATGATATCGTGCACGGAAAGCGACTCGCTTAATAACTTTAATTCTTGTGTTGTGTCAATTGTGCGATGTCGCATGTCATCCTGAACGAAGTGAAGGATCTCGTCTGGATAAGTAAGTCTTTAGGACGAGATCCTTCACTTCGTTCAGTATGACGACATCTTACGCTTGACATAACACTAATCTTAGAGAAGTTATCAAAAGGTAGATTTCAATCAACCTTCATTTAGTGAAACTACAACTATCATTTTACTAGAATTTAGTATGCAAATCGAAAAAATAATCGACGCATTTAAGGACCATACTGCGACCGTCGGCGTTGTCGGGATGGGCTATGTGGGATTGCCATTAGTTTTGGAATTCTGCAAGAAAGGCTTCAAGGTTGTCGGTTTCGATATCGATGAAAAGAAGGTTATCAACTTAAACGCCGGTCAGTCATACATCAAGCATATTCCTTCCATCGACATAGCCGGGGCTGTAAATGCCGGGCTGTTTATCGCAACTATTGATTTCTCGCGCCTAAAGGCAGTCGATGCTGTTTTAATCTGTGTTCCAACACCCCTGGGGCCGCATTGGGAGCCGGACCTATCTTATATCGAATCAACTACTCGTTCGATCGCGCCTTATGTTCATTCGGGGATGTTAGTTGTTTTAGAATCGACGACTTATCCCGGCACTACCGAAGAAGTAATGCTTCCGATTTTGGAAATGGGATCCAGTCTTAAAGCCGGTGTCGATTTCTTTGTGGCTTTTTCGCCGGAGCGGGAAGACCCTAATAACAAAGATTATTCGACTTCGACCATCCCCAAGGTAGTTGGGGGCTGGACAACCGACTGCCTGAAGGTTGCGCAGGCGCTCTATGACCAGATTATCACTCGCACCGTGCCAGTTTCAAGTTGCGCGGCAGCCGAAGCCACTAAATTGCTTGAGAACATATTCCGCAGTGTGAATATCGCCCTGGTCAACGAACTCAAGGTCGTATTTTCCAGGATGGGCATCGATATATGGGAGGTAATTGAAGCCGCCAAATCCAAACCGTTCGGCTATATGGCATTCTATCCAGGGCCGGGTCTGGGCGGGCATTGCATTCCCATCGACCCGTTCTATCTGACCTGGAAGGCACGGGAATATAATTTAGTCACCAGATTCATCGAATTAGCCGGTGAAATCAACACCGCGATGCCTGCTTATATCGTTGACGAAACAATGAAAACGCTCAATCGTTTCAGGATGGCTTTAAAGGGAACAAAGATTTTGGTCGTGGGATTGGCTTACAAGGGGGATGTGGACGATATGCGGGAGAGTCCGTCGCTGCATTTGATAGATTTATTCGAAGCCGCCGGTGCGACGACCGGTTATTACGACCCGTATATTCCGACGATTCCAGACACTCGTGAACATAGCCATCTTGCCGGCCGCAAGTCGATAACCATAGATGAAGCCGCTAATTTTGAGGTGGCGGTCATTTCAACTAAGCACTCCGAGGTTGACCATTCGTTATTTGCCAAGAAATGTAAAATCGTTATCGACACTAGAAATGCCCTAGAAGCGAGATACGATAATGTGTTCAAGGCTTAGCCGGTTAAATACCTGCTCGTCTCAATTTAGTTAGGCAACCTATAAAATGCGAATCGCATCGATTGTCGGCGCCCGGCCAAATATTGTGAAATTGGCGCCGCTCTACTGGGAACTTGCTAAACGCAAAAATTTTGAGCATATTATCATCCATACTGGGCAGCATTATGATGACGCGCTCTCCAGTTCGTTCTTTGAAATATATAAAATTCACCAGCCAAATATTAATTTAAATATAGGATCGGCGTCTCACGGTATCCAAACCGGACAAATGATGACGGCTCTCGAGCCTGAATTTGACAAACTCCAACCGGATTGGATTCTAACTCTTGGCGATGTTAATTCGACGCTTGCCGCGGCTTTAACCGCTGTTAAAATGGGGTTGAAAACGGCGCATATAGAAGCCGGACTGCGTTCATTCGACCGGACAATGCCGGAAGAAATAAATCGTGTTGTCACCGATTCAATCAGCGATCTGCTCTTTACTACCGATGATTACGCCAATGAAAATCTATCAAAGGAAGGCGTGGACGGCAGCAAAATCCATAAAGTTGGAAATATTATGATCGATGTGCTAATCGAAATGCTGCCGAATATATCTACTAAAAAAACCCACACAAAATACGGACTTGAGCCGCAATCCTATATTGTCGGGACATTTCATCGACCGGCTAATGTCGATGAGCCTGCACGGCAGCGTCTGCTTATCGATATTATATTATCTATAGCCAAGAAATGGAAAATTATATTACCGCTGCATCCGCGCACTCGCAGCCGTCTCGAGCAGTATAAATTTATGCAGTTGTTGAATGAAATCCCTGCAGTGATTATAACCGAACCTCAGAACTATATAGATTTTATTTCGCTCGTTCAAAACTCATTTGCCGTCATCACCGATTCCGGCGGCATACAAGCCGAGACGACCTGGCTTGGAATTCCTAATATAACGTTTCGCGATAATACTGAATGGCAAATAACACTCTCGCTGGGAACAAATCGCTTAGTCCCGCTGGACGCTGCTGAAGTAATGTATAATCTGCATCATATTGAGCGCGGTGAATGGCGTCAAGGGCAGCGACCGCCGCTGTGGGACGGTAAAACCGCCTCAAGAATAATCGATATTCTACAGAAAAGTAGTATTATGTTATAGTAAAAATGTCATCATCCTGAAGCAGTGAGGATCTCGTCTCCGTTTATCCAGACGAGATGCTTCCCCCTGCCTGCGCAGGGGGCGGCAGGATATATCGTTATTACTTTGACATAACAGCAGTATTCCGTAGTATTAACGACAATGTATTTCTTATCGTTTTTTTTATCAGAGTGAACCGGCGTGAATTATACGCCGGATGAATAGTTATATCGTTATCCTACCGAGAAACCCAACCGACCATTATACTATTTTACTTCTAAACCGATGACAAATAAGATATCCAGTTTAACGGATATATAAATCACGAAAAGTCAAAAAATCAAATTGAGGGAGGTAAGAATGGGAGCTCAATACGGGCTTGAAAACCACGGCTTAACCAACTTAGGGCAGATATACTGGAATCCCTGCACACCGGCGCTCTATGAGGAGGTCGTCCGCAGACGCGAAGGTTACATTTCGCATCTTGGGCCATTAGTGGTCCGCACCGGCCATCACACCGGACGCTCAGCCAACGATAAATTTATCGTTCGAGAGCCGACGACTGAGAAGGACATTTGGTGGGGGCCTGTCAATCGTCCGATGGAAGAGCAGCACTTCAACCTGCTGTTCAGTCAATTAACCTGCTACCTGCAGGGACGCGATCTGTTCGTGCAAGATTGCTATGCCAGTGCCGACCCGCAATGGCGGCTGCCTGTGCGCGTCATTACTCAATATGCCTGGCACAGCCTTTTTGTGCGCAATATGCTCATTCGCATCGCCGACCCGAACGAACTTGCCGCGCACAAACCCGAGTTCACCGTAATCGACGCGGCGGGCTTTAATGCTATGCCTGAATTAGTCGGCACTAATTCCGAAGTCTTCGTAGTTGTCCATTTTGGCAAGCGTCTGGTCATCATCGGCGGTACGAGTTACGGCGGCGAAATGAAGAAATCGGTGTTCACATTTCTCAATCTCTTGCTGCCAAAGAAGCAGATAATGTCGATGCATTGCTCGGCTAATGTCGGACCGCAAAATGACACAGCAATATTCTTCGGATTGTCCGGCACCGGCAAGACGACGCTTTCAGCCGATCCGGAGCGACGCTTGATTGGCGACGACGAACATGGCTGGGACGATAAAGGCGTTTTTAACTTCGAAGGCGGCTGCTACGCCAAGGTGATTAAACTGAATCCCAAAGCCGAGCCGGAAATCTATGAATGCACGCGGCGGTTCGGCACGGTCTTGGAGAATGTGGCGATGGACTTTGCCACACGACGCATCGATCTGGACGATGACAGCCTGACCGAGAATACGCGGGCGGCTTATCCCATTACACATCTGCCTAACATCGTCTCCGAAGGCCGCGGCGACCATCCGAAGAACATTGTGATGTTGACCGCCGACGCCTTCGGCGTGCTGCCGCCGGTCGCTAAACTCACCCCGGCGCAGGCGATGTATCACTTCATCTCCGGCTACACCGCCAAAATGGCCGGCACTGAGAAGGGTCTGGGCAAGGAACCGAAAGCCGCCTTTTCAGCCTGTTTCGGCGCGCCGTTTATGCCGCTGCCGCCGCCGGCTTATGCCTCGCTGCTCGGCGGAAAAATCCAACGTCACAAAGTCAACTGCTGGCTCATCAACACCGGTTGGACGGGCGGTCCCTTCGGCATCGGGCATCGTATGTCCATCGCTCACACCAGGGCTATCGTCAAAGCTGCGCTGAACGGCGATCTTAACAATGTATCTTATGATACCGACCCTATCTTCGGGCTGAATATCCCGCGCGTCTGCCCCGGCGTCCCTGCTGAAATCCTTAAACCGGTCAATACCTGGTCCGATAAGGAAGCCTACGACCGGCAAGCGAAACAACTCGCGGCGGGCTTTAAAAAGAACTTCGAGCCTTATGCCGGAACCTCGTCCAAAGAAATCGTCGAAGCCGGACCGCAGGGAGGGTAATGCAGTTCGAGCTAGGGGGCGGGATCTATCCCCCCATAGCCGACGATATAGCCGAAATAGTATTCACTTCAGAGAAAAACCGTTGTCAACCTTCTACAGTTGACAACGGTTTTTATTATCATTATATTTAATTAGATGTAAAAGACGCCTCAAGTTTATTAACTCTGCGACGATAGAGCCATATAAACAACAATCAGAAATAGGGGACAGGATGAAAGCTCTATACTCTTTAGCGGTGTTGCTTTGGGCTGCAACGGTCTATGCTCAGCCGGAACTCGACTGGATCCGGCTTTACGACGGCGGGCGGTATGATTATTTCACAGATATTTATGCCACATCTGACGGCGGCTATGCGATGTGCGGCTTTCAGAGTTCGCAATTTCGCTCGCCGGATTCGACGTTGGATATTTGGGTCGTCAAAATAGATGGCGAGGGTCGGCGGGAGTGGTCGGCAAGGTTTGGCGAGGCGAATGTGGCCGATGAAGCCACATCGCTCATCGAAACCGACGACAACGCTTTTTTAATTGCCGGTAAAAGCAACGGTATGGTCGCGGCTCTGTTGTTAAACGACGAAGGCGAACTTATCTGGTTCAATACTTATAATGAATATCTGTCCAGAGCTGAAGCGGTTATCGAATTAAAATCGGGTGAATTCGTTCTGGCAGGCTACGCCAGCGGGGATGCCTATTTATTGTGCATCAATGTTGAAGGCGATATATTATGGGAGCGAACATACGGCCAAGCCAACCGCGACCACTTTATGGCTTTAAGAGAGACCAATGACGGCATTGTAGTTTCGGGTTATTCCTGGTTTAACCGTAGTCCATATTATGAAGTTTTAGTTGTCAAAGTAGATTTTGACGGCGAGCAAGTGTGGCTGCGCAATCACGCCCCACTCCAGCAAGCCTGTCAACGAAGTGTATCGATGGTTTCGCGGCCGGAAGGTGGTTTTGCATTGGGCGGTTGGTTCTGGACAGGTGACGGTAGTCAGGATTTCGACTACCTTTGGATGCACATCGACGCCGAAGGTAATATGGAACGTTTCAGGCGCATCGATATGGGCAACCGCGGCAGCGACCGTTGCAATTCTATTTCCCGCGCACAGCCGGATGGTTTCGTATTAGTAGGAACCGAAGCAAATACGGCTATGCCTCAAGCGCTGCGAACCGACCCCAACGGCGAAATCCGCTGGATCGCCCATTACCGCATCGCTGATATGACGCCCGGATTGGTGCATGGCCGACAAAGTTTCACATCGGCAATTGTCGGACACGATAACTCGATCGTCGTCTGTGGATGCGCTCAAGCCATCGACGCCAACGGCTCGGTCAATGGCTTGGTAATGAAACTTGAGCCTGAAATTGCTCATATCCAATTCATCGATTGGCAGCCTCACGATACAACTTTGACTGTCCTTCTGGGCGATACGGTCGATTTCTCTGTAACGGTGCTTAGACCTCAAGGCGCAGGTATATCTTATGAATGGACTCTGGACGATACTTTATTCGACTGGGATTCGACCGCGACTGTGATCTTCGATTCATTGGATATTCCTTGCATCCAACGTGTAAGGTGCCAAGCCTCAGCCCTCAACGAAACCATCGCCATCACTTGGACAGTGAGAGTCTCCGATCTGGCGATAAGAGCCTATCGACCTGAAAACTACAACCTAATCATCCGCCGCAATACCACAGTTAATTTTGCTCTGTTGGCTGAAACCTTGGACGAGGTTTTTATTTCATATCTCTGGACATTTATCGACCGTGAAGATGACAATCGCCGCGAAGTTGTAGGCTTAGACACATCGGCTGTGCGAATCTTATTCGACCGGACCGGACATTTCGGCGTTATCGGTGCAGCCTATCTAGGACAATCGACCGATTCAGTTATGTGGAATATCGAAGTTCGGGGATTAATACGGGCATTCGGACCGTCCAGTGAGATGATTTCATTGCGAGCCGGGGATGAAGTCTCATTTTGGGTGGCGCCGTTCGAAGTCCAACAGGAATCCCGCCTCTCATATCGCTGGAAAATAGACGAAGTGGATATAATAGATGCGGATACATCCGAAATCAGGCTGGCATTCCCCGACACCGGTCAATTTGAAGTCATCGTCTTTGTAACCGATTCGGTGCAGGTGGACAGCCTGAATTGGGAGTTGGTTGACGCCGACAGCCAACGTTGGGTGGTAAATGCGCTGGTTCCGAATTGGATTGATAATTCCAAATTCCAAATTCCAAATTCCAAATTAACAGTATCGCCGAATCCGTTTAATTCAAAAGCGGAGGTTGCGATTAAACTAAACCGGGCAAGCGATGTGAAATTGCAGATGTTCGACATTCACGGACGGGGAGTCCGAACACTTGCCGATTGCAGGTTTGAAGCGGGGCATCACAGGTTGTTTGTCGATGGTGGGGGATTGCCGGCAGGGATTTACATTCTAAGATTACAGACTGAAACCAAAGCGATTGTCTTTAAAGCCGTGCAGATTAAGTAATTCCAGCGTTCAAAGATGGCAACCTATTTATAAAACACTGGAATATTTCACTAAATTCCCAAATACTCAAGTATATTAAATAGAAAAATTGTCAATCAAATATCTGGAAAACAATATGCCGAACCTACTAAAATTAATCTCGAAATTTGTTATAGCCTTACTATTTGTTGCAGGAATTACCTGCATATCGAC
>VGIO01000012.1 GCA_016867855.1 Calditrichota bacterium
GCCGAGATGTCGCACGGCGCCGCCCCGACTCGCTTCCGGCAGGTGAATGTGGGGGTGGGGAATTGATGGCACTACAGAAAACCTAATTCACTCCTAACAATTTTTCAGGAGTTACCGATGGAAAGTAAGAAGAAAACCGGTTCGCGTATCGAATCGATATCTATTAGAAATTTTAAGGCCATAGACAGTCTTGAAGTAAAATTCCCTTTGCCGTTACTTCCAAGTGATTTAGATGTGACAGTCCTCGGAAGTAAAAATGGGCTTGGGAAAACCTCGCTGCTAGAGTCCTGCGCTTTGCCGTTTGTCATAGGATTATCACGAGAACCAGCGCTTTTTCTTGAGAGATTCACCGATTCTGATATTTCTATCGATTTTAGTAAGTTGTTTATTAGAGGACAAAGCAAGTCTTCATCTATAGAATTACTCGTTAAGAATAACGGGAGCACATATCGTATAAACACAGAGATAAAACGTAAAGACAAAATTCGGATAAACGGAGATAAAGATGAATTTTCTAAATTGCTTTTTCGCGAATCGGAACATATAGCCATAAGAAAAATGGAGACTCCGGATGAAATTGAACGGATGCTCTTATCATTTTCATCGATCAGTAGTGAACCATTAATAATTCCGCCACTCCTATATTTTCATAGTTATAGAAAAGTTAGGGAAGGGAATCCAGAACTTGGTGCTATGCTTGAATCACCACGTTTTGCCAGAAGATATCATAGGTATTCACCAGTTGGAATGTTCAAGATTGAAATTCTCAAGCTTCTAATGAGTCAAGCTGAAATCTTTGAAATTGATAGTTCAAAAGGAAAATCAGAAATCGAAGAGCATATCAGAACGCTCAAAGAATTAGTGTATAAGTATGCAGGAGGCGATATTGCTAAATTAGTGCCACTTCCAAATAATACACTAGAATTCTGGATTTCGAAGAAAGATGATTCGTTTCCTTTTGATGGTCTCAGCTCAGGTCAAAAAGAAATAATTTCCTTGCTATTCTTAATTCAATATTATACAAAAGATTCGCCGGGTATTGTTCTTATCGATGAACCCGAGCTGCATCTAAATGCTGAGTGGCAAATTGAATTCTGTAAACAACTCAAGGATCTTGCGCCAAGAAATCAATATATTCTGGCAACTCATTCCATACATATATTCAAATCAGTTCTACCTGAACAAAGGATAATGCTGGAGGAAGAAAATTGAGTCTGAAGACAAACGCGGTAACTAGCCCTTCTGAAGTTTTTCAAGGTGCGAGACATATACTTTACATAGAAAGTGAAAAGCCGGAAGGATTCGACTCTCAAGTCATTAACAATTTGTTAAATTCACATTTAAGAAACATTACAATTGGTGTCGAAGGTTTAGGAGTGTCAGCAAATATTCGCAGTGCGGCGGAAGCCTTATATCGAATAAATCCGAATAGCTACTTTCTTATCGATAAAGATGAGTTCGATGATAATTATGTCAGTGATTCATGGCGAAATTTCCCTAATCCGAATACACATAACCTGCTTATTTGGCCTAAGAGAGAATTAGAGAACTATTTCATTGAAGCAGAATACATTAAAAAGTCCCAATACTTCCGGGGTGACAGAAAAGACGATATTGTTAATGGAATAATAGATATATGCCAGAACCGCGTATTTTTTGATATTGCCAATCTGACAATTATCCAAATTCGGGCTTTGATTAAGCAAAAATGGATAGAAGTTTTTACGAATCCAGATGAGATAAAGGATTATAAGTCTGCAGTAATAAATGTTATTAATCGAACCGAATTTAAAACTAAAATAAGCGAATTGAATGAAATTCTAAGTGAAGAATATATTAGGAAACTCCTTAAAAAGAATAGAGATAGTTTTCTTGGTCGCAGTCAACAAGTGAAATTAGGTCATGGCAGATGGCTCGATCTAATTTGTGGCAAAGAAATTATGCATCAAGTATTTAATCAGTATTTTGAAGTAACTGATCCAAATACTAATCAGCCGGTTCAAGGACTTGAGAAATACATTACTATCGCTCGAAATTTGGTGGTAAAACGCCCGTTGACTGAACAACCTAAGGATTTTCAAAGATTAATAAGGATTCTTTCACAAAAGGTCAAATAACACTATGCGGATATGCACTTGTGTAAGGTATACACAATATCTTGTGGCATATTAGACTTTTAAACCATAAAACTACAATATATAGTATGAACCTTACTTAAGTGCATATCCACATAACACTATTTCCAATATATGCCCAAAAAAATCTGCAAACTCTTAGGCTGGATGAAAGGCCAAACGTAATTGATAATAAACATAACGACGGACAGACCGAATTGTCTGTCCTACCCGCTGTCAACTGCAGAGGATTGACAGCCATTTAGAACACCCCCTTTGCATCCCCCCCACGGAGCGGGGGGGAGAATAAAGTGGCGGGCAGAAACGCCCCCTCCCTACCTCTAAATTCATCCATTTTTCAAACACCCGCTAACTGCCACCGCCAGTGCATCGGACGCATCTTCTGCGACCTTATCCATATCCATCGAAAGCAATCTGCCGACCATATAGCGCACCTGCTCCTTAGCCGCGTGGCCCTTACCGACAACGGCTTGCTTGACGGTGTTGACGGGATATTCGACGACTTTGGCGCCGCTTTGGACAGCAACCAATAGGGCGATGCCGCGGGCGTGACCTATCAGAAGCGCGGCTTTGGGGTCGCGTGCCAAGAAAATAGACTCGACTGCCACTAAATCCGGTTTGAAGCGGTTTAGCGTTTCGATAAGGTGGGAATATAATTTTTCCAGCCGCTCGGGCAGTTCGCCCTTTCCAGAACGTATTACCCCCCATTCAAGGGGGGTAATGCGGCTGCCGGACTTTTCGACGACACCGTAGCCGGTGGCGGTAAGTCCGGGGTCTATGCCGAAGACAATCACAAGGCAGCCATCAATTCGTCGGGAATATCGAAGTTCGACCAGACTTTTTGGACATCGTCGTGTTCGTCTAGGGCTTCCATCAAACGAATGACCGAGCGGGCTTGGTCGCTGGAAACCGGAATGTAGGTTTGAGGCAGTTGGGCTAACTCAGCGGATGCGATTTTGAAGCCGCCTGACTCAAGCGCAGCCCGCACCGGTTCTAATTTTTCGGAAGGGGTCATAACCTGAAAAAAGTCGTCTTCGCTTTTGACATCTTCAGCGCCAGCGTCCAGGGCGGCTAACATCAGGGAGTCTTCGTCGATGCTGTTTGAAGGTAGGCTGATGACGCCTTTGCGCTGGAACATCCAGGCGACTGAGCCGGATTCGCCCATATTGCCGCCGTTCTTTTGGATGATATGACGGATATCGGCGACGGCGCGGTTGCGGTTGTCGGTGGTAACTTCGATGAGCAGCGCGGTGCCGCCGGGTCCGTAAGCCTCGTAGATAACCTCTTCATAAGTGACGCCGGGCAATTCGCCGGTGCCTTTCTTGATGGCACGGTCGATATTAGTCGCCGGCATATTGGCTTCTTTGGCGGCAGCGATGGCGGTGCGCAACCGGGGATTGCCATTCGCATCGCCCCCGCCGGTGCGGGCAGCGATTGTTATTTCTTTAATCAACTTGGAGAATGTTCGTCCGCGTGCGGCGTCGGTCTTCTCCTTATCGCGGCGAATCGTCGCCCATTTGGAATGTCCGGACATTGGATAGCCTGTTTATGGTTTTTGGGAGTTAGATGGACAATATGACTTTATGGACAAAGTGGACGAAGTGACAAAGTGGGCAAATTTAAATAAACCATTAGAAAATTGAGATTTTAATTCTTTATAATATTAGCATTTACATTAGCATTAGCATTCAATCTATTCTTGTCGAACCAATCTTGAATGAATTTAATCGGTTCGGAGACCGGCGTGCCGGGTCCGTAGAGTTTGTTCACGCCTGCGTTTTCCAGTTCTTCGATATCTTCCGGCGGGATGATGCCGCCGCCGATGAGCAGCACATCGTTCATCCCGCGCTCGTCGAGCAGTTTTTTGACGCGGGGGAAGATGGTCATATGCGCCCCGGACAGGACGGAGAGCGCGATGACATCGGCGTCTTCTTGCAGCGCGGCTTCGACAATCATCTCCGGCGTCTGGCGCAAGCCAAGGTATATGACCTCCATTCCCGCGTCGCGAAAAGCGGCAGCCAGCACCTTAGCGCCACGGTCATGCCCGTCCAGCCCGGGCTTGGCGATTATAAGACGGATCTTGCGGTCGGACATTTAAGAATTTGGAATTTGGAATTTGGAATTTAATGCCAATGCCAATGTCAATTAATGACACTGACGATGACTCTAGTATCTTATGTTGTCATCATCATCATCACCATCAGCATTAATAAGAAATATAGTCTCAAGCGTTGAATTTGTCAAGCCTTCATTGAAAAAAACAACGCAGCGTCTAAAGGCTTTTAAACGCTGCGTTGTCATATCGACACTTCTCTTTCATTTCGTAATAAGCCCTAATTCTTCCGTCCGCTCTGTGGGGAAATATCAGGGGGGAAGGTTGAAATCCGCCATCCAGACAGGCATTAAATTACGAAGCGTCCATCTCCGCGATCAACTGCGCTATGAAGGCGCGGGCTTCACTGTCTAACATAAAATAGAGGGGGAACCCTACCGTTGCCGTGCGCCAGATATTGACGATAGAAGTGTTGAGCGTGATGGCTGTCGCCCCGGCGACCGGCGTTCCGCTCGTCCATACGCCCAGTGTCTGCGTGCGATGCGAAGGCGTGAATGTCCAGCAGCGGTCGAGTCCAGCCCAGCGGGCGAGAATCTTGCTGCGGTCGAGATTGACATTCGGATAACCGCCGGCGCCTTCCGTTCCGACGAAAACCCGGTCTGCCAGGCGCTTGCCGGCTGTTAGGCGCAGATACTTGTTGACGAAGACCGACGCGAACCCGGTCGAATCAGGCGAAGTTTCCGATATGAAACTCGCCATCACATCCCAGCCAACTAAAATGAGCCGTCCGCCCTTGTTCAAGTATTCGGTCAACACCGATAGATTATCGCGCAAATCCAGGACGGTTTTGTCTTCGGCAATCCAAAAAATAATGCGTTTGTTATGCACATCTTTGGCGGAGATATATTTTGTATCGCCGACCTTGTGTTTATTGTAATCGATTTCGGTGATGTCCCAGTTGTCCGAACTGCGCCATTCGGCGTATCCGGTCGTGTCGGAAGCGCTCGAATCACCGCCGAGGATGAACCGGTAGAACTTATCGACCTGCGCATCGGTCGGGCTGCCCAGCGAGCCGTTGCCGTCGCGGGTTTCGTCCACCAGTAAAATGGTTTTATTATACAAAACCGGCGTAACGATGCTCAGAGCATAACTACTCACTCCGCTGACGGCGTTGGTGTAGTCACGGCACTGGGCTTCAAAGCGATACTCGCCGACCGGCAGGTCGGACAGTTCCACGCTCCCGGATCCCCAATTCGACCAGTTAGGGTTGGGATTGGCGGCTGTGATGAGCCTGTAGCGATAGCCTTGAATTGAGCCGTAGTAAGCCGCGGCTGAGCCATTCATCTCGAATTTCGTCACAGCACGCGGCGCAAAATAGACCGACCCATCGACATAGAAGGCTATGCCGTTATAACTCGCCGATATGGAAGTTAGACTCGGATGGAAGGTGTCGGCGGCTGTAATCGTGCGCAGAACTGAATCGCTCACCGCACCGCCTAAATCCATTGCCCTGACCCAAATGCGATGCTGACCATTAGTGAGTAGCCGCATATCCAACGTCACTGTTGTTCCTGTTTCGACTGTGTTCAGCAGCGAAGGTTCAACGGAGTTGTAAAATTGATATTTAGACCGCGCATTCCAATCGCCCGTCGGCTGCCCGTCGATCCAAAACCGGTAGAGGATGCCGGAGGCGTTGGAATCGGCGGCTTCCAGGCTGAATGAGAAAGCCGGGCCGACAGTGGCGCTGTCAGGAAATGGAACAGCAAAACTCGTGATACGGGGAATATCATTGGCAGCAAAGAAGGTTCGCACAGCTGGGTCGCTGCGCAGCCCTTCGTTATCGACCGACCAGACGCGCAAGGTGTGCTGCATCGGAATCGTCTTGCCCGGATTATTGGGGTCAGGTTCGGAAGATTGAAAAGCGATGACGCTGTCGCCAGCGGTCGTCCATTTTTCGGCGCCGCTATCTACTTGCAGCCAATAACCCGCAACAACGCCGTCCGGGTCTGAGCCGAACCACTGGACGCGGAACATAATTTCCGGCGCGAGATAGTGGTCTTCGACAGCATTTTCCAGCGGCGCGACCGTGATATAGACTACCGGCTTCACATTCGGCATCAGCAAGCCCGGATCGGATGGCTCGCAGCCCCACGCCAGCAGGAGCATTCCGAGAGTAATCATCATCCCGCGGCGCGGCGCAACATAAGATGAAAATACACTTCCCTTCATCCACCCGCAAGCGGGGGGAGAAAGCGCATCTATTTTCCGAGGAATAATGCTCTTAAGAATTAAATTTAGTTTCATAATTGTATCTCCTGACTGCGGTTAAAAGTTAATGCCGAGTGAGAAGCGGTGCGGTGAACTCATAAAGCCGTCGTCGGCTTCAGCAAACCGACCGAAATCGAGATAGGCATAGTCGAAAACGATAGTTTGAGCGGTGGAGATGGGAATTTTCAGTCCGAATCCCGCCGTCCAGCGCTCTTCGTCGTAGCCATAACTGTTTTCGAACCGGAATTTGTATCCACCGCGCAAGGTGAACATATTAAGATAGGTGCATTCCAGACCGAAATTGAGCCGTTCGCGGTTGTCATTGGGATGGCTCATTTCGACTGCGGCCAATCCGTCCCAGCCGGCAGGTCTGGCAATTCTGGTCATTTCAAAGAAATTGGCGGACAGTCCGATGCGGTAGATAGTCGGCGGCGGAGCGGCCGAGTATGTATTCTCCTGTGGGCTGGAACGCGCCCGGCGGCCTTGATCGAGGTAGTCTAAATATGTGCCGGAATACTTGATGTCAGGGCCGAAGTTCTGCACTACTAAGCCTAATTTCATCGAGCGCAGGGCGGTTTCATAGAGCGTGCCGAAATCGGCTAGGACACCGATATAAGACTCATCTTCCAATCCGGAAACGACCATCCGCAGATTAGCGCCATAGACGAAGCGGTCAGTGAGACGCTGCGCATAGGATAGGCCGCCAATGACATCGTAGGCGATGAAGTTTTCGCCGGTGCCTTCCGGGTGGAAGATCGTCCGCACCGGCATATCACCGGTGTTCATCGCCAGCAGGTGCGTCCCGACGACGCCTTTACGACCTAAGTTGCGGGCGATGGCGGCGGTGTTGAACTGCACATCCGCCGGCATATTAATCTGCGTGAACGTCGCTGAAGAACCCTGTAGGTGAATCAGTCCGGCGGGATTCCAAAAGATAGATTGGATATCGTCCGCGACGGCGCAGTAAGTTTCACCCATCCCGATAGCCCGCACACTAGTGGCAATCTTCAGCGTCGCCAGACTGGTCGTGCCAACCTTTTGAACTTCCCGTCCGTAGGTTGTCCCCAAACTTAACAGTATCAGCAGAGGGACAACGATATATTTGAATTTCATAATTTTACTCCTTATAGAAGTTTCAAGTTGTTCCGATGTAAGGTGAAAGTGAAATTGTTCAAGCCGCCCGAATATAAAATCCTCTGACTTTTTGACTTTCTCACTTTCTTACCTTCTTACATTCTCCCTTTCAACTTCAATCGTTATCCCGTTGTTTTATACACTACATACAGACTGGCAGCGACCTTAGCGGTCGCGCCGGGGGCTGCAAAGATGAGATGCAGTGTGTGGGGTGTGTTAGGCGTCAACCGGCCTAACCAGTCGGTAATCGGGTATAATTCGGGCAGCGCGTCGGGATTGGCGGGCCTGGACGGTTTGGCCGGGGCGCGATAAGTATCGTCGGCAATCCAGAAGCGGCTCAGCGCCAAACGCATTGTCTTGCCGATCCAGCCCGAAGTATCCGGCTCGGGCGTCCAAAAGCCCTGACCCCAAACAGCCGTCTCGCCGGGATTAAGATAGCGATGAACTAAAGTCGTATCCGGCGGCATTGTGTTTGAATCAAAGAACGTCGCCCGCGGGTAGTAAAACTCTAGGTCGTTATCCAGTCGCACGGCGGCTTTGAAGCGGTCGTCCAGACGCGTATCCAGCGAGTCGAGCCAGGCTTCGCGGCCGGCTTTGACTACCTCCTCCGCAGCCAGAACCCCGCGCAGACTGTCCAACCGCGCCTGTTGCTCCGGTGTGCGTGCACTGATAGTATCCAATCCAATTATTTGCGCGCTTAAGCCCAGCAGCAGATTGTCGAGCGAGTCAACCTCCGAACTTAATCCGTTGAATTGATTGAGCGCTGCATCGGGCTTAAGGAAGCCGGTGATATAGAGCCGCGCGTCCACGACCGAGTCGCGCAGAGTGAAGGTCCGGCTAAGCGTATCGCCGGCGATAGAGACGCCGTCCAGCAAGGTGATGGTCGCCGAATAGGTCGGTATCCCCGGCGTCGTCGGCGTTTTCCTATCGTCCGAGCAGCCGGGCAGAATGATTAATGTGGAAAGTGCAAAGTGCAAGGTATAAAGTGCAAAGAGTTTTAACTTTGAACGAAGCGCACACTTCGCCATCTTCCGCACTCCAAATTCTAAATTCATATTTCCCTCACTTGATTACGACAAATTTGTCGATTTTCTTCTCTGCGCCGGCTTCGACGATGTAGTAATAGACGCCGCTGACGATTTCCTGCCGATATTGATTGCGCATATCCCACTCGAACTGGTCGGACCCGCCGGAAGGATGCTGTAAGGTGATGATGTGGTCGCCAGCCAGGGTATAGATGTGAATTTTGGCGCCGCTGGGCGGCAGGTTCATAAAGAACAGTTTGCGCGGGTAGGCTTTTAAGCCCGACGCCGTCAAAGCGCCGCTCTCTTCTAATTCGTGTCCGCCTTTATAAGGATTTGGCACGACGAAAACCTGTTCGACCGAGTTGCCCTGCGTCCAGGTTTCTTGGGTGTAGCCGGCCAGCGCGCCTTTGTATGAGCGTCCGATGGAGGTTATCAACACCCCGGCGCCCGAAACACCGCGGTCGAAAGCTCGCACAATATAGTAATACTGCCAGCCGCGCAGCACATTTCGGTCGTCCAGCCAATAAACTGTGTCCGGCGGGCTGTGTGTCCCATCGACATACCAGCCTCCGTTGTCAGCGTTCACCGCCAGCGTCGAATCGAAGACATCGTAAGGCATCCCCAAATTTAGATTCTCCCGCCGAAACTCCTCATCGAAAATCGAATCCGGATTGATTTTATCGAACTGCCCCAAAGTGAACCAGCGGTTGATGTCGGTCGAGCGCTGAACTGCGTAGCCCTCGAAGTCCGCGACGCGCGTTATCGGGTCAATGCTCTTCTCCGCGTTGTTGCGCCAATAGACCCTTATGCGCCCCGGATGAGACTCCGTCCAAAATATCGGCTGCTCCGGCGCCTGCGGCCCTTGAAAATCGTTGTCGTAAATCGCCTGCGCCCACTGTGCATTCCGCCGCAAATCTTCTAACTTCCGCCCGGCGATAAAGGCTACCGTTACAGGCATCTCATCGCCCGGCGGTAATATCCAGCTTCCGCTCGCCGGCCCAAATCCCAATAAGAACCGCCAATCACCTAACTGCGCCGTCGGCGGCATTATCACTCCTGATGTCAGCAATTCATACTTATCCGCATTCGTCTCCGGATCACCGCCAGACACTCGTTCAAAATTGCTGAAGGAAATTTTCAAGGTATGCAGCGAGTCTGGCGTCCGCACTACCTTCATTGCAAACAACCCAGGCCCATAACCATCCGCATCGGTCGTGTCATCTCCCTGCACCATCATCAAATTCGCTGCGTCATAGAAATTCCAATCGTCGATGCTCGCTGGATCCCCAGACTCTCCCTTCGCTGCCACATCCGGGTCCGCAAACAGCCCTAAATACAAATCCATCAGCGGCAGCGCCCCTATATTCCGCACTATCAAGTCCATAAGGATAAATTCGCTCGCATAAGCCTCGCCCCACGCGTAAGTCCGTTGCAGCACCTGCACATTCAAAGACGTATGCCCGTCGGCGTCGGCGCTCTGAACCTGACTAACATCGCAGTCGTCGTAAACTGTGTAGTATTCCTGCGTGCCGCGTGCATTACTATCCTCGTCAAACCTCCCGTCCCCGTCATCATCCAGCGAGCCCGGCACCACATCACCATCATTATCATCATCATCGTCATCCACCTTGCCATCGCCATCGTTGTCGATGAAGTCGGCTGACATATCTCCCGCCGGATCCTCATCGATTAGTCCGTCGCCGTCGTCGTCAACTTGCTTAGCCCCTTTGATATAAGTCCGGCCGGCGATGTTATCCGTTATCGACGACAACGGAAAATACGACCACGGAAACCCGTCCTGTATGGGCAGCGACGGGGCAAACTCGTTAGTTCCGTTGTCGCCGTCCGTCCCCGTTGAAACCAGCGGCTGCTGATTAACCTTTGCTCCGACCCAGATGCCGGCGCTGAACAGAAAATCAGACTCCGAACCCAACGGATATTCGAAGCCCAAATACCCCGGTGTAGCGTCTGGATTTCCCTGCTCACCCCAGTTCGACAGCGTCATCCGAACATTCCCTACATCGTGCGCAAACAGCGATTTCTTGCCGACATCGATCCGCGCCGCGCCGCCCTTGCGCACTGGGCCGACATCTTTCGTCCGCGCGCTAAGCGGCAGGGCGATCAGCAATAGAGCATAAATTGCAAATTGTAAATTGAAAATTGGTAGTTTTCTGCGCTTTATCTGAGCGATTTTCAATTTACAATTTTCATTTTTTATTTTCATTTCTCCCCTCCTTAAAACTCAAACCCGAGCCCGAGCCGAATGAAGCGTGGATTGTCCCACGCATCCGGATTCGGCCCAGCGAAGGGGTTTTGGATGTAGTTCGGCGACGACGAATCGTTCACCCAGCCCGGCAATCCCGAATAATTATCAAACGCGTTCGGCTCGCCAGCACGCCCGTAGTTATCGTCCACATGCAGCACGTTCTCCCGGTCGAACAGGTTGTAAATCTGCAGCCATAACGAGGCTTTATAGTTGCCGAACGGGAAATACTTGTTGACATTTAAGTCGGCGCTGTTCGTCCACGGCGTTCGCTTCGACATATACTGTCCTTCGATGAAAGTCGAAGAAGCGTCGGTCGGCGTATAAGGCAGCCCGCTGCGCACATTCCACAGCAGATTGACATCCCATCCTCCCGGCAGCCCTTTGACGCCGAACAGCGGCTCTTTCGGTCCGTAATTGAGTCCGTAGTTCATCACAATCGAATGGCGCTGATCCCAGCCTGCCGGCAGGGCTTGCGGCGGCTCCACATAATTCCCCCGTATCCCCTGTGTCCCGATGTTATACGAATTCTTGGCGTTCACCCACGCCAAAGTATATGTTAGCCGCCCTGACAAGTTCGCCCCGTATTCCTTCGAGATATTGAACTCCAGCCCGCGCGCGAAAGCATAGTCTTGATTATCGTAAATTGCAAAATTCTGCCCTATCAACGGCTGCCCGAAGTTCTCCATATACCAATACTTTCCCTCCCGCGCGTTTATCCAATTCTTCACATCCTTCAGGAAGCCTGTTACATCGATTAAATAGTCCCTGTAAGGATTCCACGCCACTCCGACCTCGAATGCCACCGTCTTCTCCGGGTCCAAGTCCGGATTGCCGATGCGCGGCGTCCCGCCTGTCTGCGGCTGATTCACCGACTCGAACATATTATCCCAGGTCGGACGCTGGTAAAAATGCCCGTAGTGAGCATGCAGATAGGCATTTTCCGTAATAGCAAACGAGGCGCCGAGCCGCGGCGATATATTCGCCTTGACCTCATCCGGCGCTTTGAACGGCACATAGTTGGGATTCCAATTTGCGTCCGTGCTGTCGAACGCCATCACCTTCCGCACCTGCTGTCCGGGCATATAAAAATCGCAGCGCAACCCTAATGTGATGGTGATGTCTTTATATTCCATCTTGTCTTGCGCGTAAGCCGCCCCATCCGCAGGATATACATGATAGATGTCGGTATAAATCCCCTGCCCCTTGTTGTCGATGGTCGGATATGGCAGAGACCTGACCGATAAATCGTAAGCATTCAGGTCCAGTCCGCCGCGCAGTTGATGATTTGCCTGCAACTGATGCGTAATCTGAAACTTCAAACTATGAGCGTAAGATTCCTCCTTCAACCAGTAAGGCACTGGCTGACCGACATCGTCCTCCGTTCCATCGCCCGACAGCAGAAAGCCTCGGTAGTTCATATAACTGTTCGACTGGTTGCCCCTGTCCCACACACCATTGCCATTCTTGTCCACAAAAGGTTCGCCCAAGTCATACCGGCCGTTATACTTCCCTTCAGCGTCCGGCAAATCCGTGAACTTTTCAGCGTATTCCCCATATTCCCAGGGGTCTTTCTTGCCGGCGCTCTGCACGCGTGAGGCTTTATAGCGCGACAACTTCAGATGATAATAGGTGTTCTTCGACAGCGTATGATTCCACGCCAGTAGTATCTGCCGGTCGTCGATGACACGCGTCGGCAGATGGTCGGCGGCGTTGTATTCGAAGAATTGTAAATCTTCGTCGATGCGCCCGTCGAGGTCGTCGTCGCGTCCGTTGAGCAACTCCTCATCGATGCGTCCGTCGCCGTCATCATCCGCCCCGAAGACATAGGTATAAGTCGAATCGTTCATCGTCCAGGCTTGCAGCGCCTTGTTGATGTCTTCCTGCGCATAATCGTAAGGAAAATGCAGACTCTGCCGCATTAGGTAGATATTATACCAGTTGAGCGTCGTGCGGTAGGCGGCTTTCAACTTCATCTGCGGGTTGATGTGGTAGGTGAACGAGAGTCCGCTGTTCAGATAGGTCATCTCGCGGCGCTCGTCTAATTCCAATTCACCGGTTACATCGTGCTGATACCAATCCGACGAATTTATCCAGATGCCATTGCCGGTAGCGTCGCGGCCCTGCAGGTCGGATGAAGCGAAAAATGTAATATAGCCGGGGATTTTTAAGCCCAGCATCGGGAAGAGTTTCGTTGTTATCGGGTCCGGTCCGCCCAGCGAGCCTTCCCAATAATCGTAATTAATGTAAGCAGAATGCGGCTGGGTGCGGGTTGTTACGGCTGAGTCGAGCGGCGGGATGAAGGTCGTCGTATAATCGAATTTCATATCCCGCTTCGGTGAAAGGTCGTCGAATACATACCGTATCCGGCCATGATATTCTTTTGTTCCTTCGCGCGTGATGACATTGACTACGGCTGATTGGGCGTTGCCGAATTCGGCGTCGAAGCCGCCGGTCAAAGCGACCATTTCAGCCACGGCCGGGCTGCCGATGTTCAGCATTCTTAGATTAAGCAGCGGGTCTTTAACTTCCATTCCGTCGATGAGGTAGGCGACTTCACCTCTTCGTCCGCCGCGGATATGTATATTCTGTCCGTCGCCGACGGCGCCGCCGACCTGGGCTAAGGCGCCGACATAATTTGCCACCGGCATACTCAGTATTTCATCGCCGGTCGCAATCCTGGTCGAAGCGGTAACATCTTGCCGAATCACCCTGCGCGGCGCCTTGACGACCACCTCCTGCCCCTCAATGACAGTCGGCTCAAGTTTGAAATTAAGATTGGTCGTCAAGTCGGCATAGACTATTGCATCGCTCTGAATGACCGAAACATAACCGACATAACTTGCGGATACGGAATACTTGCCCGGTGGAATGTTGATGATGAAGTAATCGCCGTCGAGGGTGGTCGAGGCGCCATAGTCAGTGCCGACAATTACAATATTGGCGTTGGCGATAGGTTCGCCGGTTTTCACATCGGAAACAACGCCGGCAATTTTGCCGGTTACTCCCGCAATGACGACTGAAGCGGTGAGTATGAAAACTAAGAGGAAAACCAGCGGAGGCGCCGAGCGGGAAAAGCGGTAGCGTTTAGGCATTGAACCTCCTTTTAGGTCTGCCGGATGCACTGTTTAAAGGCTTTGGGCTTTGGGCTTTAGGCGTTAAAGGGCAAGGCGGACCAGACTGTCTGAAAATGCTATTTTTTCCGCCATCGACTCGCCGTAGTCAACAGCAGAACATTGTCTTTCCGATAGATACACTGCCGACCATGGCGGGTCGGCAGCGGAAACAGGTATTTCCAGACAGTCTGGTCCGCTTTACCCCTTAACATACGTTTTTAGCATTCTTGGACAGATTGTTTAGGCTTTTGGCTATGGGAAATTTCCGAAAGGTGAACAGTGAAGAGAAAAAAATACGGTTACACTAATGACCTTGCTGGACTTTACAGCGTCCATATTGTCCAAAATGCCCATGTTTTCCACCATCGCTCATTCCCCCTGCTGTTTGCAGGGGGAATGAGCGATATTGCTTACGGCTATTCTATTTTCGCAGCCGGCGGACGGTTGTATTATTTAATCAGGGTCATTTTGCCGACAAAGCGCTCGCGGGAGGTCTCCAATGTGTAGAGATAAATCCCCGAAGGCGCGCCTTCGCCTTTCCAAATGACTTCATGGCGACCGGCGGTTGTGCGCCCGTCGAACAGGGTCGCCACTAACCGTCCGTTGGTGTCCCAAACCTGAATCCGCATGAATTGGCCGTGGCTCAAGGCAAACGGGATGACGGTCGAACTGTTGAACGGATTGGGGTAGTTCATTCCGAGCGAATTCTCTGCCGGAATTTCCACCCGCCGGCTGACGCCAGTCCAGCCCTGTCCGACGATGATGAGGTTTTCATAGCCGAAGCCATCGTTAGCAAGCGCGTCTTGCGCGTAGATGAAGAACCAAATAGAATCGCCATTAGCTAGCGCTCGGCCGTTCATCGTGTCGGAAGGCATAGTGTAATAATACATCCCGTTGCCTTCGTCATCGACATTGCCCGAGTCGGCTTCGGCATACTCCCAACTCATCGAGTCCGCCAAAGTCCAATTGCAATCGGTGTATCCAATGCCGGAGGGGTCGGACACATTAGCGGTAACGATCCAAGGCTGCCCTAAAGCGAAACTGCTTAAGGTAACACCGGCAATATCTGGACCGTCGAAGTCGGTTTCGCCGTATTGACCGCAAAATGCGACGAAGACAGCATTATCGAAACCGGGAACGATTATATTCTGGGCAATGTAGCCGCCCATCAGACCGTCGTCGAAAATAGACCAGAGTTTCTGCGGGTTGGCCCAAGTTTCGCCGTTATTATTGGAATGATTGACCTGGAAGCCTTCTGGCGTGAACTGTCCCCAGACATTGCAGCCGGAAACCAGCCGACCGCTAGATGTCCAGACGCCTTGATGGCAATAGAGCAGATCGCGGGCGCCATCATAAAGGAGGCTGTCAAGCACGAGGGGTGGAATAATCCAGTTGCCGCCGCCATAGCCGGATTCGTCGTAGGAATACCAATTCTTGTGGTAGCCTCCCGGCGCAGGCACACCGAAATTGCTGAACACAAAGGGCATTCCATTTTGGCCGCCCTGGTCCAGCCCGATACTCGGATAGCGCTGCGCGCCGGGAATCCGCTCCAGCGTCCACTCGCCGCCGGTCGAACTGCCGATAATGGTCGCAGCATGATTTTCCGAGCGCACTGCGAAGTATAGTTGACCGTTGTTCCAGTCCTGGTCGATGGGATTGGACGAGCCGATGTAATAGGTGATGTTCATCATACTTGCGGCGCCGAGGTTGATGACCTCCGGGTTGCCTTGCATCGTCGCAGCCATCTTGGCGACCTTGTGGTCATAAACGCCGGTTTCAGTATTCGGCACTAAGAAGATGGCATAGAAATGCTGCGCCACATGGTAGGTGATGTGGGTATAAGGGCTGCCCGGAGCCAAACCGGCGGCAATTTGAATCGGGTTCGACCACGCCGCGCCGTTGTTGGTTGACTTGGAAGCCATTAACACGCAGACGCTGTCGCTGATAATTTTCGACCATACGGCATACAGATTGCCCTGCTGGTCGATGCCGACATCCGAGAAGGCAAAGTGGTCGTTGCCTTCGGCAGCAATCAAATTTATAACGACATTGCGGTCCATATCGACGCGCACATCGTAAATACCGTTGACGCGCTGGTTCGGGTTGCGGATGTCGGAGAAACTATTCAGGATGACGACGAAATGCAGGAAATTACCGGGGGCGACAGCCGCGCCGAAGTCATAAGACGCGTTGCCCCAAGCCGGAATGGTGTCGCCGTCATCGACTTCCCACATTCCGAGGTCGCCAGCGCCGTAAATTTCCGACCAATTCACCGCCCCGTCGCGGGAGACCATCCAGCGCAGGGTCATAAAATCATCCTCATCGCGCGCCGGCATATTTTTGACATACCGGCCCGGATGAGAAAGTTGGACGACCGGACGGTCGTCGCCGAGATTGTTTTTTAACGGCAGACCGCCAGCCCATAACGCCGATACTAACAGCGCCAGGCTCAAAGCGGCTACAGTAAAAAGTTTGCTTTTGGGCATCTTCCAAACTCCTAAAAATTTAGGTTGATAAATTGCTTTAACACAGCGGGCAGTGCGAGGCGATAGATTGTGTTGGTTTATAGAAAGTTATTATTCGAGCTGTCTGTGCGGTGAGAGGATTATTTGGTACAAAGCCGGCAAAGCCATTAATTCGTGTTATATCCTCCCGGATAAGTCGGCGCGCAAATTAGCGAAAGCCAAATCCAATTTAAGAAATCTGGATATGGCATCGCTTATTTAAGTCGAATTCAAATATAATGCCTTGTCAAGCCTTTGTCAAGTGTTTTTTCGGCTGAACTCTAAATAACGTTGTTTATGGAACTATAAATGTTTAAATCATAATTAATTATTAAAATTATAAAATTAAGGATTTTTTTCTCAAATCGTAATATCGCTTTGTATTAATGCTTTTCTTCTCTTTGGCGAGGTCTTCACGTGATTTATTAAGGCGTGCAGTTATAGTGATTTTTTTAATTGAATTATGGGCGATGACAAGCATCGCCCGAACGGGCGAACCTCGTGTTCGCCCTTTATAATAATACTATAAACTGACTCTATTAATAGATAATTTAAGTCCACCTCATCCCTCCCCTGTAGTCCCAGCTGCAGAGCAGGGCGATAACTAAAGCCCAAAGCCTAAAGCCCAAAGCCTAAATCCAAAACGCGGCCGAGGCATACCCGACGACGCGCGATTTCAATTCCGGCGAAGCGTCGCTCGAATCGCTGCGATGCAGGATGCACGCGTTGACGGCGCCGGCGCGCTTGTTGGCGAAGAGAACCGCTGCCACCGCCGCTGAGCCGCAGGCTTCGATATCGCCCGACTCGATGCAATCTATGAACGTGATGGCATCGCCGGTCTCGATGGTCTGCAATGTTCGGCCGTCTAACTGCCGGGCATACTCGCAAGGATAAAAATGCGATAAATCACTCGAGGCGACGATGAGACTGTTCGATGTAAGCGCAATCTCCGACACAGTTTCGCCAATCCGGCGAATTGCTTCGACATCGTGTGTGCCGATAAGAAGCGGAACGATGCAGGCTTGAGGCTGGACAACTTGTAAAAACGGTATTTGAACTGAAATGGAATGTTCGACCGCTGTGCCGTCCAAATTGAGATGTCCGCGCGGTGAGATTTTAAAATTAATCTTATCAGATTCGGTTAATCGCTCCGCGAGTTCGCGGTTAATCGGCATATCGCCTAGAGGAGTCCGATAGACTCCCGTCGATAGAAGCGAGGCATAAGGGAAACGGTCGTAGTGGCTCGGCGCCAGGACGATGAGGTTGTCGAACGGCGCATCCTGAATCTGTCGGAAGCCCCAGGCGGCAGTCTGGCCGCTGTAAAAATAGCCGGCGTGCGGAACAATCAGGCTAAAGGGAGGCTTGGGCAGCAGTTTTTCAGCCGCGCCCAGGTATTGTTCGACTAATTTCCGCAGTTCCGGCGCATAGTGCGGATAGAATCCGGTCGGACAACTAATCTGCATATCTGCATCGACTTTGGCTGTTCTATGGCTGTTCATCTTTTAGATTCACTTCGATACTCCCGACGGTTCGGCCAGCCCAGTTCTTGATAAGACCTGCCGCGAAGGGCATCAAGGTTTCCGGCAATTCTTCCGGCAGGACTCCAAACCTTTGCAGCAAGGCGATGACGACCGGATCGCGGGCGCGTTGAGCGCCATCTTCAACTTTCACGGCTAACCCATAGGCTTGGCTGGACAGCGGGTTTTTCCAACCGGCGGCATAGACGCCTTCAGCGCCGCTTTTGGCGGTCAGTCGAACCGCGCCGCCATTGCGCATTAATTCAGTGCAGATGCGGCCTTGACAAGCCGCGACATATTCGGGATGCCGGCGCATCGCGTCTGCAACTGTTCGCAACGCTTCCGCGTCGCTGTCCGAAACATCGACCGGCTCGGCGAGCCGGGCAAAAGCCATCGCCGCATTTTGTAAAGGAATGCCGTGCACCGGCACCGAACAGCCGTCTATGCCGATGGCGACATTAGCGGGATTTAAATCTGCGACGCGCGCAATGAATTCAGTTATATAATGCTGTAAATCGCTGTCTGGATGACAATAATCGCCGACATTCATACTAAGATGCACGGCGGTGGCTAACATCCCGGCGTGCTTGCCGGAGCAATTGTGATGCACATTCTTGGGTTTCTCACCAGAGAGCGTTATCGCTTTGTTGGCGGCGGCGTCTAACAGCGGCTGAACGCCGCATTGGAGATAGCCGGCGTCCAATCCGATTTTCGCCATAATCGACTGCACGGCGGCAATATGTATAGCCTCGCCGCCGTGCGAACCGGCGCATATTGCGATTTCTTCGGATTTCAATCCAAAATGTTCCGCTGCGCCAGCGCCGACCATCGCCGCGGCTTGCAGCGGCTTCATCGAAGAACGTAAAAAGACATTCGAGCGGATATCGCCTATCTTGAATAATATCCGCCCGCAGTTATCGACGATACAAGCCGATACACGATGCCGCGACTCGACCAGCGGCCCGCGGATAATGTTGACGGCGGGACAGGCGATGGGGAATTCGGACATAATGTGAATCGTAAATTGATAAATGAATGGATGATAAAAGGATGAATTGCAAATTATGGCTCGTTTCAGTAGAAAACTCCAAAGCGGATTACCAAAAATCATCCAATCCCTTCTCCATTTATAATTTATAATCTACAATGGACAATTCAAGCCTTAGCGCACTAAAATCTTCGCCTCGGTCAATTTCCCTTTCACTAAATCCAACCATTGCATTTTAACATCTGCCGAGCCGTCGGGTCTTCTTTTGCCCGAAGTCAGACAATACCGGCCGGGCGGCAGTTCGACCGGAAATGCTATGTCCTTGAATGGCTTGTGATAGCCGAGGTCCACGGCGTCGAACAGGTCGTTCTCCCAGCGCGCTAGACACCAGTCACGCAAATACTGCGCTTCGTTAGTGAGTGAATCGTTTTCAACCGAAACTAAATAAAGTTTGGCGGTTTTCACAGTTCGGCTGGTTTTCTTCGCGTCCCATAAATCTACCGGCAACCAGTTTGCGCCGTCCCAGCGCTCCAAACCGCCGGCGACCGGGTTAAACCGCGCGGCAATTCCCAGCACACGGCTAAGTCCGACATAGAGCCGCTCAATATCCCGCCGCGTTCCGTTCTTCAGCCTTAGACACTGCGCCGGCGTCAACGGCGGTCCGAGTCGATCAGGATTATCTTCGACTTTGATGTTTTTCTTAAGCCACCGGCGCAGTTGTTTATCGGTTTTGAGTTGTAATAATTCTTTTTTGGTGGCGTAAAATTCGACTAATTCTTTTCGCCAGGCGATAGACGGTTCATAATCGATGCGCGGGCATACCACATAGTCGGTCCAATGTTTACGATTCAGGCTGTCGAGCGAGTCAATATAGACCGTCATCAAGAGGTCGCCAAGATTCAGCGAGAGCGTCGTCCAGTTGAAATGATCGTCTAAAACCTCAAGGTTAAAATCGCGCAAGTCTTTATCCGACAAGGTCTTTAAGAGTATCAGCCGGTTGCTGAATATCGGCAGCGGATCCAGATTTTCCTCATAAAGCAGGGATGCGGGTTCATTACGATGAGACTCCCGGCAGTTCATCATCTCGTCGGGCCATAATTTAAAAAGAAATTTATAAAGAACACCCCAATTCCCGTAACCTTTATTTAAAATGTCGATTATTTCACGGATTTGCGTTGAATCTCCGTCGTGTAGTTCTACAGCCCATTCCACCAGCACGGTATCCGGTATGAATATTGTGCTGTCGAATTCCACACTTCGCGCCTCGCACTCCGCGCCTCGCGCCTCGCGCTGCCAATATACCCAAGTATAATACTTCCGGCGCTCGTTGGTTGCGTTAATTCTCATTTTAAAGAGACTGTCGGCGCGAAGCATTGCGCTGGAGTCGATAACGCCGCGCACTTCGCCTTCCAATGAATATAAACCGGTTTGCGGCGCTGATATCTCAGGCATTGGCGGCGGATTATATTCGACAGCCTCCGGCCATTCAAAGTTTTTCACTTTCTGCAGACATATTTCGCTTACAATTTGGCGCGGCGTCGAATGAGCGATAGCTACTTGCTTCATATCGCCGCAGGTAAGCAGAAAATCGCCGTTGCCGCAAGTTAATTCCACTTTACCGCCGACATCGGTTAGACGGCCGGCGATCGGCATCCAGCCGCCGTAATTGAACAAGTTGAAAATCACCCTTCGCTTGGCAGCCGGCTTGCCGCGCTGGTCGATAATCTGGATATCGACCTGCCGCGTTTGCCCATAGACGGCGGTCGAATTGATGTTCGTCGAGCGGCCGTAACTGCGCAGAACCGGTTCATCGCCTTGATAATCGCCGTAAGCGCTGGAGACGACCAGCATCGCCCGTTGGGCAGGATTAGTGAACCAGGCTTGATTGAGGGCTTGAGCCGGCTCGCAGGCGCCTAAATAATGCCACTTTCCATCCGCCCAGACCTCGACCCAGGCGTGGTTGTCGTCACAATGCGCCCAGTATGGCGTATAACATTGCCGCGCTGGAATGCCGACCGATCGTAGCGCCGCAATAGTCAGAATCATCTCCTCTTCACAGCGCCCGAAGCCGCTGCGCAAGGTCGTCAGCGGATCCTGATCACGCCCGTCGGTGGGTTTGTAAGTGGCTCGCTCGTGACACCAATGATTGATTTCCAACACTGCTTCAGACATCGATAAATCCTTCACCCGCGGCGCAATCTGCGCTAAAAAATCCCGCCGCCAATAGGTGAACGGCTCCTGCGATATCCGATGCGGCAGGACGAAATGCCGGAAGACTGCCGGGGGGATTTCAGCGCCCCATGCGAATACTTCCGCCGCCTGGCGGGCGGATTTGAGATTATCGATCAAGTCCTGCGCCGTCAGCGTCGCAATGTCGGTCAGCGGCAGCGAAGCCAGCAGAAATCTGTAATCCTCCCGCTCTACATCCGACAATTTAAATGCGGCGGTATCGTTGAGCGGTTGAAATAATTCTGCAATATAGATCCCCCCGCGCAGACGCTGAGCTTGCAGTAGGCTGTCAATATTGCCGGCGCAAGCCAAACGACTTGCTAAGGCCGAGAGCGCCGCTAATAATATCGTAAAAGATTTGAACATTTCATCGATGGTTGATTAAGGGAGCAAGGAAGCAAGTTGGCAAGTTAGCGAGTTGCAGGTTGGCAAGTTGCAAGTTAGCAAGTGAACAGGGGTGAATACTTTTTATTTCTCACTTTCTTTCTCGCAACAACCTGCGCTGCAGGGCGGGATGTTATAGCAGTATATACAATAATAATATCAAAAATGCAATAATGCAAGTTAAATAGTTCGAGCGCGATGAATAAGACTATTTTTTACAGGCGCTCTCTATCTACGCGTTCATAATCCGTGCTAAAGAAACAGCGGACGAAGGCGCCAAAGGATTAAAATGTTTTTATTTTGCATATCATAATATATTTGAAAACAGGCTTGACAACCGCTCAAGGCTTGTTTATATTAGCGCATTAAAAGAAGCAGTTCTGCAGCCCTGATGACAGGGCGGCTTCTTTAAAAACGGGAATACCCTAAAAAGAAGGATTGTCCTATGAGGAAATTCGCCTCAATTTTGTGCATTGCGTTGCTGCTGTTGGCAGCCGGCGGCGCTAATGCAACCTTAACCCGCGTCATAACGCTGGGAGAATCAAACCATCTGATTCAAGATGAAGCGAACATCTGGGTCTGGCCGCAAGCCCTGATGAACTTCCCTAATCTCGGCGCCATCGACATCATCGGCGCAAGTATCAATACGGCCGGTGTGCATTACGAGATGGAAGGTCACTACCTAGGTTACTACTGGACGACCGACCTGCTCGGCAATGCTTACTTGCCGTCTTACTTCGGCGGTGGATTAGACCAGAAAATCACCCTCTTCTATGCACGGGAATTAGCCACAATGCCCTTTGGCATCGGATTTTCGCTCTACGGAAATTCGCACGAAACGGATATGACTGCTGATAAATCGGCGCATTCCGGTCTGGGCTTGGGGATATCGGCTGGAATGACCTTTGCCGAAGCGCTGGAAACTTTCTTCGCCTTCAATATGCTGACTTGGGAGGAGAAGAACACCGCCGGCACGGTCATCAACGAAACCGAAGGCGGAACGGACATCTCGCTTGGACTGCGCTACTGGTATGAGTTCAATGAGAAAATGACCCTCATCCCTTACTTTGGCTTGACCTTCGGCAGCACCGGCGAGAAGCATCCGGGCGGAAAAACCAGCGAGAGCCTGTTCAGCCTCACGCTCGGACTCGGCGACGATATGAAATTTTCCGAAAAGATGCTGTTCGTCGAAGATATCGGCTTTCAAATGAATAATTACAGCCGGGAGAATGGCGTCAAAGCCGACTCGTCCGTCTGGCTGATGCCATACTTCCGCGCCGGAATGGAAGTTGCGGTTTCAGAAAAATTCACCTTCCGCTTCGGCGGCGTTAAAGAGTGGGAAGCCGTCGATGTCGAAAGCGGCGGACAGAAAGAGTCCTGGGGGAATGTAAATACCCGCTTTTACCTCGGCGCCGCCTTCAAGCGCGGACCATTCTCCATCGACCTGAATGTGGATCCGGGTATTTTAACACGTGGCCCTTATCTCATCACCGGCGCGCCAGGACCCTGGGCTTCGATGGTTTCACTCAGGTATGTCTGGGGCGAATAGTTATAGACCATAATTGACGAATGCGGTTTAACCGCATTAAAAGCAGTTTGACTTCGGCTCTTGCCTATAAGCCCCACCGCGGTCTGACTTACGGCAGGATGGAGACATCCTGCCGTTAATTTTTAATTAATTTTGACGGGCTAGAAAAAGATATAATTAAATCTTGACATCTGAACAATTGTTCAGTATCTTGTTTCGCATCATTCATTAATCTTAATAAAAGGAGTCCGAGATGGACAATACCATTATGCATTTCGAAATCTGCGTTCGCGACGAGAAGCGGGGCGTAGGCTTTTACACCCGTTTATTCGACTGGCAAATCAAGCGAGACGACCAGTTCGGTTATAACGAGGTGATGCCTGGCGCGGAGGGTATCGGCGGCGGTATTTTTCAGACCGACGGCAAATATCCGCCCTATGTTTCTATTTATGTTACTGTGGACGATGTTCAGAAATATCTAGACAAAGCCGAAGCCTTGGGCGGTAAGAATGTTTTTGGTCCGATGCCGATTCCCGGCGTGGGGACGGTTGGAATGTTCACCGATCCGGACGGTAATTTAATAGGGTTGTTTCAAAAATAGCCGACCACAGAACGCTGAAGCCCGTCCAATGGACGGGCTTCTTTTTCTGTATTTTTTACGCCGGCTGCAGCCGGTCTGCAATGGACAAATTGATGTCATACCAAATTGCATTCGATTATATACTAATAATCTCGGTTAGTTGCCGTCAGTAATTAACAGCAGATACAGCAGATTTAGCAGAAATAATGCTTTAATCATCTGCTTCATCCGTTAAATCTGCTGTTGATACAGAACATTCATATTCGTTTGAATGCGAATTGATATCAATGCCCGTTTGAATTCAAACCGGTCACCAAAGCCATCGCCGAGGCTTTTACGCCGTCGCGGCGAAAGGATGAGAACCGCCTGTCGCAGGATGTGCAGACGCCGGCAAAATCGACTTCGCCGGCTGTAAAGCCCAATTTCTCTAAACTCAACTGAATGAAGCGCAGCAGATTCAACCGCTCCTGCCCGGTGACTAAGTGGCGGCATTCAATAGGGAACAGCGCAGAGACTTCGAAGCCGACCGGATAGCAGCAGGCGCCGACTGTCGGTCCCACCCAGGCCTTCAAAATCGAAGGACTTGTGCCATTGAACGAGCGCACGGCTTCGACCGTTTTCTCGATTATCCCGGCGCGCAAGCTGCGCCAGCCGGCGTGCGCCTGGCCTAAAACTCTATGCACCGGGTCGTAAATAACGACCGGCGCGCAGTCGGCGTGCGTCGTCAACAGCAAAACTTCCGGGTCGTTGGTAACTAAAGCATCCACACCGGGGATCCAATCCGCTCTCCGAGCGCCCCGTCCGGCGTCCGACCTATCGACCACCGCCACGTTGGCGCTGTGGATTAATTCGCCGGCGACAATACCATCCAACGATAAATTAAATTTACTTAAAAATCGCTCTCTATTCACGGCTACAGCCGATGCGTCGGTATGTTTGAAAGACATCTGTCCAGCCTCGCGACGCGAGAAAGCGAAGGTTATATTATTTAACCACTCTGGGATATGCATATCTAGTATTCTTTGCAGTGTCAGTGTTTAGCCGCTGCAAACTCAAGGTTGAACTCTTAACTTGCATCCGGCGTCTTAGAAATTTAAATTGATAAGATAAAATATCTTTTAAAAAATACAATACTCGCCTTTCGAATTTCGGCGGGTGTCGAAAATCACAATAATAAATTGCTAAATAAAAAACCGACTTTTTTATCAAGTCTTCGTCATTTTATTGCAATGAATTTGATAATTTTCTCGGCGGCGGGTTGTATAGACGATGAGCCTTCCGGTGGCGCGGCGATGGTCGATGTTGGCGTCTATGTCGGGGCTGGCGTGTGGGAAGCGAGTGTCAAGGCGGCTTTCAGCGCTTTGCAGTCGATGAATTTCAGTCTGGATTCAATCGAGACGGTCGAAATTTTGCAAGGTAGTTTTAAGCATTGCCGGATTTTACTCGTGCCGGGCGGCGACGCGCGCCTCTATTCTGAGGCTTTGGGAACGGTTGGGAGGGACCGGATCCGGCATTATGCAGCCCGCGGCGGCGGCTATATCGGCTTCGGCGGCGGCGCAGCGCTGGCAGGCGCGGATTCTGGCGCCCGGTTAGGTCTGGGGCTGCTCACGACCTCGGCGCGCTGGCCAGTCGATTTAATCGCTGTTTATCCGCAATGGACGATGACCGCCGTATATCTGCGGCAGCCGGAGCATCCTGTCGGACGCGGATTTCACCCGCGCTTCACGACGCTCTACCGCTGGGGACCGGATTTCCCCAATCCCGACCCAGCGCGTGTGGATGTCCTAAGCGAGTATCTCGTCACCGGCACGCCCGCCGCTGTAGCCACGGAATACGGCGCCGGCGCGGTCGTGTTATTCGGCTTTCAACCTGAATTCGAAGAAGGCTCAGCGCGCGACAGCAGCGGCTTCGGCGGCGATTTAAACGACCCTGAGTCGGAATGGCCGCTAATAGAAAATGCGGTCAAGTATTGCCTGTCTGCATTCAGGTCGGACGCGCCTTGAGAAGTCTGGACATAGATAAATTTACGCTCGGTTTTAATCAGGCTGAAATCTGGCTGAAATTTGAGCCTGCCGGCGCTGAAAAAGAGGATGCGGTATTTATCATTATGCCGGCTAAAACCGTCAAACGGATGTTGCAGGATTTGCAGCCGGCTTTCGAGAATTGGCGCCGCGCCAATGTTAAAGCCGCCAAGTTGTTGGAAGATAAACCGTCTAAATATACTGAATCAGCGCCGCGCCGAGTCATCAAGGCGCTATACAAAAGCCGGAGACTCACTAAGAATTTACTCGCGGTGAACACCAAACGGCGCAGACACATAGAATCTGAATAACTTCGCCTATCGCCTGTCGATATTGTCTGTATCGCTATGAGTCCATTAAAGGAAGTATTTATTAATGGAATGTGGCATTATAGGTCCTCCTGCTGCAGGTAAAAGCGCCTTGTTTTCAGCGTTGACCGGCGTTCCGTTGCCGGAGGCTGGACATAGTCGGCGCGAGACGCAGCGCGGCGTGGCTAAACTGACCGACCAGCGGCTGGTGAGCCTGGCGCAAATCGCCCATTCGGCAAAGATTGCGCCGGCTGCGATCGAATATGTCGATGTCCCCGGCGCGGTAGTTTCCAGCGATAAACGGGAGCCTTATCCAACGGCTATCTTGACCGAACTGCGAACGACCTCGCTGTTGGTCTTGGTCTTGCGTGATTTTCCTCTTCGCGGCGCGAATCCAACCGCGCCAGCCCAAGATTTGGCGGCCGTCGAACTGGAATTCATCGTCAACGACCTGGCTGTAACCGAAAAACGGCTTGAGCGACTGGCTAAACAGCACGACCCGCTCTATCGTCAGGAAGCCGAGTTACTCGAGCGCTGCCGCCAAACCCTAAATGCTGAGATCCCGCTGCGGCGTCTGCAGTTCGATGTTGAAGTCGAAAAAATTCTGCGCGGCTTCAGTTTCTTAAGCGTTAAACCTCTGTTGATAGTATTGAATATCTCTGAAGATGAGATTACTAATGCCGATACACGCTTAGCGAACTTGAGGAATTCTTACACGCAAGACCAAACCGCAATGGCTTGGACAGCGGTTTCAGCCGAAATCGAAGCCGAAATCGCCCAATTGGATGAAGTCGAGCGCGAGCCATTTAGGCGCGATTTAGGACTGGGCAATCCGGCGTCTGAGCGAATCATGCGGGCGGCGTTCGATTTGTTAGGTCTAATAACCTTTTTCACTGCCAATGAAAAGGATGCTGCCGCCCGGCTTATTAAAGCCGGTTCGAACGCTCTGGCAGCGGCTTATGCCGTGCATAACGACATCGGACGGGGATTTATCCGCGCCGAAGTCTGCCACAGCGCCGACCTCATCCGCGCCGGTTCACTGCACAAATTGAAAGAAGAGGGCAAACTGCGTCTAGAAGGCCGCGATTACATTGTGCAGGATGGCGATGTAATTTATATTAGATTTAATGTGTAATTTAAATTAGTTATAAGTTGAGGTAATTGTAAAAGTGTTGGATTTATTAACCGATGGCAAGGCGGACGCCCTCGTCCGCTGCTTTCTATGCTTGGTTTTTGGCGGACGAGGGCGTCCGCCTTGCTATGGTCTGAGTTTTCTGGATTAATCATCACTTTTGCAATTAGCTCAGTCGTAAGTTGATAAGTAAAGACGATAAGTATATTCATCCATTTCTTATAATCAAACAATGTCTTCAACCATCAGAAAACGCTGGCTGTTTATCATACTGGCGTTTCTCATCCTCGCGGCGTTGATTCACGGCATTAATATCGGCGACCCAGCCGAAGTGCGCATCGAAGGTTCGGCGCTTTGACTTGAATGCATCGGGATCGGATGATTCCTTGGCTGCATTTAAGAAAACAACGCCTCTTTTAATCGCCCGCCGCATCAGTCAAATCGGGATATCGACCCTCCTGTTCAACGGTTATTTCCGGGTATTTGAGACGGCCAAAATCTACGCCGGACCGTTGCGTCAGTTGTGCGTGCCGGGCTTAAATTGTCACGCCTGCCCGACGGCTTTCGCCGGCTGTCCTATTGGGATGCTGCAGCATTTCGCGGCGCTGCATCGCTTCCCGTTCTATCTGGTCGGCTTTTTGGGCTTAATCGGGTTGTTGAGCGGCCGCTTCGCCTGCGGCTGGCTCTGCCCATTCGGGCTGCTGCAGGATATTATGAGGTTCTTTAAGAAAATCACAATCAAGATACCCAAAGCCTTGGATTACGGTAAGTATGTCTTCCTGGTAAGTTTAGTAATAATCATTCCATACATAACAAATGTGCATTGGTTCTCGCGGCTTTGCCCGAGCGGGGCGCTGATCGCGGCTATCCCCTGGGCTATTTGGCAGCCGATGGATCCGACTTTCGATATGCCTTACATCCCCGAAGGCGCTATCGGTTGGATGTTTTGGCTCAAAATGGCGATTTTAGCCTTCTTTCTGGCGTTGTTCCTCTTCATCAAACGCCCTTTTTGCCGCACGGTTTGCCCGTTGGGCGGAATTTACGGGCTATTCAACCGACTGTCGATAATATCGCTTAAGAACTCGAACAAATGTGTCGATTGTGGTATGTGCCGGGAATTATGTCCGATGGATTTGGAAGCGCGCACGCAGCTAAACACGCAAAACTGCATCAAATGCCTCGATTGCACACAATGCAAACATGTGCATTTTTATTTAAATTGGCTTTGGCGCAGGGAGAAATGAAATCCGTTTTGCTAACTTTATTCGCTATTAGATTTGAATGTGCGTATATTTTTCGCAGTTTTAGAATATTTACGATTTCGAGAGCGTAGTAATGACTCTATTCTTCGATTGGAAAAACCGACTGATTACAAATCAAAATCTTGGCACAGCGATTGCCATATATTAATTTTAGAGCATTAAAAAAGGGAGGATGCAAAATTAAAGGAAATTTTCCGCAAAAGACGGCTTAATCTCTTGACAATGCCGAAATCTTTTATTAGATTTCAATTGTTCTCTGTTCAACTAACTAAGATGTGGATATTCCACATAATCGAGGGAAAAGTATGCGCAAATTACTGATAGTCATAGCCGCCCTGCTCTGGGTGGCTGTGCCGGTATTTGCTATCGGGACCGGCGCGTTAACCGGGCGGGTAACCACCGAAAACGGGCAGCCGGCAATCCGGGCGCAAGTCAGCCTGATACCATATCTACCGGGCCGCGATCCCTGCGGTGGAGGTGGCGGCTGCGGTGGTGGAGGCGGTGGCGGTGGTGGTGGCGGCGGAGGCGAAGACGATGACGACAAAGGTGGAGGAGGAGGCGAAGGTGGTGGCGGCGGTGGTGACGATGAAGGTGGCGGCTGCGGCGGCGATGACGGCTGCGGCGGAGGATGTGGAGGCGGATGCGGCGGCGATGACGGCTGCGGCGGAGGCTGTGGAGGCGGCTGCAGCGGCGATGACGGCTGCGGCGGAGGGTGTGGAGGCGGATGCGGCGGCGATGACGGTTGCGGCGGGGGTTGTGGCGGCGGATGTGGCGGCGATGACG
>VGIO01000013.1 GCA_016867855.1 Calditrichota bacterium
AATTTTCTCCCCCCGCTTGCGGGACTGCCTAATTTTCTACCCCCGCTTGCGGGACTGCCTAATTTTCTCCCCCCGCTTGCGGGACTGCCTAATTTTCTACCCCCGCTTGCGGGACTGCCAAATTTTCTCCCCCCGCTTGCGGGGGGAATTAAAGGGGGGTGTCTTAAAGAAAGAATTCTTTATGCGATCCGGCTATAAGCCTGCCGTCAGCCAACATACCCGCGACTTTGCTAAGAAATTGCGGTCAAATCCTACCGACGCCAAGCGCAAACTGTGGGCATATCTGCGTAGTAAGCGCATTGGCGAGAAGTTCCAGCGGCAGGAGCCTATAGGCGAGTATATTTGCGATTTTTATTGCAAAGAAGCTAGACTGATTGTCGAAATCGACGGCGGGCGGCATTTTGGTGAAGATGGCAAGGAAAGAGATGCAAGGCGGTCGAAAGCATTGGAAAGTCTTGGACTGAAGGTTATAAGATTTTCAAATTATGATGTGCTGATGAATATTGAGGCGGTTATGGATGTGATTTGTGATTACATTGTGAAACGAATATCATAAAAAGGAATGGATGATACACCCCCCCTTGCTCCCCCCCGCAAGCGTGGGGGGAAATTCTGACTATGCGCAAGCGGGGGGGAAATTCTGACTGTGCGCAAGCGGGGGGGGAAATTCTGACTATGCGCAAGCGGGGGGGAAATTGCTGAAGCATCCGTTGCATCTGTTGCATCTGTTGCATTCGTAGCATCTGTTGCATCTGTTGCATTCGTAGCATCTGTTGCATCTGTTGATAATTTCACTAATTCACAGCGGATTAAGGGGATAATTGCACCCCCCCTTGCTCCCCCCCGCAAGCGTGGGGGGAAATTCTGACTGTGCGCAAGCGGGGGGGGGAAATTCTGACTGTGCGCAAGTGGGGGGGGGAAATTGCTGAAGCATCCGTTCCATCTGTTGCATCCATTGCATCTGTTGCATCCATTGCATCTGTTGCATCCGTTGTGAATTTATAACGCCGATAACTCTCGAAAGTCGATAACGATGCCTCTGGCGCGCAATTCGCTCATAAATGCCTGACTATCGATGGAAACTTCCTGTTTCAACACGCCGGCATCCAGGACCCTTTTGTCTGCCAGCATTCGGGCGATAATCGCCGCTGGGAAGCCGGTCGTGCGTGCCATTGCGGTTAGATTGGTCTTGGCGTCGTAATAATCGACCAAAGAACATTCGACTCGCAGCATACGGTTGTTGCGGCGGCCGTAAGCCCAGGCTTTGACGGCGACCAAATCTTCTTTACACCAGCCGATTGTTTCCTCCAAGAGACAGCCTAATACCTGGCGCGGCGAGACGGATGGACTGGATGGAATCTTATGGAAATTCATAGATTCGGGTGAAAATAGTCCTAAATCCTTCAATAACTTAATCCGCCGCAGATGTCCGGCATAGCGCAAGGTCTTATAATCGAGCGTTTGGATTTTACCCTTGAATGTGTCGATCAGCGTCGAACTGCCGCCGGAGGTATGAAAGGCTTCCAGTGTTCCGAACGGCGCGCCGAAATAGACACGCTCCCAGCCGGTCAGCGATTCAACCTGCCTGACTAGGCCGTCTTCGATAATCCGTGCCGGTTCATAGTATTCATTTGCTAAACCTTCCGGCGAAAAGACCAAGCCATAGAACAACGACGGTTGGGGATTTTGCGGCAAGCCGCCGACTCTTAAATGGAGCTCTTTAACTTCGTCCAGACGTCGGGCTAACTCGCCGGCGAGGATGTTTATCATTCCCGGCGCGAGTCCGCAATCGGGGATGACTCCGACACCGGCTTTGACAGCGTCTGCGTGCAAGGCGAATTGCCGGGCGACGACATCTGGATTGCCGCCCAAGTCGAGCCAGTGCGAGCCGGTATGAACCGCTGTCCGGGCGGCTTCGTAGTGATAACGATATGAAGCCGCGCCGATGGACGCCGCCGCGCCGGACATCAGTCGTTTGAGCAAGTCAAGGTCGCCGGCATCGCCCTGTATCGTTTGAACGTCTTCGGCGCCGATGAAATCTGTCAGCCTTGTCAGCGTTGTGCGGTCGTTATCGAGGACGATTAGAGGATATTTAGGTTCGATATTGCGGAAGTCGTAGGCAATGGCGCGCGCCATCGCCCCGGCGCCGATGATGAAAATGGAATGTGGATAAAACATTTTGCAGTATAAGATTCTTTCAAACTATTGTTTTGTCAAGGTAATATTGATAGGTAGGAGAACGGGCGTCCCTGCCCGTTCACTTTAAGGACAGGCAGGGACCCTTGTCCCTGCCCGTTCACTTTAAGGACAGGCAGGGACGCCTGTCCTCCTACCCATAGTCCGTAATATTACATTGACATAGCACTGTCTCATTTTTATTTTATCGCATCAAAACGACCTTCGCTGTCTGCGTCCGGCCGTTCATTTCCAACTGTAGGAAATAAATCCCGCTGGCAAGTTTATCCCCGTTTATAGCGGCGCGCTGGAGGCCGGCCGCAGTCCAGCCTGTCCACAACTGCTGCGTTTCCCGGGCGTGAATATCGTAGAGCCGCAACGTCGTCGGTCCGGGCTTGTCGATGCTGAAGAGAACTTCGCAGCGGGAATTGAACGGATTGGGATAGACGCCGGCAATGGCAAATTGACAGGGCGCTTGGACCTCCTTACCGGCAATGTCAACGATGCCGATGTCCATTTCGACATAGATGCGTGTTTCTCCGCTGTCGGCGTTGTGTGTAAAGAGCAGTTCGCCGCAAAAAACGGTGTCGGGCAGTCCTCGGGAGTCAAGTCTCAACAGCAACTCCTGGGTTTCTCCCGCGTCCAGCCTTCCTTCCCAAATATCCAAGTCGAACCAATCCTTGCGAGCGTCGAGTTGATAGATGTCCAATCGGTCACCGCCTTCGAACGAAGGAATGTTGATAATCGCTAAAAAGACCCAACTATAGATGTCGATTTGATTGGTGATATAGGCGCCGCCGGGGAAGAAGAGCAACGGTAGTTGCCGCACAAACAATGTATCGCCGTTCTCGACATTCATCTTATGCACATTTAGGGTATTAACTCCAGGACTGTTTAAAATGAACAACGGATAACCGTCTGGATCATCCGGCCAGAATGCCAGCCCATAAATGCGCAGCGCCCGCCGGTTCAGGACGCGTCCTAAAAAGTTTCCATCCCGATCGAAGCCGTTGATGTTATTCGTCATAGCGGCAATCCATAAAATTTCGTTATCCGTGTCGTAAGCGATGGCTTGATTGGGATTGTAAGGTCCATTGAACTCTCTTGCTACCCTTCCTTGTCGGTCGAAGCCGAAAATATGACTCTCGCCGGATCCCCAGAGCAGTTCGCCGTCCCATTCGAGGTCTTTCATACCATACATCGATTCGCCGGGCTGGTCGAAGCGGCGGACGAGTTCGCCGTTGCGGTCAACAACATAAATCGTGTTCGGCTGGTCGTCGGCGGCGCCGGACAGATAGAAGTGTTCGCCGTCGAAAGCCACGCCTTCGATGCGGTCGTCGCCAAGCCCGTTGCCTACCCAATATATGCGCCGCAACTCCCACGGCGCGGCGTTGGCGTCATCGAGCAGCCGCTTTTCAGCCTGCCACTCCAATGGACCGTTGCCGGTATTGCGAAGTTCGAACGGCACATCCATAACGGTGTCCGGTGCTATTCGGACTCTAATCTCTTCGAGCGAAGGAATGAAATCCGGGTGCGGTAATGCCACATTCACTTCGGCGACAACCGAGTCCGGCCGGTTGGGGTCGATTTCGAACTGCACGGCGACGGTAGTGTCGTTATAGCCCAATTTGTAAAAATGCACTTCCGTGGGCATATCTTCAAAATACCAAAATCTGAGTTCGTATTGACCGTTGAAGTCTGTTTCGGTCGAGCCGATTAAGCCGGGCAGCGACCAAGCGGTAACCCGCACGTCGGGCAGCCCGCGTTCCGTCTCGGCGTCGATAACCGTGCCGTGCACAAGAGCATTTTGCCCGCGCCAGCAAGGCATCGTCGTGAATAGAATAGCGCGGCGGTTCTGCAGCGGTGCTGAAGTTACAGGATAGATATTATTCCAGACATATCCGACGCCGGAACTCCCGTCCGGGCTGCTGATGCCGACCGAGGGAAACGGCACGCCATGCTGCCACTGTGTATCGCCTTGCCGCAGATTGGAAGTATAATTAACTTGGCGATATTGGAACTTGATGTCCTGATTGCCAGATTCGGTTATCCAAACGCGGCGGTCGTAAAGAAAGACCTCAAAAGTTTCTTCAATTTGAGCATTACCGGCTAGGCGCATCCGCTTCCATTCTATGATGAAGCGGGCTTGGTCTTGGTCGTAGAAAGCGAACACACCGGAATTTTGTCCGAGCCGCAGGTCGGTCCAGAACGGCGCGATCATCCCTGCGCCGCCGCCGAAGCCGCGTTCGAGTGGAAAGTTTTGAAAATTGACCGCATCCGGCTGCGAACCCATTGCGATGAAGCCGTTGGCAGCGATGGTGATGCGGTCGAAGACCTGGCCATAGAATTGGGTATCAAAGCCGAGCGCCACGACGCGGGCTTCGCCGATGTTGTGAACTGCATTACCGCTAAAATCTATCCGTGCGCCGTTAAAATGCGGTTGCTGTTCATTTGGGTCGATTTCAATCCATTCGTATTCCGGCGCGATATCCCATTCCTGGTCGGTGTCGTCGAAGCAGATATAACCTCCAGCATCGGCAACTTGCGGGGCGTTGGCGCGCGGCTGGCCGACTTGCAAGTCAAAGCGCACGGTGTCCCGCCAGCCGTTCTGCGATTCCAACATCAGCAGCATCGGGCAGCGCGAGCCGGGCGGCACGATGCGATTGCCGGCTATTGTAAAAGGCGTCTCGGTGCGTCCGGTTTGGCCGGCTAAGATTGCGGGGAAGTTAGATTCGTTTCTTATGACTGTAACTCCATAGGCAAGGCTGCTCAGCCAGACGGATGTCGGGAATGCGGTCGAACGGCCGGCATTGGTCAAAGAGAAGATAAGGTTGGAAACAGAATCCGGAATGACGATGACCTCATCGAAGCGGCTGCGGATGAGCGCCGGCGCGGCGATATCGACAGGCAGTCCGGACAGCCAGCGTTGGTCGCCGCAGGCAAATTCCACTTCCAGCGCTGATTCATAATGATGGAAGGCGCCGTCGGGCGCGGCGGGGTCGACGCCAATCGATATGACGCCGTCTGGTTCGGCATTTGCGCCGGCGGCGATATCGCCGTAATTTATCGAATCATCGTTTATAATTCTAAGCCAGGGCGAGCGTGAGCGCACGGTCGCCGTTACATTTCTCAGCGCTTCCCTTCCGACATTGCAGGCATCAAGGTCAAGCCCTATCGTTTCGCCCGGATTAAAAGCATCGTCGCCGTTGCCCTGCATTTCGACTAACCGATATTCGGCTATTTCGACGCCTTGAACCGGCGCGGCGAAGCGGCGCGTTAAAAAGAAGGGCTTAATATCTCTTCCCGTGGCGGTTATGAATAAATCGGCGCCGGCGGTGAATTGCGGGTCAGCCACAACAAATCGGGCGAGGCCCTGCCGGTCGGTTTTAGCAGATAGTTGCGTGAAACCATTATACTGCGCGTATTGGGCTGGATTTTCGGGAAGTCTCCCCGGCGCGTAGAAGGTTATATTCACATCGGACAGCGGTTCGTTGTCGTTGTTCGTCGCCCGGACTTGGAAATTGCGCTGGAGTGTGGATATAGTCTCGCCATTCTGCACAGGCCAAAAATCAACTCGGACAATCTGCGGGACGCCGCGCCAGTAATGCAAGCCCGGGTCGCCGCAGGCGTCGAAATCAGTGCGCAGCGCTGGCGCGGCTGGTTGTCCTTGAATTTGAAAATTCGGGAGATAGGTCTCAATTACCGTCCCAGCCAGCGTCCGCGCCCAGCCCCAGGGCAGGTCAAGCGAAATGAAGCCGCGCACCATCTCCAACCAGATTATATTGTATGGCAATGTCGAATAAATATCGCTCCAAACAAAGGTTTCGTTCACCACACCGCGCAGATGGCCGCCATCGCCCTCTCTAAACATAATAGAGCCGGCGAAATCACTATGTGAAGCTGAGTTTATCATAATAGGAAAAACCACATTATCGTTGACACCCTGCATCTGATCGCGAAAGTAGTAATTTGAAGCCTGACCGAGCATCAGGTTTTGCCGCTGATTGAAACGGTCGCGCAGCCAAGGCCCTATCTGATAGCCGTACATATCCCACTCGAATTGTTCATAAAACGCAATATTGTCGAAGCCGGCTTGGCGCGCCAATTCTCTCGCCCAGCGAGTGTTCAAATGGATGCTTGGACGCCATTCATTATTAGCATCATTACCCCAATGTTGCGAATAGACTGCTGCGCGGCTAAACCAAGCGGGGTCGTCGAAAAACGGATAGGCTTCATACGCCAGGGTGCGTCGGACGGCGAGTTCGAGCGTGGCTTGGCTGCCGGAAATCCAGCGCGAAATGCCGACATCGGGGAAGTCGTCGTCGCCTTCCAAGCAGCCGTAGAGATAATCGGCATGGCCGGGATTCGGCCACAAAGAATTGCCGCGCGAAGCATTGAGAACCCACTGAGCATTTGGGCCTCTTTGATAAAATGAGCGGTCGCCGACCAGCAGGATTTCGTCGAAGGGATCCAAGCCGCGCTGCAGATAGGCGTCGTAGCGGTTGCGAATTTGTTCGAGAACTACATCGGGATTGTTGGCGTCGCCGGCAGTCAGCGATAGCATATCGACGGCATAGCCGGCTTTGCGCCGCCATTCGACGAAGGGAACGATGTGCATCAGGCAGTTCTCGTGGGTGACGATGAGATAATGTCCGGGCTTAAGCGGCTGGTCGCGGTCAGGGTCGTCGCGGCCGACTTCCGGACCGTTGACCGCCAGCGCCGAGATGAATTTCTTAAAAGCCTTGCTGTGGCTGCGGCGGACAGGATATTCGACCGGATTGACCGGCGCATCTTCGGTCCAGCGCAGCCGGACTTGAAGGTTTGGATGGTGGATGTAAGTGTGATTAGAGCCGTCATACTGGAGCGGATAGGCGTCGATGCGCAGGAGCCGCACACCGCGGACGACGACCGGCGTAGAAACGGCAGCCGGTTCCTGTGGATATAGACCGGATACTTCGATGGGGAGATTAAAAGCGTCTGACCTGTCGTCCAGACCCAGGTCTACAGCGCGGATAGGTTCTCCAGCCGGGATGATATGCGTTTCGCCGGCATCGACCTCCCAGGCGATTCCGACATCCGGCGGCACGACGACGAAACGGCTGAAAGCTGGCAGAACCGGCTTGCCCGGTTCGGCGATGACGCCTAGGCCGGGTATATTCTGCAAGTTCGCTTCGCTGACAGCCTGCATTACGACCGCTGGGCTATTTATATCGGCAAGGTCGAAGGCTGCGGTTAGACCGCCGACGCCTTGTTCGACTACAGCGACACGTTGCTCGATGCCGGCCGCGGGCGGCTGCGAAGCCCATACCAATCCAGCGCTTCCCAGCGCTAATGTAAAGGAGATAAAATGGGGTGAAAACATTGGGAAACCTCCCTTTTTGAGATTGGAAATATGGAGAGAACTATTGCCTTAGTGATTCAATATAGTATATATTATAAATATAGTCAAGTCCGATTTTTTCGAGGCAGCAAGGCAGCAAGGAAGAAGGGAGAAAGTCAGTATTAGCATGAAATTCGGCTTTGGGCTTTAGGCTTTGGATTTATTAGCATCAGCATATACATCAGTATCACAATCATCATCATTAAATCGATGAGAGTTAGAATGAAATCTACTTTAATGCTCATCATCGCCGGCTTGGCTTTGTTTTATAGCGTCCGGGCCGCGCCGCCTACGCGTGAAGCGATGGAAATAATGAAGCGCAGCGGCACTTGGGAGCGCTGGCAAGCCATCTACGCTGAAGCTAGGCAGCGCGGCGTCGATGCTCCCGGTCCGAATCCGCTCGAACGGCTGCGCGCCCTGCGCCGCGACGACGCCGACCAAATCCGAATGCGCCTGCCGGTCATCTTGACCGACTTCGAAGACAATCCCGCCAATCAAGATGCCCATACTAGAGCCTCCTACGAGCGACAACTATTCGGGCTTGGCGAATACACGATGCGCGACGCCTACTTGGAAAACTCTTACTATGAAGTCGATGTTCAAGGCGAAGTCTTCGGTTGGGTTCGGATGGAAAGACCGTATTCATACTATGTCGGGGATAATTATGGTTTAGGCGGCGGGGGGCAGCAGTTGGCGTTCGACGCCGTCCGAGCTGTGGACGAACAGGTGGATTTTTCGACCTTTGACGAGGATGGCGACGGCGTAGTTCAAGCCGTGATGATAATTCACGCCGGTATCGGCGCCGAAATCTCAGGTTCAGCCAACGATATGTGGTCGCATGCCGGCTGGAGCGGCGGCGCAGCGGACAGCATCCGTTTTAATCGCTTTTCAGTTAATCCTGAGACCGGGTTGGGCGTCTATCTTCACGAGCAGGGGCATTCGCTGTTCAATCTGCCAGATTTATACGGCACGGACACTCTTGTCGGATTAGGCAACTGGTCGATGATGGCGACCGGCGTGCGCAACCATTTAGATGCCTGGTGCAAGGCGCAATTGGGTTGGGTGCAGCCGATTCAGGTTACTCACAATTTGCGCGAACTTCGCATCGCGCCGGTAGAGATACAACCACAGGTATATCAGGTTGCCTGCACCGGCGGCGGGGGTTATTTTTTGATCGAAAACCGGCAATTTATCCGCTGGGACCAGAATATACCCGGCGCAGGTTTGATTATCTACCATGTCGGCGGGCCGCATAGAAATGGCGAGAATCTCGCGGTCGAAGAAGCCGATGGTTTAAGAGAACTCGAACGTGGAGCCAATCGCGGCGATGCCGGCGATCCGTTTCCGGGAACATCTAATAACCGGACTTTCGACGACCGCAGCAATCCCAACAGCCGCGGCAATCCAAACTGGCCTTCCCAGATTTCCATCACTGAGATTCGCTTGGAAGGTCAATATATCGCCTGCAACATACTAAACGGCATCGACGGGCAAAATTTAATTGTCGATTCAATGCGCTTAACGCCCGTTCGATTGTTGGCTGGCCGGCAAATCAACATCATCTATCGCATTAGAAATGCAGGCAATATCACTTCCGATGCGACGGTCACGCGTTTGTGGCTGTCGCGCGACACTCGACGCTCTAATGAAGATATCGTCTTGGGCGAGGACCAGCCGGAGGACCGTTTAGCGCCGAATGGACGGGCGATACGAATGATGGACCGGCTGATACCAGGCGATACCGATCCGGGGGCTTATTATGTTCTGGCGGTCGCCGACCCGGACAGTCAGGTCGTAGAATTAGTTGAGAATGACAATCTCGCTTACGCGCGCGTTATGGTCGGCGGCGAGCCGAATCTCTGTTGGCAGGATTTTTCGGTTTCTCCGGCTTTCATTCGTCCCGGTCAAGCACTCAGTTTGTTCTATCGTATTCTCAACAACGGCGGCGCGGCGACCGGCGAATTTACGCTTGATTTCTATGTGTCGCGCGATTCGCTGCGCACCAACGACGACCTGGCGCTCGGCGGCGTGCAGAATGAGAATGCTCTCAGCCCCGGCGAATTTGTCGAGAGGCAATTGGAACGCAATCTGCCGCAGCAAGTCCTGCCGGGCTATATCTATGCGCTGGTTGTTATAGACCGTCAGAACCATGTGCGCGAAATCGACGAGACCGACAACCTAGGCTATGCGCAATTCACGGTTCCGGGCCCCAATTTAAAGACATCGGAGGCGGCTGTTTCTTCCGACTATTTGCGGCCGGGCGATGAAACCGTCATCGAATTGCGGACGACGAACTGCGGGCTTATCGATGCGCCGCCGAGCGCGCTCGGTTTCGCGCTGTCGCAGGATGCAGTCCTGTCCAACGACGACCGGATGCTTGGCGACTTCCCGGCGCTGGATGCGATAGCCCTCGGCGATACGCTTGAAACGACAGTCCGGCGGACAGTTCCGCCAAATGTTGTAAATGGAGATTGGTTCATCCTTATTAAGAGCGATTGCTTCGGGCGAATTCCGGAGATGGATGAAGAGGACAATGTCTTTGCCCTGCCGGTAACAATTCACGGCAGCGGCATCGAATATGCCGATAATCTCACGCCGGGTTCAATTTGCTTGTTCACGCCCTATCCAAATCCTGCCAACAGCGAAGTTAAGATTGATATTGTCCTGCCAAGCGCACAATTTATCGACTTGCGAATTGAAAATTTGCGCGGCGAGGTAGTCGCTGTGATAGCCTCCGATGCATACTCAGCCGGACTCAGGCAATTCTACTGGCAAGCGCGTCTTTATCCGGCGGGAATTTATTTCGTCCGGCTAAAGTCGAACACGAACACTCTTGGACGAAAAATCGTAATACTTAAGTAGATGATGATGATGTTGATAAAATTAATGCTAAGGTTAATGCTGATGCCGATATATTTTTCATCATCATTTCATCATTAGTATAAGCATTAGCATCAGATTATTCATTCTAAATTCCAAATTCCAGATTAAATGATAAAAGCAGTTATCTTCGACCTTGACAACACTTTAGTTGACTTTATGAGGATGAAGAAGGAGGCGGTTAAAGCCTCCGTTGCCGCGATGGTGGATGCCGGGCTGGACTTGAGTTATAAGGACGCTTATGAAAGCGTGATGGGGATTTACGATGCGGAAGGGATTGAATATCAAGAGGTTTTCGACCATTTTTTGCGTGAGCATTACGGGCGGATAGACCATAAGGTGCTGGCAGCAGCAGTAGTGGGCTATCGGCGGGCGCGCGACGCGGCGCTGGTGCTGTATCCCCATGTAACCTCGACGCTTACGCAATTGGTCAAGCAGGGCGTCAAGTTGGCGTTGTTGACCGATGCGCCGCCCAAGCAGGCTTGGTTGCGGCTCTGCTATCTAAATCTGCATCATCTATTCGACAGCGTCATCACATCTGAGGATGTAGGCGAGCGCAAGCCTTCGCCGAAGGGCTTCAGGATGGTCTTGGAAGCGTTAAATGTTGCGCCGCAGGAAGCCTTGATGGTGGGCGACTGGCCTGACCGCGATGTCAAGGGCGCCAAATCGGCCGGCATCCGAACGGTCTTTGCGAAATACGGCGAGCGGGTTTTTCAGGGCGAATCCGGCGCCGATTGGGAAATCGACGACATTTCGGAACTGTTAAACATTGTCCGCTCGGCGTAGAGCCAATTTCCTTAAGGTTTCAGAGAAGCGGGGTTACATCATTCGGTTAAGGAAGCAAGTTTGAATCCTTTCTCACTTTTTTTCTGTCTTACTTATACCAATTTGCATTCAAATAAATAATAAAGGGATGCAAAATTAACAACGGATTAAACGGATAGAACGGATAACATAGCGGCTTACAGGATTATCCGTTTCATCCGTTTAATCTGTTGTGAATTTGTTTTGACATTTATCATCCGATTGATTGCGACTTGGTATTACTTATTCTTTACTTTTTCACTTTCCTTCTTTGAACATCCATCTATTCGTTCCCTGTTTAGTTGACCAGGCGGCGCCTTTGACTGCGGTTGCAGCGCGGAGGATACTGGAAAAACTTGGGCATAAGGCGATCTACGACCGTCGGCAGACTTGCTGTGGGCAGCCGTTATTCAACGCTGGGTTTAGGCATGAGGCTCGCTCATTGGCCGAGCGTTTTGTAAGGTTGTTTGCTGATGCGGAAGTTGTAGTCGCGCCGAGCGGGTCGTGCGTCGCTATGGTGGTCAAGCATTATGTCGAGCTTGACCTCGCGCCGGCGATAGCAAAAGAATGGGAAGCGCTCAGATATCGGATCTTCGAGTTATGTAGTTTTTTAGTGAACCGATTAGGAATTACAGATTTAGGCGCGTATTTTCCGCATCGGGTCACTTATCACGCATCCTGCCACTATTTGCGCGGGCTGGGCGAGCGCGGCGCGCCGCGGCAGTTGCTTGAAAAGGTCGAGGGTTTGGAATTAATTGAGGGCGATTGGGGGGAAGAGTGCTGCGGCTTCGGAGGAGTATTCAGCGTAAAATATCCAGCCTTGTCCCGTCATATAGCCGACCGCCGCGCTGCGAGCCTGGCGGCAGGCGGCGCAGAGTATATTACCGGCGTCGATGATTCTTGTCTAGGACATCTAACCCAAGCCTTCCGCAGGCTGCAAAAGCCGCAGCAAACGTTGCATATAGCAAGGATTTTGGCTAACGCTGTGTTACAGTAAAATGTCGTCATCCTAAACGAAGCGAAGGATCTCGTCCTAAAGACTTATTTAACCAGACGAGATCCTTCGCTTCGTTTAGGATGACATATATAAACATACGCAAAGAATTCGGATGATAAATGTCAAAACAAATTCACCACAGATTAAATGGATGAAACGGATAATCCTATAAAGCCGCTATGTTATCCGTTCTATCCGTTTAATCCGTTGTTAATTTTGCATCCCTTTATTATTCATTATGAATACAAATTGGTATAAGTAAGTCTTTAGGACGAGATCCTTCACTTATTCAGGATGACATACGACCTTGCGCGGGAATGACGCGCTTTCAGCGCGTCGCTCTGTTTATCACAACGATTATAAGACACCGCCCAATATGGACATTATGGACAAAATTCAAATTCATTCATCCCTCATCCCTCATCCCTCAAAAAGAGTTCCCGCCCGGCATCAGGCGCCGGGCGGGAATCTTTTTACAAGCAGCCCGCTGAAAATACAATACTATCTGACCAGAATAGCCTTCTGTGTGGCTCGGAAGGCGCCGGCGGTCATCCGGACGATATAGACGCCCGATTTCAAGTCCTGCGCATTCCAAACGAGTTCATACTGCCCGGCTTGCAAGCGACCGGTCGAGAGGGTCGCGACTTTGCGGCCGTGCATATCCCAGACGCTGATTTCAGCCTGCTCCGGACGCGGCAGACCGAACTTTAAGGTCGTCTGGGCGTTGAACGGATTGGGATAGGCGCCTGAGAGATAGAACGTTTCTGGAACAACCATATCGGGATTGAGGCGAATCTCGAGCGGTGGGATCCAGAAACTGAACGGCGCATTCGACGCCCGCAATATGCTGGTCGAATCGCGCGCGTCCACCCACCACCAAAGCGTGTGCGCATCGACTCGGTTGTGAAGGTGGTTGTCGTGCGTTATGCTGTCCAAGATGGCTTGGAACGGCACATTGGCGACGAGGGTATCGAAGAATATCGGGCCGGTGCGCAAAGTATCGGCGAGGTTGTCCAAGCGGAAGGTGACCCAATATCGAGTAGTATCAATCTCCCAACGGTTCGGTTCGGCGCTGCGCCAACTAAAGTTAAGGACGCCGAGCGAGTCAGGGTCGTAAGCGATGCGGTGTCCGTTCACCGGTGTGAGCATCTCGAACGGCCGGTCGGGTATCCCGTGCCGCATCGCATCGTCCACCGGTATGACTTCGATCATAAATGTATCACGTCCGACCGCGCCTGAGTCATCCGTGCAGGATATAATTATGGAATCCATATGCAGCGCGTTGGATTTCCAGGAATTGTAATCCGGCGATAACAAATAACTGAGCGCATTGGGTGCAGCTGGATTAATCTGGAGATTCAGTTCGGCTGGAGCTTGTTCAACAGCGTAGCGGCGCGCCGCCACCGGCGAGTCGATGTCGTTGAAGGTGGCAGCCAGGTTGACGATGTTGCGGCGGTTGGGCGTATCTTCGAGGATGTTGCGCACATCGGAAATCGGTGTGCGGACATAAGGCGCATCGTTGACCGGCGCGACTTTCACGAAGAAAGTGTCCGGCCGCGTCGAACCGCCCTGTTGCCGATCGCGCACAGTGATGATGACCGTTAAAGGTGGATCCAACTGGGAGAAGTTCGCCGTCGGCTGCGCGGTGACGACATTATCGTTGCTGATAGCTAACTGCAACTGCGCTGGATTTGCCGTCAGGGCATAGAACAACTGGTCGCCGTCGTCGTCGGTGAAGATGGTGTCCAAGTCAACTAGATCTTCGCGTGCCTGGTCCTCTATCAACCAATGCCGTGTAGTATCGGTTTCCTGGTTAACAGGGTTGAGTATGAAATCCGGGATACCGCGACGAATAAATCGGGGACCGCGAATGGAGTCATTCACCGTAATCTGCACTAAAATTGTGTCCACTAAACCGGGCGGGTCAACCACGCGGAAGGTCGGTCTATAGACACCGGCTTGGTCGAAGCCGGGCGTCCAAATCAGGCTCGCCGAGCCGTTCAGACTGTCCTCAAATGCCGCCTGAACTGGCAGCGTGCGACGGTCCAAGAACGCCCAGCGCAAGGTGTTGGCGGCATTGTCAACATCCGTCGCCTGGAAACGTATTCTCAACTCCCGGCCTTCGTTCACGCTCGTATTAAACTGAGCGGCGTTAGCCGGCAGGGTTATGACCGGCGTATCGTTGACCGGATTGATTCTGATGGTGAAGGGGAAGTCGAGGGTGGCGTCGCGCTGCGGAGCGGCGCCAGCGTCCGGGTCGAACATTTCATTTGTTTCGTCATCTACGCTGCCAATCTGGCGCATCGCTCTGCCGCCGGCGAACTGCTGGCGACGGTCGCTGGCGGTAACGACGGCGCGAAATTCACCGTTAATATCCGGACCTTTCTTCATTGTCAGCGTCCAGACCGGTCGATTCTGAATGCGCTCGGTCCTAGGTGTGAACAGCCGTAAAGTGTCCCCTGCAACTACAAACATTGCCGGCGCAACGCTGTAACTTAATGAATCCGGCGTCGGCACGCGGTCGGGGTCGGCGAAGAGCGAATCGAGGTAGCATATACGCAGCGAGTCGCTTCTTTCATCGACGGTGTATATTCCATTGGGGAAGATACGGTCGGCGTAGGCTTGGTTTAAAACCGGCGCGCGGTTCGAATCCGCAACCGTAACCGACGCCGAAGCATTGTCGGAGAAATCGTTGTTGAAAGCCCGGAATAATAGGGTGTAATTGCCGGCGGCTTCAAAGTTGGTGCGCCAGGTGAAGTCGGCGGTGGTGTCGTTGACCGCCTGCCAGGCGACATCGCCGCGGCCGGCGATGGCTTGGGGATTGGTCAATTCGAACTGCGCCCGGCGTCCCGGCGCATTGGAGGTGGACACGCGTATGCGCGCTTCCTGCGTCTCTCTAATCGTCTGCGCATTGGGAGTGGCGGATGTGGCGACTACATTGTTGACCACCACATCGACGACCGTCAATTCGTTGGCTTCCCATCTAAGTTCGCCTTCGACGACTCGGACCGTATCTGGGCGGTACTCACGGCGCTGGGAGGCGTCCCAGACGAGCAACGTAATCTGCTGGCCGTCGCGGAAGCCTTCGACAGTGCGGGTGTCGCCGTCATCCGACCAGGCGGCGATGCCCATCTGTTCGTCGCCGCCGACTGTATCGGCGCCGGCGCAAACGCCGTTCGGCGTAAAGGCGCCGATTTCATCGCCGACAGCCGCCGGCTGCCCGCCCATAATGAAGCGGCGCACCAGGATACTGTGGTTCTGGTCGGTAACCAGGAACGGATAATGTCCGCGCCAATCCGAGCCGGCGCCATCCACCGTAAAGGTGAATTGCGGGCGGCGCGGGTCGTCGCTTGTCACCGTAATCACGACATCCCACGCGAATGCCCGGTCAGGACTGAAGGTAACCACTAAATCGAAGCCTTCGCCCGGACGCAGCAGACGCGGCTGATTCGGGAAGTCGGTTGTAAAAACATTCAGGTTCGCCGCCACCCGTGAAACCGTCAGATTGACGCCGCCGATGTTCGAAACGCGGAAGGTGTGCTGTCGCTGTGTGCGAATATGAATGACGCCGAAACTATAGTTCGCCGGTTCGACCGAGCATTGCGCGGCTTCGACTTCGGCGCGCCCGCGCAGGTTCAAGGTCGTGGCACCGTTGGGCGTGAAGACCTGCGGGCCTTGAATCCATTCAGGCTGACCGACGATTTCGGTGCGCGTGGCACGGTCGTAAATATAAAAGGTTATAGCATCGTTGGGATTGAAGCCGTCGTCGAACAGCGTATTGGGGTCGTTGCCGAAGGCGGTGACGCCACAGGTGCCTTCATTTTGCACGCTGCCGAAGCCGGCGCACAATCCGCGCGGCGTAAAGGTCGCCACTTCGTCGCCCGGCGTAATCGGCACTTCGTTGTTATTTGGCGTTACGATGATGCCGCGCTCGACCAGAAAAGTATGGCTGATGCCGGTCTGGAAGCGATGGAAATGGGTTTGTTCGGCTGTGCCGACGCCGCGCAGCGGAAAGGTGATGTCGCCGCGATTCGGGTCGTCCGACAGGATGCGCAGGCTGCCGTCATATTGCTGAGCCGCAACCGGCGCGAAGGTAACGGTCAGGTCGTAGAATTCATTCGGGTCAAGTTGCCTTGGATTGCCGGGCCAGTTGGTCGAGAAGCCGGCGCCGGCGGTATTGACACTATCGATGCGCAGGAGTCCGCCGCCGCGGTTAGTCAACCGCAGGACGAAATTATAGCGTCCACCGTTGCGCTGAACGCCGAAAAAGTGATTGGCTTCCGATAATACAATTTCCGGTTCGCGCCTTTCATCGACGCCCAAGCCGAAAAGGTCTATATAAAGAACTGAGTCAACCGGGTCGTTGGAGCGCAAGGTCAAACGCCCCTCATAATCCATACGGGCGGATGGCGCGAAGGTAACGACGATATCCTGTCCGGCGGCAAATTCCAAATCGAATGGCTGCTGAAAATTAGTCGTGAATTCGTTTAAATCCGATTCGATAGACGAGATGGTCAACACGCCGCGCCCGCGGTTGACGATGCGGAATGTCCAATCCTCGCTCTCATCGACTTCGACCTGTCCGAAGTAGTTGCGGACAGCGGAGAGTTCGATATCCGGCGCCGGCACAATACGCGCGGCTAAACTTAACACTGAAAAGCCGTTGGCGTTGAATATTTCCGGACCCTCTTCCCAGTCCGGTGTGCCCCAGGCTTCGACGCGGTTGGGGGCATCCCAGACTTTGAAGCCGATAATTTCATCGGCTAAGAAGCCGTCGATGATATCAGTGGCATCGTCGTCGCCCCAGGCTGCCACTCCGACGCGGCCGTCGTCGGCGATGACGCTGCCGCCGGCACAGAAGCCGCCGCTGGTGAAAACGCCGACCTCGCTGCCGCGGCCGAGTCGATTGCCGTCCAGCGTAACCTCAGTGATGAGCAGCGAATGGTTGGCGCCGGTGTTGTAGAAGCGGAAGTGTCGGCCGTCGTCGCGCGTGCCGATGCCGCCGATATTGACCACAAACTGCCCGCTGTCAGGGTCGTTGGAAGCGATAGTTAAGGCGCTGTAGTAGAACGCTTCAGCCGCTGGCGCGAAGGTAACCGGCACATAGAGGTAGTCGCCTGGGCGCACGCGCTGCGCTTCGCGCGGGAACACGACGCTGAAGACTTCATCGCCGCTGACCACATTCTCTACCCGCAGATCGCTGCCGCCGGTGTTCATCACCACCAGCCGCCACATACTGTTGGCGCCGAGCGAAACATTGCCGAAGAAATGCTCGTCTTCATAGACGGCAATCGCCGGCGGTTCGCCTTCCTCAATGCCTTCGCCTATGACGCTCACCCGCACGACGCCTTCATTCGGGTCGTTCGATGTGATGCTGACGACGCCTTCGTAAATGCGGGCTTCGCGCGGTTCAAAATTAATAACTAATTCGCCGCGCATCCCGCCGGGGACGCGCAGTTCGTTTTCAAAATCGGTCGTGAAGACTTGGTTGTCGGACGCAACCTGCCGCACGATGAGCGTTTCATCGCCATCGTTGTCGATGTAAAGCGAGCGGTTGAGCGAACGCCCAAGCATAACCCGTCCGAAGCGGATTTCAGCCGCCGACAAAATTATATTCGGCGGCGCGGCGGCTTCCCCGACGCCGTCGAGCGTGATGCGGACGACATCTTCGTCCGGGTCGTTGGATGTAATGCTGAGTGTGTTGTGATACTCGTTGACTTGCTCAGGCGCGAAAGTGACGATGAAGTCGCGCGAAGCGCCGGCGCCGACCGATACTTCAGCCTGGAAGTTCACGCTGAAGGGTCCGCCGTCGATGCTCATCCGCGAAATCACCAGGTTGGCGCGGCCGCGGTTGAAGACCGTGAAGGTCCATTCCACCTGGCGTCCGACGCGGATAGCGCCGAAGTCGTGAGACCCGGATGAGAGTTCAATATCCGGCTCAGGTTCGCCGCGCGCGGCAGCCAGTTCCACTACGATAAATTCACCGCCGACCCAATTCGGTCGGGCATCTTCGCCGAACATATCCGTGCAACTGGTAAGCTGGGCTGGATATTCTTCTTCAGCTTCGTGGTCCCAGACACGGAAAGAAATCAGTTGGCCTTCTCTGAAGTAATTTAATTCCCCTTCTCGTCCCCAAGCCGCTAAACCGGCGGGGAATTCATTGCCTCGCTCAATCACCACACCGCCAGCGCAAATTCCGCCCGGCGTAAAGACGCCTATTTCATCATTTCCCACCAGCGATTCGCCATCCAATGTCGCATCCTGAACGAGGATACTCATATTGGCGTCGGTAGGCTCAAAGCGAAAATGCTGCGCTAGAGCGTCCGACGCTCCAGCCAAAAACAGCAATGCAAGCAGCCCTGTGCAGGGCAGTCTAAAACGTGCCATTATACCTCCCTTGACGGATGTTATATTTTATTTAAGTTAATATCGAAACTGGGCTTTTGTCAAGTGTTTATTATAGATATTTCAGATATTTTTGTCAAGACTTTATTTCACAAAATAATTAAACGGATAAGAAATGATGATGATGATGATGATGATGATGATGATGATGATGATGATGATGGTGACGGATAATATAACGTCTTGAGGATTATAGTAAAATCAGCGCTCTATTAGAAAAAAGGTTTATTGTGATTGACAAAGTTGGCACTCTTAATCTCTCCCTTTTCATTGACATTAGCATCAGCATCAGCATCTGCATTAGGATTAGCATTGTCATTATTTTATCACCACCGCTTTTACCAGTAGCGAGCGACCGGCTGCGTCCAGCCGCAGATAATATATACCGCTCGGCAGGAGGCTGCCGTTTAATGTCAGGCAGTGCGCGCCGGCGAGATAGACGCCGGCGGCGATTCTCACTATTTCGCGGCTGGAAATATCGAACAAACCGATGCGCACCGATGCGCGCGCCGGCAGGTCGAAGCGAATCTGCGCGGCAGCATTGAACGGATTGGGATAAGGCGGATGAAGCGCGTAGTCGTTTGGCAATGAACAATTCCACAAAACATCTCCCACTGCGATAGCGTCGGTCTGATAGAAACCGGCGCCGTGCCGCCATTCGACCGACAAGCCTCTCTCGTCTTGGCCGTCCCAGCCGCTGAAAACAAGCGGCTCGCCTTCGTCAAATCCAGAATTCCAAACCGCCAGTCCAATGCGACCGGCGTCGTCGCGTGCGCCTGCGCCGGCAATATCTACGGAACCTGCGCCGACAGCAATCTCAATAATCTCCGCCGGCACATTCAACAAGAGGACGCTCATATTCTCATCGCCGGCCGTCGGCAGCGTAAAATGCTGCGGCTTTTCGCCGGCGATGTAATTCACCATCCCGCCGCCGAGCCGATAGACCAATTCACAGCCGCGGCGGACTTTAATTTGATAGCCCTGCCCTTCGCGCAGCGGCGCCATATTGCAAAAGTCGAATTCGGGCAGATAGAAGTCGCCGGCGCCGTTCTTGGCGATGATGAGGTTGTCGTCAAGTCCTTCCAGCGCCTCCGGCGCAGCGACCGGCGTGCGCGGGTAGTAAGCCGCCATCTGCCAGCCTTCGGCGAGCGCAATTGGCCGGTCATAGCCTATTCCGATGCCGATAACATCCAGTTCGGCTGGACGAGCCAGTTTGAATAGATAGCCTTCGGAGGAGTTCCAGCGCGGAATGTTGATGAAATTGCGCGCCGGATTATAGAATCGCCCCCGGCTGTCTTTGACCATCAGCAGCGCGCCGTTTTCGACCAGCGGCCGGGTCAGTCCTGCGATATTAGCCGAGTCCGGCTCGATATTGAGCGAGACCAGGTTCCAGCCGAAGCCGAATTCGAGCCGGCGCTGCGTTACACCGCCCTCTTCGGTTACGACCAGATGCACCGGTAATTCAATAAAACCTCGCCGGCCGTTATGTTCAGTGCGCACGGTCACATCGAACGCCGCTTCGACAGGCAAGCCGGTTGTATTCAAATGCAGAGTAAATTCCTGCCGTCCCTGCGCATCGATCGTTCCCGCCAGCGGTTCAAGCGACACCCAATCGGTGCGCGCCGCGACCTGATAGACTGCAATCGCGTCGGGATTGGCTTGCCAGCCGGCGAGCGCTACGACCGAGTAAGGGTCGTAGTCGGTCGAAAATTCGATGCCGCCCGAGCGGGCGTCATTAGGTCCAACTAGATCGCGCACCGACCGGATTTGATTATTGACCGGATTACATTTCATTATCTCAAGCGGATGGCCGGTGTTTTCGTTGGAATTGAAAATATAGAGCGGGAAACTATCCGGGTCGCTCGGCAAATAAGCCAAGCCGTAGATACGGGTTGTGTCCGGCTGGCGCAGGCGGGCGATTTCGCGTCCTTCGCGTGTTACCGCCACGACTGGCGTGCGCAGGTCGCAGACCCAAAATGCCTGCCGGTCCGGATCCCAAGCCACACCGCGCACCGGATTGATGGGCGTATCAAATCGGGCGATCAACTGTCCCTGCAGGTCGATACCGTAAAGCGTGCGGGTGTCGCCGCCCCACAACAACCGGCCGTCCCATGCCAGGTCTCGAAATCCCCACAGCGAGTTGACCGGCTGCTGAAACCGACGCACCTCCCGGCCTTCGCGGTCGAAGACATAAATGTAATTTATATTCTGTCCGCCGGAGTTGCCGCCGGCGATGTAAAAGAAATCGTCGAGAAAAATCGCTGAGCAAATCCGTGTATTGCTGACGATTTGCCCGACTGGAATCGACTCTCGCAGTGTCCAGGGGTCGAGGTTGCCGCCGCCGGGGAATATCAGCGCTGAGCGATAATTTATCGGGCCATTGCCGCGGTTGAATGCCGAATAGCGCGCATCGAATTCATCATCGACCGAAACCGAAATCTCTATGCGGCCGTGCGATAGTTCAAAAGTGGCAAACCGCAGCGGGATATTCAATACGGCGCGCTCATCGACCGCGATTTCGACCTCGTTTGTGAATGGCAGATAATCAGCAAAAGTTGTGGTGAGAGTATATTGGTAAGCCGGGAGATTTTCGAAAATATAATAACCTTCGTCATCGGAGACCGCTGCATAGCGGCCGGGATTGAGGTTGATTTGGGCGTTGGCGACTGGATTGCCGGTCGCTAAATCGGTGACCCGGCCGGTTAGTTCGCCATAACCGGCGGCGCCTAAACCCAAGAACGGCAGTTCAATCGGCGAGCGGATATTAGGCGCGTTATGTTCGACGAGAATAGTGCCTTCGAATTCGCCCTGTTCCTCAGGCGTGAAGCGCACTGCTACACGGGCTTCGCCGCCGGGCGCCAGGCGCAAAGCCGAAGGTTCGAAGGCTACCATATCCCGAATCGCTTCCGAAGCCGTCAGGCGAAAATGCAGTCCGATGCCTTCTTCGGCGGTATTTCTAATCGTCCAATCGGCAACTCCGGCTTCGTCGCCAGGCACCGCGACCGCCATAATTTCAGCCATCGGCATTTGAATTTGCGGCGGCAAGCCGATATGGAAATCCCGGCCCAATAAGCGCGGTTCGCTGGGTATCTCCTCCCGCTCGACGCGGTGATACATTACTTGGTTGTTCGTAGCCACGCCTTCGTCCTGCGGCACACCGCCGGCATCGCGGTCGTATACATAGGTGATATGCAGGAACTCATCGACGACTTCCGCCAGCGACGACCAGCATTCGCTGTTGCACTCGCCGGCGCCGGCGTTGTTGGAATGGGTGTCGGTCAGATTAATCGGCGCTGCCCAGGTCATTCCATTGTCAACCGATTTAGCGGCGTAGATTTCGCCGCAGACAAAGCCGGCCGCCGAGCGGTCACCCCGTTCAGGAAATAAAGTGAATACGCAATAGAGATTGCCGTCTTCATCTACGGCTATCGACGGATATGAGAGATTTTGTTTCCAGTTGCCGACATTTCCATCCGTTGTCCAGCGTCCGGAGGCGACCAGGGTTATTAGGTTGGACTCGCGGTCCCAGTGCCAAATCATATTCCGTTTTTCATCGTAGCGGCCGGCGACCCAGCCGGGACTTGCATTGGGGTCTATTTGCTCCCATAATACAACCGAAGAAAAAACTATGTGCAGATTGTCATCATTATCGTAGCAGGCATCGACGAACATAACTGGACGCAGAGTATCGCCCTGATAGAAGGGGCTATTTTGGTTGGCATTCGGATTGGGACGCAGAACTTGGGTGGCATTTATTGGATTATCCCAGGGGAAATCGACGCCGTTAGCGGATTCGAAGACGAGGATGTTGTTGTTAGCGGCGCCTTCGGCGGTGACTCCGCTCCAGCGGGCGTTCTCACCTTCGGGGTAAATCGGCGAAGGAAAGACGAGCGAGATACGATTGCTGACTCGTGAAGCCGCGCAGACATAAGCCAATCCTTTCATATTACGCACATTGCGCGGCTGGGTGTATTGCCATTCGTCGTCGTCGTTGAGTGCGGCGCCGACATACTGCAGCGCGACCGGCAGCCCGGCTTCGTTGCGCGTGCGGGCTAAAGTATGCACCCGGCCCTGCCGGTCCACCGCGCCGCGCGGCCAAATCATCTCATCGCCGCCGATGCGCGGCGGCCGGAACAAGGTGAATTCGCCGGCGCCTAATTCGTCGTCAATAGCAAAAAAGGTCCAGACTACGCCGTCCTGTGTGGCATGCTGAACCGGAATAGCGCCGAGCCGGTTATGATGGGTTATATTGCAGAAGCCGCCGCGGGCTAAATTATCGACTGCGACGCCAGCCTCAAACTGCGCCTCGGCATCGACGACATAGTTATAAAAGGTGTGCCGTTCGCAGTTCGCCCAGTCAGCATTGAAGCCGTTCGTCCAGACGATATGCGAGCCGCCGTCTGCGTCCAGAACGATAGTCTTGCCTAAACAGCCGTTGGACTGATACTCATACCAAGTGCCGCCTATGACTATTCGTTCGCCGACGAGTTCGTCTCTGCGGGGACGCGCAAGAGCCGTGCGGTAGGAATCTTGCGAATCAAAGTTATATTGAGGTGTCGGCGCGGCTTCATAAACGATAACCTCGCCCCCGGCCGGCAGTCCAAGCGTTAAAATCAAAAGGAGCGATATGAATGAACTCTTGTGCATAACATACTCCCTTTATGAAGATTAATGCTAATAACAATGACAATGCTAATGCTAATGCTAATTTTGGACAACACAGATAATAAACTAAGATCATCCTGAACACAGTGAGGCATCCCGTCTGGTCAAGGCGGGACGAGATTCTTCACTTCGTTAAGAATGACATCTTGCACATCTTACGCTGGAGTAGAGTCATTAACATTGATATTGTCATTTTCATTGACATTGTCATTAGCATTGATTTTTATTATCGCATTAGAACAATTTTTTGGCGTTGAATTTTATCGGCGGCTGCAATTTCAAGCATATAAATCCCGCTGGCCCAGGCTGCGCCGTCGATGGAGCGCTCATACCAGCCGGCGCTGAGGCGCTCATTGCCGGATTCGAACACAGTCCGGCCGCAAGCGTCCAAAACCTTCATCCGAATTATGCCGTCCAGCGCCAGACCGAATTTTACTATTGTCCGAGCGTTGAATGGATTGGGATAGACCGAAGATAGAGTGAATTCCTCCGGCAGTGATTCCAGACCTTTTATTTCCAGTATCGTCAAACCGTCTTCCGTCCACACCATTTCACCGGAAATCAGATTGTAAGCGGCTGCAAACAACCTCCCGCCGTCGCGAATTATGAGCGATAGCGCATCGCCGTTCAGCGCGCCGTCGCGCGCGGCGGTGGTTGGGTCGTCGCCGCGCAGAATAATTCCCAGCGGCGTAGAATTTAATTTACTGCAACCAATGGGTGTATCCAATTCACCGTTAGTATGAACGAGGATTTCGGCTTCCGGCGATAGGCTGGCCGGCAGTCCGATGATTAATAGACTCATATCCGAGCCGGTCGAAACGCCGGTTTCGCCTCCGGCCGGCGGCTCTATCGACGCTGTCAACTCCCCGGGATTGTAAATCAGTTCGACTGCGCTGCGGACTTTGATCTTATAGCCCTGCGTCGGCAGCATCCGCTGCAAACCGTAATAATTCAACGCCGGCACGGCAAACTGGCCGATGCCGTTCTTAATGATGAGAACTGCGTCGAGTATATCTTCCAGAGCCACGCGCGTATCGACTGGATGGTCGAACAGGTAGGCGATCATATTCCAGCCGCCGGCGAGCGGAATAGGCTGGTCGGGCGGAATGCGTTCGCCAACGACGATAAAACTCTCGGCTGCGGAAACATTGATTTGGTAGCCCCAAAGCGGATTCCAAGGACCGAGATTGGAAAATCCCCAGGCCGGCGCCCAGAAGCGTCCGGCGCCGTCTTTCATTAGGATTAGACGCTGCCGTTGGTGAACGCCGCCCAGCAGATTGCGGATGACTAAATCGTTCGGTCGGACATAAGAAGAGATGAGATTCCAGCCTTGCGTCAGGTTAATGGTCAACTCCAGCGGCGGCTCAACCCGCAGTCGAACGACGCTGCGCTCGCCGGATTGAATGAACGGCAGGCCTTGGATGAATTCGGCGCGCGCCTCGTATTCGCGGTTGGCGCGGCAGTCCCAGACTAAGAAGCGGATGGAACTCCAGTTATCGAAGGCGCCGCGTCCGACATAGGCGAGCAGGTCAACCGGACGTTGCAGCCAGCGCGCAACGCCGCCGACTACGCCCTGCGGGGTCGCCGCCGCAATTTCGCTGCCGATGGGCAGCGGCGCCCCGCGCAGCGTCGCCTGTTCGATATTAATCGTCATAAAATCGAACAACTCGGCCGGCGCTTCAAAATGCCGGAACCCCTCGACGATTTCCAGTCTCACCGGCAGCACGGTTTGCGCGCCGTTTTCGGCCCAGAGCGCAATATCGGCGCTATAGCGGTCGCCCTGCCGCGCTTCAGCCGGCACTGCCAGATTTAAAACAAACTCCTGTTGCGCGTCAGCGGCAATTTCACCTTCCAGCGGCGAGACTGTCAGCCAGGCGATGCGCGGCGCGATTTCATAGCCTATCAGGCGCTGCGGATTTGAGCCAAGCACTGCGCCCAGCGTCCAGCGTCCAAAGTCCCAATCCCCGGTGACGAAGGCGCCGGTCGGCGCGCCTGGCAGACGGCGGACTAATTCCAGCCGGGCGTTGCGCGGGTCCGCCCGATAGATTCCGGTTTCGCCGTTGGCTTCGAGATTAAGCGCCCACAGGCATAATCCATCTGGGTCGGCCGGGTAATAAGCGAAGCCATAGACGCCGGTCAATCCGTGCCGGTCCCAGCGGAATTGAACCCGCCCTTCGCGGTCGATTAGAAACCAGGGTTGGTCCCATTCGGTCGCCCAGAAACCGTTGGCATCCGGGTCGTAAGCCAGGGCGCGGTTGACGGTCAGCGGCGCGCCGCGTTGCGTTCCGGTCAGTGCGCCGTTTAAGTCAAAGGCGGTTATCATACTATCCTGCGACCCATAGAGTCGCTGCCCGTCGGTCGCCAAATCCCGCAATCCCCAGCCGACTAATCGCTGCTGCGGCTGGACGACAGTGCGAAGCAGCCGGCCGTCTTCGGATATGATGCAAACGACTGACCTGAGGGCTGTGTCGGCGGCTGTGATAAAGAACTTACCGCCGGCAAATTCCGCCCCCATCACCCGCGATAGCCTGAAGGCGCTTGTTAAATTAAAATTGAACAGCGCATCCCAAGGCCGGTCGCGGCGAGGAGCGTCTGAATCAACATCCCGGACTAACCTTTGAGCGTCGCGCCAGCCTCCCGGCGGCGTGACGCGCAGGCGGTAGGCGAGCGGCACATCATCCTCATTCGCCACTATGAAAGCCGTTTCGACCTCATCGTTGCCGCCCAGGGCGAAACTGACGCTGTCCGGCTCGAGTGTAACAACCGGTCGGGAGAGGTCGAAGTCGAGGCGCAGACTGTCGCGGGCATTTAGATTGACGCGATGCTCATCGGAGCGCCAGCCGGATTTGGAGGCGGTGAAAGTGAGCAGACCGGGGAGGAGATTCTGGATGCGGTAGGCGCCATTTTGGGCGCTGATGGCTGAGCCGCGCGCCGTCGATATGTTCGCTCCGGCCACAAATCCACCTGCAGCATCCCGCACGAAGCCGCTGACTTGGGCGTATTCGGCCTGATTTGCGCCCCAGAATATCAAATCGTCGATGAACCAGCCGCAATACCAATTTATCGCATCGTCGGATTTAAACCGCCAGCGCAGTTTAACTCCGTGTCCGACATAAGGCGCGAGGTCGGCCGTAACTAAACGCCAGTCGCCATTGGCGCCGGTCCAGGCTGGCTCGTTGCCGAATGCGCCGACTGTTTGGTCCGGGTAGCCTCCGACAGGTGTGAGTAGGGACCAAGGTCCGTTATCGACTGAGATCTGCAACTGCCCGCCGTCGTGTCCGGCTTCGAAGGCGTAGAAGTGGTAGAATTCGACTCTGGAAGATTGCGAGGCGACAAAGTATTCGTTTACAGTAGTCAATAACCATTCAGCGTTATTATCGTAACGTCCTTGCGCCGGCCGCGTAGCCCAGGCATAGCGGCCCGAATGCGCCCGTCCCGGACCGGTGCCGGCGTTCGGGTTGCCCATCGAAGCGCTGCGCTGCCAGGCGCCGAACGGCGACCCAGTCAACACCTCCACATATCGGTCGGGCAGGACAACCGGTTCAAAGTTCCTTAAAATTCCGTTTCCCAAAGCGACTAAGGTATCGACTGGCGTGGAGCGGTTGGGAACTTCGTCAAAGGCTGTAAAGCGTAGCGTATGCCATCCGTCCTGCCCCTCCTGCAGCCGGCCTTCGTAGCGGGTAATCGGCGCTTGGACCGTGGCCAGCGCTTGTCCATCGAGGAATATCTCGCAGCCGGCATAATCCACACAATTTGTGCCATCCGCATTCACAAGCGGCGCTGCCCAGCCCACGGTATAATTCAGTCCGTTGACGCCGATTTGGAGGCTGCGCACTGAACTGGGGGCGATGTTCGCCCGCCCGACCGCAGCCGGGCTTTCGATTTCCGTCCCGTCAGCATAAACTGCTACGACTTGGTAAGTATATTCGCGATTCTCATTTTCGCTGCCGATAATATGCTCCCATTGTGTGCCTAGCGCATCTTCAGCCGCGACTTCGCCGTTCACCAGGACCTTATAACGCAGCGGCGGATCGCGCCGCGGCGGTAAACCTCGTCCCGGCGATTCTTGAACGAATGACGATGATGATAGTGATGATGATGATGATGATGATGATGATAAATTATCGAAGTAAGGAGAATAAATAATTTCATCGTCAGATATTGGGGAATTATGGTTTTTTAGAACATAATAATCAGCATCAGCATCACCATCAGCATTAACATTGGCATCAGCATTAATCATCCGTCCCGGCGCGAGTTGCTGCTGGTTGTGTTCGCGGTAACTCCAGATTGTGGCGCGCACCATCAAATCGCCGGGCAGTTCGTTGAAGCGCAGCCAGTTGCCGCTGAGACGCAGGAAATGGGCGTCGGGATAGTCCAGGCGTCCGTCGAGGCTGACGGCTTCATAATCTTCCAGCCAGCGCGGATTATGGATTTGGCGGAAGCCGACGAAAAACGGCCGGCTGATGAAGCGCAAACCGCGGGTTGGAACGCTGACCCATTCGAGGTTATTGCCGATGTGCTGGTTGACTAATATTGAGGTCAGCGAATCGCCGGGGAGGCCGGTGTTGGGATCTTCGGCGAAGACATACAAATAGATAGCGTCGTCCCAGGCGTCGGGCCAGTCGCGGTCGATGCGCACCGAGAGGCCGGTGATATCGCACTCGCCGGGCGGCTCGAAGCGAGTGGCGACGATGTCCCAGCGGTCGCGCATATATATTGCATTCGCTGCTGGACCTGCATCGTGGCTTAAGACTACAGCCTCGCCATCGACGCCGGCCGGCAACCAGGACAACAATATCCGGTCGTCGAAGCGTCCGTCGGTGCGCAGGGCGCGCACCGCCAGCCGGTCATCCATCTCGATATTGACCCGCGTCCGCTCATTATCTCTAACTTGCACATTGAGAACCGGCGCGGCGCGCCAGCCGGTCAGACGGGTTACGACCCGATAAACGCCCTGTGGAAGCAAAATCGAATAAAAACCATTGGCTTCCGTCGTATCGATGCCGGCGGCGCGGCCGTCGGCGCCGATGGCGCTGACTTCGACGCCGGCTAAAACCGTGTCATAGACACTCTCTACAATGCCTTCGATGTATCCGACCGGCAGATGCCGTAGTTGAATGTCGAAGCCGCGCACTTCGTTAGCCGCCAGGTTGAACGAATCGCTGACGAACGGCAAAAATCCAGCCAGGTCGGCTCTCAAACGGTAGCGGCCAGGGAATAGATTTTCAATTCTAAACGCGCCTTCTTGGTCGACGCGGTTATAGATAACTCGATTATTCAGTGTGAGGATCGTCCGCGACCAATCGGCTTCCCGGTCGCCGCGCACTAATCCTTGCACGACTGCCGGACCGCCGTTGGTAGTTAAAATAGTGGTCACCGGGATAACTTCGCCGCGCATTATATCGTGAATCTCGATTTCAGCCTGTCGAACACCTTGGAGGAAATAGGAGGCGTCGAATTGAATAGTCAGCGCTGTGTTGGCGCCGCCGCCGGCGAGTTGTCCGCTGCGCGGCGACACCGATAACCAGGCGCGTCGCGGCCAAAGTTCATATATCTTGAGAATATCGCGGTTTGGGCTTTGAATGACTA
>VGIO01000014.1 GCA_016867855.1 Calditrichota bacterium
CAAAGTTGCTCGTGTTGACCACGACTCCCCGTCCGCCTGGCTGTATCAAACTGACCGACAGCGTTAACCGGTATCGCATTAGGATTGGAGATTAGTGCATATTGTATTCGGTGGATGATGATAAAAGGCTGGTCATCGTTCATCGGATCGCACCGCGAGAAAGCGCTTATGATTAGAGGGGACGAGATGCTTAATCCTGCTTTTACAGGGGTCAGAATGACGGACATTTAGTATTTCCAGACGAGATTCTTCCCCCTGCTTTCGCAGGGGTCAGAATGACAAACATATTCGCATAACCAAATAATAATCAAAACTATAAAGGAAACCACACTATGAATTGGACAACACTGCTGCGCGGGGGGATTGAGTATAACTACGCAGTCGCGGAGAGACTGATGGATATGGTCAGCGACAGCGAGTTGGGGTGGAAGCCGGCGACGGGAAGTAATTGGATGACCGTCGGGCAGTTGCTGCATCATATGACTGATGCATGTGGGATGTGCTGCAAGGGCTTCGTGACAGGGGATTGGGGTTTTCCGCCGGATATAGACATCAATAACATCCCGCCGGAAATGATGCTGCCACCGGCAGAGAAACTGCCGACTGTAAGCAGCGTGGCTGAAGCCAAGGCTATGCTGGCGGCGGATAAGAAGACCGCGCTGGAGATGTTAACGCTGGCCGGCGAAGAGCGCCTGGACAAAGAGATATCCAAAGCGCCATGGGATACGGAGGAGTTGCCGCTCGGACAGCGGCTGCTCGAAATGGTGGGCCATCTCAAGCAGCACAAGGGGCAGCTGTTCTACTACCTCAAACTGCAGGGTAAGCCGGTGAATACCAACGATTTGTATGGAGCGTAATGAATTGTCCTTATTGCGGACATCCGGACGATAAGGTGGTGGATAGCCGGGCGCTGAAGGATGGGGCGGCGACGCGGCGCAGACGGGAGTGTTTAGGCTGCGGTCGGCGGTTCACGACTTACGAATACATCGAAGGCGCGCCGTTGATGGTAGTCAAGCAGGACGGGCGGCGGGAGCCGTTCGACCGCGCCAAACTGAAGGGCGGGATAGTAATTGCCTGCGCAAAACGGCTGGTAGCGAGCGAGACTATCGAGCAGATGGTGCGCGAGATCGAAGAGCAATGCTATGAGAAAGAAGCAGTCGAGATGTCATCGGCGGAGATTGGGGCTATGGTGATGACGCGGCTGAAGGCGGTGGACGAGGTGGCATATATCCGGTTTGCGTCAGTGTATCGACGGTTTCAGGATGCGGGGGAGTTTAGAAGGGAAGTCGAGAATTTGTAAGATTCTCGCGCAAACGCGCGAAATGATGATGGTGATGGTGAGTGGACAAAGCGGCGGGACAGACGGGGGAGGATAAGGCAAACAAGCGAGTTTAAACAGTCAATTTTAGAATAAACCAATGGAATTAATACTTTTTCTAATCATCGGGTTGACCGTCATTGGGGCGGGAATGATGGTCATTCTAACAAAGAATCCGGTAACATCGGCGCTGTATTTAACGCTGGCGTTTTTCGGGTTGGCGGCGCTGTATGTGCTGCTCGGGGCGCCATTTATCGCGGCGTTGCAGGTGATGGTTTATGCAGGGGCGATAATGGTGCTGTTTTTGTTCATCGTGATGTTGCTGAATCTGCGGGACAAGCAGACCTGGGAGCTCACGACAGGGATGCGGCGGGCGTTAGGGCTGGTCGTGGCGGCGGGGATACTGCTGGTGGCGCTGGCTGCAATGAAGGGATTAGTCAGCCCACCGGCGCCATTAGATACCGATATGGGGTCGCCGGCGGCAGTTGGGCTGGCGCTCTACAGGCGGTTTTTATTGCCGTTTGAGGTGGCGTCGGTATTGCTGTTGATAGCCATTATCGGGGTGGTTGCGATGTTGAAACAGAAAAGTCCGGAACAGGCGCCGGAGGGAGGCGGGACTGATGGTCGGACTTAATTGGTATTTAGTCCTGTCGGCGCTGTTGTTCTGCATTGGCGCGGCGGGAGTATTGACGCGGCGAAACGCCATCATCATCTTTATGTCAATCGAGTTGATGCTGAACGCGGCGAATTTAGCGCTGGTGGCGTTCGGGCGATTTATTCCGAATGTAACCGGGCAGGCGTTAGTGTTTTTTGTGATGGCGGTGGCGGCGGCGGAGGTCGCAGTCGGGCTGGCGATAATCGTGACAATATTTAAGCATAAGGAGTCGGTGGATATCGACAAGGTGAATTTGATGAAGTGGTGAATATGAATATGATGATGATGATGATGATGATGATGATAAATATATATTTCTGTAGATATTAGCATTAGCATTAAACATTAGCATTAAAATCCAAAATCCAAAATCGAAATCGGTTCGTTATCTTAAGGACCACTTAGTCGGCGACAGTTTCACCGGTTTTGTGGTGGTGCGCGGCAAAGAGTTAAAGTCGCGCAAGGACGGCGGGCAATACCTGCGTCTGGAGTTCGGCGATCGGTCGGGGCGAATGTTCGGCAATATATGGGATGACGCAGAAGCGCTGTTCAAGGATTTCGGCGAAGGCGATGTCGTCAAGATTCAAGCCGGCGTCGAACAATTTCGCGACAGCCGGGCTTTAACAGTCCGTCGCATCCGTAAAGTTCGCCCATCCGATGAAGTCGATTATGCTGATTTGACACCTGCGGCGAGCGGCGATATCGATATGATGTTTGCGCGATTGCTTAAGATGGTCGGGTTGGTGCGGAATGATAATCTGCGGGCGCTGCTGGATTCGTTTTTCAATGATGAGGGATTTTCTTCGGCTTTCAAACGCGCTCCGGCGGGCAAACTTTGGCATCACAATCGTCTTGGCGGGCTGTTGGAACATACTCTCACAACAGTTCGGCTTTGTCGTTGGCTGGCGAGGCTGTATCCTGAAGCCGACCGCGACTTATTGTTGACCGGCGCTCTGCTGCACGACATCGGTAAAATTGAAGAATACAATTACGATGTTCTAATCGACTATAGCGATCGTGGGCGGCTGGTAGGCCATATCGTATTGGGTGCGCAGTGGATAGCCCGGAACACGGCTGAGATCGAAGGCTTTCCGGCTGCGCTTCTCGATGCCGTGCAACATTTAGTTCTTTCGCATCAGGGCGGTCCAGAGCAGGGTTCACCGACTGCGCCCAAGACTCGTGAAGCCTTTCTGCTTCATTTTGCGGATGAAATCGATTCCAAGATGGACGCCTTCAATCGACTCGAGGCTGAACGTCTGCCGGGCGAACGTTGGAAATTCGTGAATTTGCTTGGCCGCCACCTCGACCTCGGCGCTGTTGAGGCAGATAATGAACAAGCGTCTGTTTAAACGTGGAATCTATTGATTAAAGACTTAAATATGTTTATACTAAAAGATGTCGATATGACAATGTGAATAAAATGGGTAATATAGGCTAAGTGGACGGTATTTTTCACTATTCACTTGCTTACTTACTTTCATCTTTCAACTTTGAACTTTCAACTTATACTGGAGCCATCTTGAAACAAGTAGTAATCATACTACTTTTAAGTATTAGCGGCGCGGCTTTCGCGGCTGAACAGGTATCGTCGGCGCGGGAAGCCCGGCACTTATTGACGCCGTTCATAGGCTATCAAATTTTAAACGGCGAGGAGGTCGGCGCTAATTTCACCTTGACGCAAACCAGTCCGTTCTTTCCGGATACGGTGTTTTCGTGGAGTCAACTTATGACGGGCGAACGTAGCGCAAAAGCCCCGGCGTTGGGTTTTGCTTATCGCTATTTCGCCAATCCTATTATTGGGTTCGAAGCCACTGCCGGCGTTATCCACGACCAGACAACGCTCAACTATCCGGCGGCATTGGATGTCTTCGGTTTTACGCAGCGCTGGGATGTCAATGTGATGCGTCAAAATACCGCCTTTTTAACAGCCGGGGGTTTTTATTTGCTGCCTAAATTGCGCAACTGGCTGGATATATCGTTGAAAGCCTCCATCGGCTATGCGCAGCGGTCGATTACCACTAACCGCGGTGGAACGACTATTGCTTCCGGCACGGTCACGACGACGACCTTCGACTTCGACGACACTGAAAAAATGTTATCTTGGAGCGCTGGAGCTGATTTTACGTTGTGGCGCGGCGATTTGCTGTTGCTGCGCGGCGGATTGATGTGGACGCAGTATTCGCCCATTGGGGCAGATGTAAGCAAGTTTGGCGGTCTTGGCTGGCAGATAAATCTCTTTCCGTTTTGGAGTGGACGCTAATATATCACGCGTCATCGTCATAGCCAATCAGAAGGGCGGCGTGGGCAAGACGACGACTGCTGTCAATCTGGCAGCAGCCTTGGCTGTCGCCGAAAAGCGCTGTCTTTTGCTGGATATTGACCCGCAAGCGAATTCTTCGTCATCGCTGAATGTTCATCTTGAGCGGGATGAACCTTGCGTCTATGATGTGCTTATCGATGGTCTTCCGGCTGAGCAGGCTGTGCGTCCAACCGACTTTGCTCATCTTGCGCTTCTGCCTTCGCATATAAAATTGGTTGGCGCTGAAATCGAACTCGTGGCCATCGCCGAGCGTGAATATGCGCTGAAAAAGGCGGTCGAACCGTTACGTCGGTCGTATGAATATATTTTGATCGATTGTCCGCCGTCGCTGGGACTATTGACCTTGAACGGATTGACCGCTGCCGATACGGCGCTTATTCCCATACAATCCGAATATTTTGCGTTGGAGGGTTTGACACAGTTGCTCAACACAATTCGTCTTGTGCAGAAACGGCTCAATCCGGCTTTGGAGATGGAAGGATTAGTGTTGACGATGTTCGACCCGCGTCTCAATTTAGCCCGGCAGGTGCGCGAGGAAGTGCGGAAATTTTTCCCCCAACACACCTTTGAAACCATTGTTCACAGGAATGTTCGTCTGGCGGAGGCGCCGAGTTTTGGGCGTCCGGCAATCTATCTGGCAGCGTCTTCGCAAGGCGCGCGCGACTATCTGTCGTTAGCCGAGGAGTTGATGGCGCGTCAGAACAAAGCAGCTTAGAACAGTCCCCCAATGCCGCGCATACGAACGAAAAAGCCAACTGCCATTCGTAGAATCCAACGAAGTTCAAAATCCTTTAACAGCGCTCTAATGTTGTTTGGATTGTTTGTCGTTCTGGGCTTGGTCGAGTGGCAAACGCACTTAATCGAACGGCTCATCGGCCGCTGGCTCAACAACCATAATACTGAGCGGCAAGCTTGGGGAACGCTCTGGGCACAGGAAGAGAAGACTCGTCAAGCCTCGAAGCAATTGGAGGGCGAAGCGGCTATGACCGTTCAATTGCGGTTGGAAGCCGATCGTGTGGCAAATTTCGGCGAACTGCTGGCTTTAGTCCCATCCGGTGAATCGCTCTCTATCTCGCCAGCCAAATTCGTCGGACTCTATCTATCGCTGCCGGAGGAACAGCGGGCTGAGATCATCAAATCCATCGAACTCTTAGCCTATTACTACACGAGCGATTGGCGGCGGGCTTTGATTCAGCGGCAGGGCGACGGCGGCGCTGCATTGTTGCTCGACGCCCACGATAATATTCTGCTCACTTTAAACATCTCGCCTGCAGCAGCAGCCGCAATTTCTGGCGCTGGAAGGTTGCAGCGCGGCGGATTAGCCCATAATTCTGCCTTCGCCGGTCGCATCTATCTCGGCGAGAAGTTTATTTCCTACCTGTTTGTCATACCTGAGTCGGAGCGAAATCGCATCTTTCCCGACCCTACCATTCTGCTCTCGCTGCCTAAACCATTACTGCAAGTCGGACTTGCACCGGCGTCGAACAGCGGCTTCGCTTACATTGGCTTTGAAACATCTGGCGCTGAAGGTTTGACTGTCATCAGTTATCCTATCTCCGACGAGGCTTTCGAGCGATTATCATTTGCTTTAGCGTGGCAGGGCAGCGATACGCTCTTCGATCCGGTGGCTGGCGCTGATGAACCGCTACCGGGTTTCGAACAGGACAGCGAGGCGCCTTAGCGATGTTTAAGGCGCTTTTGCGGGCAGTCAATGCGTTGATAGTCATAGCCATTCTCAGCGCGGCAGTGTTGACGCTCAAATCCGCGCCGCAGATACCGCGGCTGCCGGAAGACCTGCGGGTATTGGCTTCGACGCCGGCGACGGAAATCTATGCCCGTAATGGCGAACTGATTGGTCGGCTTGGCGGAAGACAGTATGTTGCTCTCGATCGTATTTCACCGCATTTTATCCATGCCGTTTTAGCCGCTGAAGATAAACGTTTCTATCATCATTTTGGCATTGACCATTTGGCGGTTCTGCGCGCGCTCTGGCTGAATATAAGGCAAGGCGACGATGCCCCTGGCGGGTCGTCTATCACGCAGCAGTTGGCGAAGAATTTGTTCTTTACATTTAAGCGTTCTTGGGAGCGAAAAGTTCTTGAGGCGCTGGCGGCGGTCGCCATCGAAGACCGCTTCAGCAAGGAAGAGATTCTCGAGGCTTATTGTAATTTAGTTTATTTTGGACGATTCGCCTATGGCGTCCAGCGTGCGGCTAGGACTTATTTTAATAAAAGCGCGCACCAGTTGGAGTTGCACGAAGCGGCGCTGCTGGCTGGGCTACCAAATGCCCCGGCACGTTTGGATCCGTTCAACTATCTGCCGCGGGCGCGCGAACGGCAGCGAACTATCCTCGTCCGGATGGCACGTGCGGGTTATATCCAGCCGCAGCAAATCGACAGCCTTATGACTTGTCCGCTGCACATAACTAACGTTGCGCCGCCGCCGGAGCGCGGTTCATACGCCGTTGACGCTACGCTTGACCAAGCCCGCGAACATATCGGCAACGATGCCGTAACTTATGGGGGGGTTAGAATTTTCACGACCATCGACGCCCGTCTACAGCGCATTGCCGAGCGCGTCGTTGCTACCGGCGTGGACTTGTTGGAACTCAATCTGAAAGTTCCGCCGGAGGGCGACACGGGTCGTCTCGAGGGCGGCTTGGTGGCGGTCGAAGTCGCGACCGGTCAGATTTTAGCCTTGGACGGCGGTCGCAACTATCTCGAGAGTCCATACAACCGCGCGGTGATTTCACGCCGTCAGCCTGGCTCAGCCTTCAAACCGGTGATATATTTAGCCGCTCTGGAAAATCTGCCCATTTCGCCAACTTCCGTTTTCGTCGATGAACCTGTTATTTTAACTATAGATAAAAACAGGACTTGGAGCCCGCGTAATTACACAAAAAAGTATTTAGGCTCTATGACCTTAAAATATGCTCTGGAGCATTCGATAAATACTGTTGCGGCGCAATTGATTTATAAGGTTGGGCCGATGCAAGTTGTCGAAACGGCGCGTCGGTTGGGCGTGAATTCAGCGCTCGAGCCACATTTATCGCTGGCGCTCGGCTCTACTGGCATCACGATGGTCGAAATGGCAACTATCATCGCCACTATCGCCCGTCAGGGTGTGTTCATCGACTCACGGCTGCTCAACCGTATCGAAGGTATCGGCGGCGAACCTCTGGCGGAATTATTCTCAGTTGGCGAAGAACGTTTCGATGCTGAAATCGTCTATCAATTAATCGATATGCTGACTGGCGTCATCGACGAAGGCACGGGGACAATCATACGACGGAAGGGATTTAGCGGCGTCGCCTTCGGCAAGACTGGCACCTCGAGCGATTACCGCGACAGTTGGTTCGTCGGCGCTACACCGACACTTGCCGTCGTAGTGTGGGTTGGCTATGACGACAACCGCCAGATGTTCCGCGCAAACGGTCAGGGCGTCACCGGTTCGTCCGGCGCTGCGCCGATTTGGGCTGATTTCATCATCGAAGTTACCGCCAGTGAGCCGGCGCGCGAATTTCCCTGCCCGCGGGGAATTATCAGAACTTATGTTCAGCCTTTCAACGGGCATATCAGCCCGACGAAAGTCGAAGGTTATATTCCGGTGGCAATTAAGCCCTAATCCGTTGCAATTATGGTTAAACGCCTTTATATAGGGATGTTTTGGACGATAGGGATTTTAGGGCTGTTTGCGTTTTTGGATAATCCGGTTTGGGGGCAGTCCAAATATATTTGTGCGGCTTGCGGTAAGGAAATCACCAAACAGGCGGTGGTAATTGAGAACGATTTATATCATCCGGAATGTTTTCGCTGCGCGACTTGCGGCGAGCCGATCAAAGACGACTACATCAAGGATAAATCGGACCGATTCCACCATAAAATCTGTATAGAGGACTCGCAGCGTCAAATTTGCACGCATTGCCGCAAACCCATCGCCGAACCGAAATTTATCGGCTATCAGGGGAAATCTTATCACAACGATTGTTTCGTTAGATATATCGCGCCGCTCTGCGATGTATGCGGCGAGCCGCTCATCGATTCAGCCTTCAGCGACTTCTGGGGTAACCGCTTTCATATCCGACACTCGCACGAGTTTCCGGTCTGCATGGTCTGCGGCAGATTAGTCACCCGCGATGGCGTCGAACTCGAGAGGAACCGCTGGGTATGTTCGGTCTGCGCGCAAACTTCCGTCACGCAGCCGGAAAAAGCACGGATGCTGCTGGAGACGGTGCGCGATGATATGGCGTCGTTTGGCATTGTCGTCGCAACTTTAGGCTTAAGAATAGAATTAGTATCAGCTGAGCGTCTGCCGGGCGTTAAGAGCGCGCCCGGGTCGGATCCATTTGCCGCTGCCCGCTGGGACAACGGCAAACACGCGCCTGGCGACGAGAGAGCCACCATATTCATTTTAAGCGGGCTGCCGGAAGATTTTTTCCGCGGCGTCATCGCCCACGAATTGATGCATATTTGGCAGCATGAAAACGACGCTGACGACTTACCGCAAGACTTAAAGGAGGGCAGCGCTAACTGGGCATCGTCGCTTATTTACAGCCGCATCGGCACTTTACGAGGCAGATTCTTTATCAATAGTTATGAGAAATCGACCGACGCCGACTACGGCGCCGGCTACCGCAAAATTGCCAAATACGCCGATAGTCATGGCGTTCAAGCCGTATTGGAGTTTTTGAAATCAGAAGCCGTGCGGAAGAAGAAATGAGTTGGCAACTTATATACCTTTCCGCTTGAAACTTGGACCGAGGCTTTGGGTCAGGGCGAAGGAGAAGCCTTTGGCGCCGGCTAAAACGCCGCGTTGCCAGGAGACGCCGAAGTTCAGGCTGTAGCCGAGCAGACGCAGTCCGAAGCCGCCGCCGAGTTCAAAGGCTTCGACGCCGCCGACCGCCGCGCCCACTCGCAAAGGTAAAATAGGTATCCAGCGGAATTCAGAACCAAGCGCCAGACGCGGCGTCGTATTCTGGCCGGCAGTGTTGTTTAAGCCTTGATAATAACTGAAGAATAAATCGCCGGCGCCGCTTAAATAGGGCAAGTCTGCTGACAGCAGCAGATAACGCGGCAGCGGCGTCTCATAAACGCCGTAACTATAGGATGTGTCGGTCTGATAGAGAAAATGTTTCCAGTATTCATTACGGTTGAGCGAGTCTATATTCAAGCCGGAATCGCGGTTAAAATGCTTCTCGCGCGCTTCGACCGAGTTCCAGTTGATCGAGCCAATGAGATTACCGAGCGTCATTCCGACATACATATCAAATATGGGCAGCCGGCCAGCCGCGCCCAAATCCAATCCTACGCCATCGCCGCCCTTCTCGCCAACTAAAAAGCGCGACATCCCCTCGGCGCGAATCGTCTCGTTAGTCACCTGCAAAGCGCCGGTTTTCTCTTCCAATTTGGTAAATCCTATCCCTCCGATATAGCGAAAGGTCGCTCCGACCGCAAATTCCTTCATAAACGGCACGACCGGCAGGGGTGTCCCGACAGTGAGTCCCGCCGTCCAGTAAGCCATAATATCCTCTTCAACCGAACTGAAATCATAAATTTGATTTTCAATCCAGCCGGTGAGACATAGTTCGAAAATATCCGCTGGAATGGCAACTTTAGAGAGTAGATGAGTATTCAGATTGAAACCTATCCGTTCGGTTGACAAGCCGAAGAGGGGCAGTCCAAATTGAGCGTCGAGGCGCAATTGGTCGGCGTCCATCTGCGATAGGATATCCCGCTTGATGGTCGAGTCGAGGAAACTCCCTTCCTGGAAGGTGTCGCTGATATATTGGGGAGTAAAGGCATTGTTGCCGAAGAACATCCCGAAGGAAGGCAGTTGGACGGAGAACTTGGAGTTGGCTTTGAGGCCGAGGTTGGCTGGATTCCAGCCTTCGGCTTGAACGCCATACATTCCCAGCGCTCCGGAGCCGGCTAGGGCTACGCTGCGTCCGTAGCGCATCGGCTGTGCATAAGCAGCGGAACAGGCGCCGAATACAGCGCTCAAACACAGCGCCCAGGCGACGAATTTCTTATGGAGAGCGTTCATTAGTTACCTCCTTCAGCGTTGATTTTGTAGAAAATCGTCGCCGCGGCTTGCACGACGAGCGAGTCGGCAGGATAAATCCACGCTGTGTCCCCCTGACTGCTCTGCAGTTGTATTATCTGCTGGGTGTAGAGCGGTTTTCGCCGCATTTTTCTTAGCGACGACTGCGGTATTTGAAGTGTGTAACTAGTTTCCGCCGCGGCAATGACCCGGCGATGGACAATCTGCCGGCGTGGAATAACTATGTTGGCGACCGTGTCCATCGCCAGGCTGTCGTTGCCCATCAGTAATTTCACTGTTCCTGCCAAAGGAATGCTGTTTATCAGATGTGCATCCAGTTTGACGTTTTCGATGTCAAGGTCGAGCGGTTCCTTCAAGTGGGTCAGGTCGGTGGTTATGGTCGTCAAGCCGATGGTAAATTTCAACGCCGAGCGGATGAGGATATTACCGAAGACGCCATCGTTTTCGTTTATATCGCCGACGCGATAGCCAAATTGTGGGAAGTAATAGCGTCCCAGACCTGCCCAGCCATAAATACTGATAGTATCTGGCACGACCGACAATAACCGGTCTGAATTAGGAACGATGATGGTATTTAGCCCAGGCAGCAAATCACTGCTCACAGGAATAGCATAATTACGGCCGTTTTGACTGTTGTTGGCGAGGATATCAAAGTTCAACTTCATCAGCATCGCGCTTTGATTCTCGATGAAGAGATAAATCGTATCGCGCGTAAAATTGACGCTGTCCAAACCTTTGGGCATATCGATGGCGTTGATGAAGTCGGGGATATCGACGCGGACGCTGTCGAGCGCGCCTTCGAAGCGCCGCATAATCAACTCGTCGGTCCAGTATTCGACATCGACGCCTTGGTCGCCGGAAATGACCTGATAGGCGGTGCCCATATAGCGGGTCGAGTCCGAATCTTCGATAGTAACGCGGTTGTCAACTAAAAGTCTTTGATCGGCGATGGTCATCGTAATGGTCGCGCCGGTTAGATCTAAGACCATCAACTCACTACCGGACAGCGGTTCTAAGGTGACATTTTGCTCTAGAGGATTTCCACTCGAGTCGCGGATATTGAGGAAGCGCATCTCTGAAAAGAGGCGCATTCGGGTCGTATTTCGCAGCGTAAAAAAGGCGCGGCCGGATTTTATTTCGGCACGAATAATTTTATTGCGGTTATTGTAGGCTAACTCGTCCGATTGGTTAAAACTTTGTGCGGCAACTTTGGCTTCCGCAGATTCGACATCGGTTTCGCTGATGCTGATGAGAAGGTTCATCTTCTCGTCGCCGGCGATAGTAACCGTGTTTGGTGTGCCGGGGGAAGTTGCGTCGGCGGTCATTAAAATCTCGTTCTGCACATATTTACCGGCTAACGACAGGCTGTCGGTTAGGGTAACGCCGGGCATTATGCGCTGCAGGAAGCGCACGGCGCCGAGTGGGTCGCCGTTTTCGAGATTCGTCAACTGGATGATTAGATTATCGATGGGAAACGGATATTCATTAGTGACGGTGAGACGCATCCAGCCGTAAAAGACATTCACCCAGCGAAAAACATCGAAGACCAGCGTATCTTGGGCTTGCTGCATCACAAACGGGGCGACCGAGCCTTGATAGCCGGCTTGCAGGGTTGGATTGGCTTCCGAGATATTAATAGTATCAGCGTCGGGACGGGGTTCGGTGATGTGGATGGTGTCGATGCGGTTGCTGTATTGTTCGACAGGCGAGGCTTCATAAGTCAGGCGGTCGCCGATGGCTTGATATTCGATGGTGTCGCGGGATTCGAATTGCAGCACTGAATCGCGGCTGTTCAGGACGATGCCCCAGCCTCGTCGAGCCATTCGCGCGGAATCGGTGAGCAATTCGCCCATTCGATAGACGCGTTCGCTGAAAGGCACTGTGCCTTGAACTGTCCAGGTTGGCATTCCGGGAGGTTCCAATGTGCAGGAGGCGATGAACAGTGCCAGCGTCGCAACCAAACCTGAAAGCGGCGCGCGAAGGGTGTTCATAAAATTAACTCCTCTTGTTTAAATGAGAGGTATAAATGAAGCGCAGGCGGTTAAATGCCACCTGCGACTTTAATTTTCTAATTATTAAGGAAATAGCATTTTCGCCAGTGTGATTTCCAACACTAAACTCGACTTTAGTCAGATTATTATTCATTAGTCATTAGTTGTGTTGACACATTAGGTTATTGATGAATTGTGTCATACTGATCCCTGCGCAGGCAGGGGGAAGCATTTCGTTTGGACAAAAGGAGACGAGATCCTTCACTTCGTTCAGGATGACCCAATTTGCGCCGATGACTCAATTTGCGCCATAAGCTAACTTATCGATATAATTAGAGGTAATTGCAAAAGTGATGATCAATCCAGAAAACTCAGACCTGGCAAGGCGGACGCCCTCGTCCGCCGAAAACCAAACATAGAATGCGGCGGACGAGGGCGTCCGCCTTGCCATCAGTTAATAAATCCAACAATTTTGCAATTAGCTCATTAGTCATTAATATATCATAACATAGTTTTATTACTTCAGCAGCGTATCGACGAGGTCGTTGCGCTCCCAGGTGAAGGAGTCTTCGGTGCGTCCGAAGTGTCCGTAAGCCGCGGTGGCGCGGTATATCGGACGGCGCAAGTCGAGCCTTTCGATGATGCCGGCTGGCGTGAGGTCAACTTTACGGGTGATTAGATCCGTCAATTTTTGGTCTGGCATAGCGCCTGTGCCGGAGGTGTCGATGGACAGCGAGACTGGCTCGGCGACGCCGATAGCGTAAGCGACTTGGATTTGGCAGCGTTCGGCTAGACCGGCGGCGACGACATTACGCGCCAGATGGCGTGCGGCATAAGCCGCCGAGCGATCGACTTTAGTTGGATCTTTTCCCGAAAAGCAGCCGCCGCCGTGCAAGGCATAACCACCGTAAGTGTCAACGACTATCTTCCGACCTGTCAGACCGGTGTCAGCATGCGGTCCGCCCAACACAAATCGGCCGGTCGGATTGATGTGTGTGACTAACTTCTTCTTATCGAGATATTCATCCGGTATGACAGGGTGAATGACCTGTTCGAGAATATCTTCGCGGATGCGGGCTTGAGTTACATCCGGATTATGCTGTGCGGAGACGACAACGGTATCTACGGCTACCGGCTTGCCGTCGCGGTAGCGAATGGAAACTTGGGTTTTGCCATCTGGGCGGAGGTAAGGCAGGGTTCCGTTTTTGCGCAGTTCCGCCAGTCGTTTGGCGAGCGTATGTGCGAGTTGTATTGGCAGCGGCATCAGTTCCGGCGTTTCAGTGGTTGCGAAGCCGATCATCATTCCCTGGTCGCCGGCGCCGGCGCGGTCGACGCCCATCGCGATATCGGCTGACTGCTGGTCGATGGTCGTGATGACTGCGCAGGTCTCATAATCGAAGCCATAAGCCGCGTCAACATAACCGATGTCTTTTATCACATAACGCGCCAGGCGCGGAATGTCAACATAAGTGGTCGTCGTAATTTCACCTCCAACCAACGCCATTCCTGTCGTCAGGAAGGTTTCGCAAGCCACCCGTCCGAACGGGTCGTCCTTTAACACCGCATCCAATACGGCGTCGGAAATCTGGTCGGCTATCTTGTCGGGATGTCCCTCGGTAACCGATTCCGATGTAAAGATATACTCTCCGTTGTTTTTCAATGTAGTAATGTTCCTAAAGTTAGAAATTAAAAGTTAATAGGTTAAATATTGCGGTTATGTCAATTTTGTCAATATTGTCCATTTTGTCCATTACACTTCGATTTCACTCGCCGCGCCTAAATTCAGACGATGCACACGGCCGTTGATGCGCGTGCGGTTGCCGATGATAGAGTCGGCGACGACCGCGCGCTCTAGATGCGTCTCTTCACCGATGAGACTGTCGCGCACATTCGAATTTTGCACAATCGAATTTTCTCCGATTACAGCATAGGGTCCGATGATCGAGCGCACAATATGCGCGCCTGGCGCGATATGGACTGGGGGAACGATGATGGAATCGTTGCATATTTCCGCTTGATTTGAACTGCCTAATTTATCGAAGAGGAAGCGATTTGTTTCGAGGATCGTCTCCGGTTTACCGCAGTCGAACCAGCCTTCGATGTGGAAAATGCCGATATGCTCTTGCCATTCCAGCATTATCTGCAAAGCGTCGGTCAACTGGTATTCGTTCTTCACCATCTTGCCGCGTTTGATGACTTCTTCGCCGGCGGCTTTCAGACAAGCGCCGTCGCGGATATAATATACGCCGACGATCGCCAAATTCGACGGTGGCTGAGGCGGTTTTTCGACCAATCGTTTGACGCGGCCGTCTTCCATTTCTACGACGCCGAATTTGCGGGCGTCTTCGACTTCCTTCACGCCGATGGCGGTTTCACCGCGCTGAATTAGAGGACTCAAATCAGCATCTAAAAGCGTGTCGCCTAAGATAATAAGAACGTCCCTGTCTGTATCATCCAGTCCGATAAGCACGGCATGGCCAAGCCCGAGCGCCATCTCCTGCCTGCGAAACTCCATTGGCAGATGATAATTCCGGCGTAAATAATGCTCAATCTGGTCACCGAAATGCCCGATGATGAATACCAGCCGGTCGCCGCCCCAAGCCGTAACCTGGTCAACAATATGCCCTACAATTGGTTTGCCGGCTAATGGCAGCAAGGCTTTGGGCTGCGTGAAGGTGTGTGGTCTTAAGCGGCTGCCTAAACCCGCAACCGGTATGATGACTTTCATTGAGGAGCGCCTGAATGTCTAGTGTTATGTCAATTGTGCAATGTCGTATATCATCCTGAACGAAGTGAAGGATCTCGTCTGGTTAAGTAAGTCTTTAGGATGATATCCTTCACTTCGTTCAGGATGACGACATCTTACGCTTGACATAGCGCTAGGTGTTTGTGTTGTCCGTTTCGTCCGCTTCTTCAATTCACCTTTTCGACTGCATCGCCTTTAATTCGGTAATAGTCGGAATCGGGGTCGGGTCTATGCCCTTCAGCGCGGCTAAAAACAAACTGGCAATGTCGGCAATGAACAATCGATATAGAATTGATACGAACCTTTCCGCACCGTGAGCGGGAAACTGCAGGCAATTAAATCCGCGTTGCGAAAAATAGTCAGCTGTCCTAAATATCGCTTCGCTGAGCGATTTAGGGTCGCTCGGGTCGGGGATGAATATAAGACAGGTTTTGGTCGGATCGGCGCTGCCGATGCCTTCGACGCCGTTGTGCAATGCTTCCGGAATGACCAGTGGGAAAGCAGGCTGCTTGCCGTTCTCGTTAATTTGGGCGGCAAAGCGGCGCGCTAGCCCGGCGCTGCCTATCGAATGGAAGATGACTGTATTGCGCCCGACTATACTCTGTGCGATTGGCAAAGCCGATTGAACTAATGGATTATCCTCGAGCGAGCCGGAATTCAAATCAGCGTTCAACTTAGCAGCGGCGGCCGATAGACGCCGGACGAAATCCTGACAAACTCCCCATCTTTCGGCAGCGGCTGCGATGTAAGTCATCGACCATCCGACGGCAGCGCGCGGCTGATAGCCCTTGGGGATGGACCAAACGGGCAAGTCCAACTCGCGACCGAGACTCTCCAGACCTCCGCCTGAGCAGAAAAACAGCACGGTGCGCAATCCGCCGGTAACCCGTCGCGCCAGTTCGATGATTTCGAGCGTGTTGCCTGAATAACTCGAAACGATAACGCCGCGTTTGTCGCGTGGCACATCCGTCCCTCGATGGATGCTGATGTTTTTGCGCGGCGAAAGGATATCGCGCAGCAATTCGCCGGCGATTGCCGAACCGCCCAATCCTAAGAGGTGCAGTTTGGAATGGTCAAGCGGAATGTCGCCGGAATGAAAATCCTGCGAAGTCTTTACCGCCGCTAATATTTGGCGCGGCATCTCCACCACGAAGCGCAACATATCATCGGAGTCGAGCCTTTTTAACTTGGCTAAGACTTCAGATATTGTCGGCGTTGTGGTCATTTGAACGATAGATTGTATTTCTATGCTCTAAATTTGACTTATGATATCAAGTTGCGTTCTTAAGGACACTCAAACTAATATAATTCACAACGGATGAAACCGATAGAACGGATAAGAGATTAGATGTAATAAGTTATCTGTTTGTCCGTTAATCTTTTGTGATGTGTTTAATTAATTGTGACCTAATGAACGCAAATTAGTATGAGTATTTTCATAACAGCAAATCTGCAAATATCTCAGCAGGATTCAAGCCTTTGCTTTATCATCATCATCATCATCATCATCATCATCATCATATATCGCAGGTCGATCTCTCTTCGAACACGACCGGCCGCTGTCCGCTTTCGGTGAGAATAGCATCGACCGGGCAGACTTGCTGGCAAAGGGAGCAGCCGGTGCAATCGGCGGTATTGATGGCGACTTTATGCAAGCCTTTACGGGTTGTCTCATCGACTACGACAATCGCCGGGCAGCCGATGCGCACGCAGGCTGCGCAGCCGTTACAAATATCCAGCAGGACCTTGAAGGTTTCATACTTGCGTTTAGTCGGGTAGAGCATACACGGCCGGTCGGTGATGATGACCGCTGGTTCGTCGAGCGCGGTGGCTTCTTTTAGAGTTTTGATGCCTTTTTTATAATCATAGGCATCGAGCCTATAGATATGTTTGACGCCTAAGGCTTTGCACAGTTCGACATAATCGACCGCTGGCGCTGGTTCGCCTTGCAGGGTTTCGCCGGTGCCGGGATGCTGCTGGCCGCCGGTCATCGCTGTAGCGCGGTTATCGAGTATGATAAGGCATAGCGGCGCTTGATTATACACAGCGTCGAGCAGTCCGGTGACGCCGCTGTGCAGGAAGGTCGAATCGCCGATGACGCCGACGACCGGTCGCTTTGAGCCGCGCGCTATGCCGACGCCGGCTGCCATTCCCACCGATGCGCCCATACAGATACAAGCGTGCAGCGCTTCAATCGGCGTCAATGCGCCGAGGGTGTAGCAGCCGATGTCGCCGAACACATCCGCTTTGATTTTCTTTAGGGCGTTGAACACCGTGCGGTGCGGGCAGCCGGCGCACAGCACTGGCGGACGCGGCAGAACATCGATTTCGACCGGGATATATTTCGGTGGCTTTCCATTTAAGATACCTGCTGAGCGCAACCCCTCCTCGACGATGTCCGAATTTAGTTCGCCCTCGAGTGGGAAATAGCGCTTGCCTTCGCACTTTATACCTGCCGCCTGGATTTGTTCCTCATAATAAGGCTCCAATTCCTCGACCACGATGAGTTTTTTAACCGCGGCGGCGAAGGCGCGGATTTTAGCGATGGGCATTGGATTGGACATTCCGATTTTGAACACTGGAACATCCGGTAGAACTTCACGCAGATGCGCGTAGGATACGCCGCCGGTTATAAAACCTATTTCACCGACGCCGGCTTCGATATGGTTCAGTCGGGAGGTTTCGCTATATTTCAGGAGGCGGACATAACGGGCTTCGACTTCGTGATGGCGCAGTCGGGCATATTGCGGCACCATCACAAAGCGTGCGATGTTGCGAACAAAGCCTTTGACGACGGGTTCGGGCCAGGGATTTAATAGGACGATGCCTTTGGCGTGGGCAATACGAGTGGTAATGCGTAGTATTACAGGCGTCTGAAATTGCTCGCTGATTTCATAGGCAAGCATAGTAAAATCGTGCGCTTCAGCGGAATCGGAGGGTTCGAGCATTGGGACTTTGGCAAAACGAGCGAGAATGCGATTGTCTTGCTCGTTCTGCGAGGAGTGCATCGCCGGGTCGTCGGCTGAGACCAGCACAAATCCACCGACAGCGCCGGTGTAGGCGAAGGTCATCAGGGGATCCATCGCGACATTGACGCCGACATGTTTCATACAGACCAATGTGCGGGCGCCTGCCATCGAAGCGCCGATGCCGGTTTCGAAGGCTGTTTTCTCGTTGACCGCCCACTGGGCTTTGACGCCCGGCAGCCGGGCGAAGGTCTCAAGTATTTCAGTCGAGGGCGTTCCCGGATACGCCGAGGCGAAATAAACGCCGGCTTCCCGCGCCCCCAGGGCAATCGCTTCATCCCCGGTTAGAAACATCCGCATTGGTTCGGTTATTGCCGGGAGTTTTTTAGTTTTGGGCATAGCGAGGTGTAGTAAGATTTTCGTTGTCAATACTCTGCGATTGACAACTAAAAAAGAATTTCTGATTAATCATCATCCCGCGGTGCAATGTAAGATGAAAGGTCACCCCCCTTTCATCCCCCCGCAAGCGGGGGGAGAAGCAAGCAATAGCCGCAAGCGGGGGGAGAAGCAAGCAGTAGCCGCAAGCGGGGGGAGAAGCAAACAATAGCCGCAAGCGGGGGGAGAAGGCGAGACTATTTTCCAAGGAATACGCTACTGAATCCGGCTTTGCCCAGCCAAGTCTGAGCAGTTTCAGAGCAACCGCTGGTTTCTTGGTTAATTCCTGATACTTACGGGCGAGGCTATAGCAGCATCGCAGCAGCGGGTCACTGGCAGCGGTCGATAAAGAAAAGTCTTTATGCGCTACAGCATAAGACTTCTTCACAGTGCGATGCTGGAAAATAACCCCTTGAAGAGCGCGACACGGCAAGCGGCGATAGCATCCATCTGTTGCGCTTGGTAGTTATCAGGTCTAATCTGCACGGCGCATTCTGCTTCCCTTAGCCGGTTCGTATAGTTTGAGCGCTGCATCGCTAAAAGGTTTTCGCCGGTGTCAACGCGGCAGCGCACCTGCCGCCACAATGTCTCATCATTGTAGCATCGAACGATTCGACCATCCAAATCACCTTCTCATTCATCCAGAATAAGGCATACAGATCCGCTTTCTGCAACGGATTGGTAGGATTGGTGGCGAGGCATTCATCTTCGGCGTTGTCGGGGTGTTCAACCGCAATTGCCGATGATGAATAGGTTGGAAGAACAGTGGCAAACAGAATTAATAGGAAGATACCGAATTTCATTTGTCGCCTATACGCTTCTGTTTTTCGTTTCGATTTCTTGCTTTAATTGAATCGCGCAATCCGGGCAGATGCCGTGCGTCAGGTCGAAGTGCATCTTTCTACTCAGATACTGCTCGACCGACTGCCAGTAGTTCGAATCGTCGCGAATCTTGCGGCACCAGGCGCAAATTGGGATGAGTTTTCGTAATTCGGCAATTTCGGAAATATCTTCCAGCACTAGAATAGCGCAAGTCATTCCGTTGAAGGATATCGGCGAGGTTGTCACCAAGCATTCGATATGCCGGATATTCTCGCCTGATACAATCGAGAGCGGATGATATTTACGTTTAGTCGCGTGGTTCTGCATCGCATCGTTGACCGAATTGCGTATAATGCAGTCTTTGCACGTCGGTCCGCGTCCGCAGCCTTCCGGTGAGTCGGTTGAATGAAGGCAATGTAGAACTTCGCCGGCGCGTGTTGTGATGGCGCTAGCGGCGTCCAATCTTAACACTTCCGTCGATGTGCGGTTGAAAGTCAGGATGCGCACATCGTCATCGACGACCATTATTATGGTCGGGATGACATCCAGATACGCCATCACATAATTCGACAGGTCGTAGGTTTTAATATCCAATCCTGTCAATCCTCTGAGTTAATGAGCGTTAGATGCGTCAGCGAAAAGTAGAACGATTTCCTCTTTTCAGATTTATATCTACTCTTGATTTAGTTCGCCGCGGCCGGCGACTGCGTCCAGCACAAATTCCGCGGCTTCCGCCAGTCCAGTCTGAAAATCTTCGATGTGGTCTTCATAAACTACGATGCGATGATGCTTGACGACGCCGGCTTCGGGCGTCGCTTCGTGAATGACGATGTAAATATCGCCATGGTTCGATTGCTTCACATTGAAGTGATAGGTTCGCCGGCCGGCGATGACCTTACGCGTGAAAAGTTCGTCGCGATTCTGGTTTTCCATTTCAACCTCTGCTTATTTGACCGCTGTTTATCACCGACGGGATTTGGATGATAGATTTAATCCGGTTCCGTAGCGATTTCAGATTTATCAGCGGTATTCCTTCGCCTCCTCTACCTTGTCGATGACGCGGAAGGCGCCTTCGGCTAAGGCTTCAAGTTCGCCTTCGCCGGGAAAGACGAGGATGCGACCCAAGAATTGAATATATTCTTTGAGCATTTCGATAATTTCTTCAGAATGCGCCAGTCCGCCGGTGATGACTATGGCATCGAACCGACCCTTCAGCGCGGCGGCGATTGCGCCTATCTCTTTGGCGTCTTGATAGAGCATTCCGCGCAGCGCCAGATCGGATTGTTCATCGCCGGCATGCGCCCGGGCAATTATTTCCTTAACGTCCGAAGTTCCACAGTAAGCCATTAGACCGGACTTACGCGCCAATTCGTCCAACAGATCTTTTTGGGTGACCTCGCCTGAAAAGCAATGTTCAATCAATGGTCCAATCGGCATTGCGCCGGCACGTTCCGGCGAATAGGGTCCCATTCCGTGCAGCGCATCGTTGACATCCACAATGCGTCCGCCAACGACGGCGGCGATGGATGTTCCACCGCCGAGGTGCGCTGTAACAAAGCGGGTGTCTGCGACGGCTTTGCCGACCGCTGCAGCGGCTTTGCGCGCGACGGTTTTGATATTAAGCGCGTGCGAACGGCTTTTGCGTTGGCACCATTTGACGCCGGATAGGCGGGCGAGTTCGTCGAACTCATCGACTGTCACCGGATCCACTATGAAAGCCTCGACGTCGAAGCGCCTGGCATAATAATCGGCAAGCGCTGCGCCGAGGTTCGAGGCATGATTGCTTATCGTCGGCGAACGCAGTTCATCCAGCATAACTTTGTTCACGCGATATACGCCGCCTTCGATAGGTTTGAGTAGTCCGCCGCGCCCGACGACGCCGACAATTTTCACTTCGCTCAATAGCTGGACTAAGTCGGCGTCGATTAGCGCCCGCCGGTAGTCGAACTGGTCCAGCGCGCGGGGGGCAAGTTTATCTGTCGTGTGCCTCACGACACGTTCGGCGATGCAGCCGCCGCGGCTAAAGAGCGCATATTTAGTCGAAGTCGAACCTGGATTGATGACCAGGACGACTTCAGGATAAGAAGTCATCAAACGGATTTATAAAAGATAATGATGCCTTATAGGATATTCCGCCTTAGAGCGCGTGCAAAAACGAACAATCCTAACGCCATACCGAGCGCCCATAACCACCACGGGAATGTCGGCAATGTCTCTTTGGCTATGGCATCCGGCGCTCGCAGCATAAAACTGGCGATAATGAGCAAACCGGCGCCGATTTCTAAAATCCAATCAGTCGTTGTCAGATTTAAATGTTTGTCATTATCAAGTCGGCGCCAGATAATCGCAGCCGTCCAAATCAAGGCTATCGACACGCCAACCGGCGCCCAGACTGGACCTACCCATACAGCCGGGATTAAAAACAGCACATCCTCGGTCAATAGCGATGGCGGCCAATTCTCAAATATTTTCAAGAAAATATAATAGGTTATATCCCAGACGCCGAAGCCGAACATAAAACCGGCGAAACGGTCGATAAAACAAATCCCTGCTAACATACCGACTACGACTAACATCGCTATCGAAGCCGCCTCGCGTCCGACTTCAATCCACAGTAATCGCAGCGGCACATCTGCCAGCGGAAAGGCAAAACCGTCTGGATAGTATAACATCCTTAAATACTCCACAATCGCCGCTTCGAAATAGCCCATCGTCAGACCGAATAAGCCGAGCAGCGCCAGTTTCCGGCTGGTTTTTAATCTAATCGACTGCATCGCGCTGATAATTCATGCGGAGAAGACTAAACTTAAAATCGCAGCGCATATTAGAGGCTTGCCGTGCGCTGCTGCAACAGCCAATCAATCCAATTCTCCAGTCCGTCTTCAGTCCGCGCCGACAATTCGAGCGTCGCCAATTTTCCGTTGATGTTTAGAAGATTACGGCGCAAGTTCGCTATATCCGTCCCTGAGAATGGGAGCAGGTCCATTTTCGTTAGAATGCAGGCGTTGCATTCGCGGAACATCAAGGGATATTTCAGTGGTTTGTCTTCGCCTTCGACCACCGACAGCATAACGATGCGCAGGTCTTCGCCTAAATAGAACTCCGCAGGACAGACTAAATTACCTACATTTTCGATGAAAAGGATATCAACTTTTTCCAAATTGAGGAATTTCAGCGCTGCCTGGACGAGATGCGCGCCGATATGGCAATCGCCGCCGAATGGTTGGGTGTTGGCTTGCACGACCGGCGCGCCGAGTGGTTTGAGCCGCTGGCTGTCGAGCGTGGTAGCGATATCGCCTTCGATAATGGCGCATCGTAAGTTTTGTGCGTGTATTAAAGGAATCGTCTTTTCGAGCAATGTGGTCTTGCCCGAGCCTGGCGAACTCATCAGATTGACGGCGAAAATATGGTGTTTGTTGAGCAACTGTCGGTTCTCCAGCGCCCGTTTGTGAGACTCTTCCAGCACATCCCGGACGATAGGTATATCGATGTTTGGCGGCATAAATTGTAACATTATCCTGTCAAAGCAATATTGATGGTTATTTTATAGCAGCGCAGGCGGTCTCCCCTGCTGTAATTGGCAAGGCGGGACGTCCTGCCCGGCTATTTTTCTGGTTGACGCTATCGCTTTGGCATAACACGAGATAGTTCTTCGAATACAACGGGTAGTTCACCATCCGCGAACTTGCAGCCTTTCGGTTTCCGGTATTTTGCTGATTTCCAATCCCGGCATAGCCGCGCCGAGGTCGCGTGAGGCTTTCAGGACTTCGTTTGGGTCTTGATAATGCGTTGTGGCGTGGACAATAGCTCGGGCGCGACGTTCAGGGTCTTCCGACTTGAATATGCCGGAGCCGACGAAGACGGCTTCGGCGCCGAGTTTCATCATCAGCGCTGCGTCGGCTGGCGTGGCTAAACCCCCGGCGGCAAAGTTCGGCGCTGGCAGTCTGCCGGTCTTGGCGACTAACTTCACCTGCTCAAATGGGGCGCCTAATTGCTTGGCGGCGGTCATCAATTCATCGTCGCGCAGCGTCGTCAGGCGGCGGATTTCGCCCATAACCATCCGCATGTGCCGCACGGCTTCGACTACATTGCCGGTGCCGGCTTCGCCCTTAGTGCGAATCATCGCAGCGCCTTCGCCGATGCGCCGCAAGGCTTCCGCCAGATTCGTCGCTCCGCACACAAACGGCACGCGAAAATCATATTTCCAGACGTGGTGGGCTTCGTCAGCCGGGGTCAGAACTTCTGATTCGTCGATGAAATCCACGCCGAGCGCCTGTAAGACTTCCGCCTCGACAAAATGCCCAATGCGCACTTTCGCCATCACTGGAATCGTAACGATTTGCATTATCTTTTCGATGACTGTAATCGCCGCCATTCGCGCCACACCGCCCTCCTTGCGAATATCGGCTGGCACTCTTTCCAGCGCCATCACCGCCACTGCGCCGGCATCCTCGGCTATCTTGGCTTGCTCTGGCGTCGTAACATCCATTATCACTCCGCCTTTTAGCATTTCGGCCAAACCAACCTTCAATAAATAGGCGTCCTGACCGATGGCCGGCGCAGGCAAGGGACGTTCGATTTTATGTAATTTTGGCATTTTTACTTTGAGAATTTAAACTAAGGCTTCATTTTATTAATGGGTGCGGAATAGAGTGTCTCGGGCTTGTCGAGCGGGATTTATTCCGTCCCGCTTCGGGCGGGTTGAAACCTGCTCTCCAAAGGACACTAAAAGTTGGCCCAGTTAATAAATATAATAAGATACATATTTCACAAGTTTAAAGTCAAGTCTTAATGTCTTTTATCCGTCTGATGTTTTTGAAAGTCCAAAAAACAAAATGGAGGGTGAAGTGTTTCACCCTCCAGTAAATTGCGGAGAGGGAGGGATTCGAACCCCCGGTGAAGACTAGCCCCACAACGGCTTTCGAGGCCGCCCCTTTCGACCGCTCAGGCACCTCTCCGGAGGGATGAGGGATGAGGGATGAGGGATGAGGGATGAAAAAACATTTAAATATAAATAAAAGAAACAATTATCGCAAGGGATTATGGGCTATAGGTTAAACGAGTGTTTAATTCCTAGGTGCGGTTTTATTATACACAGCGTCATAATTCAGTTGGCATATTTCGCGGGCGTTATGCTGAACGCAGCGAAGCATCTCGTTTGGGGAAGCGGGAACGAGATCCTTCGCTTCGTTCAGGATGATATGTATAAGAAACGCAAGAATAATGTCGCTATTTATAGTATCTCGTCGTTTAAAATCAGCATATTCCAAAGAACTGTCGATAGATCTGCGAAAAGGAATGACCAAGACTTGAGATGGCGAGCGCGGCATTTAGTTCTTTTTTTAACCTGCGAAGATGGTTCGGGGACGGGCGCGGTATTCCTCGCGGAGTTTTTCCCGCAAGTCTGGAAAAGGAGCAAGATCTGACCAGCGGTCGAGTGTGTCAACTGCTGCGCGATGCGCTGCTTTAAGAATTTCATAATCCAACGACAGGTCCGCCATTTTAAACTTGACCAAGCCCGACTGCTTGGCGCCGAGCGGTTCGCCGGCGCCGCGCAGTTTCAAATCTTCCTCGGCTAATGCCAGTCCATCGTCGATAGTTTCGAGTTTTTTAAGCCGCTGCCAGCCCGGTTCATTTTCCTGTTCCAGCGTGATTAAGACGCAAACGCTGGATTTACCCAAACGCCCAATGCGGCCGCGCAATTGATGCAGTTGCGCTAGTCCGAACCGTTCGGCATTCTCGATGACCATTAGCGAGGCTTCCGGCACATCGACGCCGACTTCGATAACGGCTGTCGCCGCCAGCAGTTTCACTTCGCCGCGCCGGAAACGCTCCATCGCGCTCAGGCGCCGCTCCACCGGCATCCGACCGTGAATTAACGCCATTGGAATACCTTTGAAATCTATCCTTCGATAAGGTTCAAACCGCGCCTCTGCCGCTTCCAGTCCAGCTGGACCCTCGTCGATAACCGGAAAGACTAAATAGCCCTGTCTGCCGCTCTGCAGTTCTTTGCGCAGCCAATCGAAGACCATATCGCGCCGGCTTTCGTGGACGACGCGCGTTTTCACTTGACGCCGCATTCCGGGCAGTAAAGGCAGAAAGGTCAAATCTAAATCGCCGTAGTGCGCCAGCGCCAGGGTGCGCGGGATGGGCGTCGCGGTCATTAGCAGCACGTGGGATTTTAGAAATTTGGCGGTTTCAGCGGTGTTTTGGCGGGGAATGTCAGTTGAATGAGTCGCTAGATAACTCTTGCCGACCAAGGCGGCGCGCTGGCGGACGCCGAAACGCTGCTGTTCGTCGATGATGACCAAACCTAATCTTGGAATGCGCACGCGTTTCTGAAACAAGGCATGCGTTCCGATGAGAATGTCGGCGTTGCCTACAGCGGTATCGAACAGCGCTCGGCGGATTTCGTCCGGATCGCGCCAGGCGGTGAGCAGCGCCGGTTTTAAACCGGCTGGTTCTAAAAACCGCAGCGCGGTTTGATAATGCTGCCGGGCGAGGATTTCCGTTGGCGCCATCAGAGCGGCTTGACAGCCGGCGTCGGCTATCAGCGCTGCGGCAGCGAAGGCTACGACTGTTTTCCCTGCGCTGACTTCACCTTGCAGCAGCCGATACATCGGTCGGCCGGAAGCGAAATCGCCTTTTATTTCTTCCAGCGCTTGATTCTGTCCATCCGACAACTTAAAAGGCAGGTTTGCGATAAACCGGGCGAAATGTTCTCCTTTAGATTTAATCACGATACCTTCGCCGGAGCGGCGTTTGCGTCTCAAGGCGACCATCAATAACTGATGATGATATAATTCAACGAATTTGATGGCTTTGACGGCGATGTCGAACTGTTCGACGGTTTCAGGCTTGTGCAAACCTTTAATTGCGAATAGTAAGGTTGGAAGGCGGTATTCGAGCCGTAGTTCTTCCGGCAGATAGGGTCCTTTGCCGTCCCATTCGGCGAGGATTCTATCGATGAGCCGTGGCCATTGCCGTCGCGATAGGCCAATTTTCTCCCATTCCTCGCCGGATGGATAGACTGGCAGCAATCCAGTTTTGCCGGAAAGGTCGATATCGTCGTCGATGAAGGTGATTTTCGGGTGAACAATCTGCGGTCCATCGAAGAGGGTAACCTTACCGGTGAACATTACCAGCCGTCCGGGCGTCAATTTAGGAATTAAGTAGCGATAGTTTTCGAACCAAACGCCTTGCAGGTAGCCGGTGCCGTCGCCGATATAGACAATTAGCCGGCGTTTAGTTTTATATTTTTCGCCGAAGGATTCAATTTTACCGATGGCGGCGATTTCATGGCGGGGAGGCGGATCCAAACTGGCGAAGGGCGGCGAGAGCCGGCGGTCGATGAAGCGCAGCGGCGCTCGCAGCAACACATCGCCGACTGTCTTGAAGCCTTGCAAGGAGAGAAATTCAGCGCGCGTTTTCCCCAAGCCGCGAATTCTCGCGACCTGATCCTGCCAGGTTAAAGCGTGGGAAGATTTGTCTGAAATGGTGGACAAATTGGACGGAAAGGATGTGATATATTATTACCAATCTTCATCGACAAAATCGTCTTTTTTATCATCCGTCCGTTGTTTCAACATCGTCAAGGTCTCGCTCTTGACTTCACCGACATTATGGCGTAAATCGAAATTGATAGCCGCGACCAAGCCGAAAAAAATGAGCGATGCCGTGGAATGCAGAACGCTGATTTTAAATGAAGCCGGATTATTATAACTCATAATGCCGATCACAATCTGGGCGATGAAAATAAACGCCGAATAGCGGAACAACGAGCGGGCGTTGCCCCGAAAAGGCAGATAGGTGCATATAAAACGCATCATTGTGTAGAAGACTAAAATAGCCATAACTAGCCAGCCGTGAATGAATTGCGTGAAAACCGGATTAGACTCCAAATTGCCAAAGAAACTGCCGAATTCGGGATTCATCAATTTATGCCGCATAGGTATAAATACATTAATAAAACGCAACTGCACCGCGCTCGGATCCGCCGCCCGAATAGCGCTGAATAGGCTGCCGACAAATACCTGCGCTAAAATCAGAAATGTTAAAAATCTTGAACTCAATATGCCTCGCAGCCCAACCGACTTCGATTCGCCTGGATGAACACCCGTTTCAAATTTGATATCCTTTATGGTCTTAACGATCGCGCCGAAGAGGAGGTAAGTTACGATTAAATATGCTGCGATGTTAAATCCTGACAGTATTTTCAGCGTATAATCCGGTCTTAGCAACGAGTGCAAAATATACCAGCCGACAATCGTCAAAAACCGTGTTTTGAAGCGCTTCCAAACGCCGTTCTGAACTATCGCCAGGATAATTGTCAAAACGAGGACGAAGCCGGACAAAAAAATCAAGATTTTGCGTAGAAACTCCAATCGCACAATCGTTTTAAAGTCGTCTTCGGCAAATTGCAATTTGTCGATATAGGGATGACGCTGAAGGTATTCATCGACCAGCGCTCGCCAGGATGCGGCATTGTTAGGCGGCATCATTTTTCCGGCTGTTTCAGACCAATCCGAAATCGAGAATCTGAAGCCGGACTGCCGCTGCGCCACACCGCACATCGTCAAACCCAGCAATAATATCAACAAAATCCACAACATTGTATTCATACCAGTGGATTGGATTTTTTCAGCAGGCGCGTTTTTGGGCGGTCCTGGCGGATGATTTATTTCTTTGGGCATTTGGTTTTACGGATAGTTGGAAATGATTGTATTTGAGTTCGTTTTCGGTTGGCTGCTGATCAATGTGCAGACTCAGTAGAA
>VGIO01000015.1 GCA_016867855.1 Calditrichota bacterium
GCCTTGCAGCGCCAAGACCTTCGTTATCGCCGAGGTCAGCGTCGTCTTGCCGTGGTCGACGTGACCGATCGTCCCAATGTTCACGTGCGGTTTGTCCCGCACAAATTTTTCTTTCGCCATTGATTGAACCTATGAAAGGCTTAATGCTTGAACAACTCGGCCAGGAATGAAGACTTCAGTCTTATTCCCGGCCGGGGTGATTTCGTAATAGTTTATTTCTTTAACAAATGTCAAAGCATCGTAATACTGGTCGAGCAAATTGATAGTCACTAATTCTGGATAATCCTTCAGCAGTATATTGTATTGGGTTGTATTTAGCGATGCTTCCCAACTGTAAATTTCAACTTTCCAGCCCCGCGTTAGCGCACGGCGTAATTGTACTGGAAAACTCATTCCAGTAGGACTCAACCGACCATCTCCGGAAAGCAGGATTATAGTTTCACTTTCAGTTCTGTCAAGAATTGTATTTACAATTCTTAAGTGTAAAATCTCATCCACTAATTGTTCGCGTAATCTTCCTGAACCATTTTCAACGCGTCTTAGGAGTGTTGTTTTAAATCCGATTTGTTCAGCATAAGCCCACAGGTCAGCAGCTTGCGGTGGAACTGAGCCTGCAATCTCTCTCGTCATAACATTTCGATTACGGCACACAAGTTGATAGATGTTTCTCAAATAGGCTCGAATTGCATGACTGGGAACCTACGGCTCAAGAAGCGCAGCTGTATCTTGCGCTCCCAGCCGATATTCGTATTATCCCAAAATATATGGATGTTATCGGACATTTAAACCTCCCATTACCAGAGTTTTTCCAAAATCTCCGCCTGCACTTGCGCCGGCACAGGTTCATATCTTAAGAACTCCATTGTGAACAATGCCCGGCCTTGGGTCAGGTTGCGCAGATTGGTCGCATAGCCGAACATCGTGGCTAATGGCGCTTCCGCCGAGACTACTTGCGCGTCGCTGCGCACATCGATGCCCATAATGCGCGCCCGGCGGCTGTTCAGGTCGCCGACGATATCGCCGATATAGACCACTGGTGTTACGACTTCCAGTTTTGCATAGGGTTCCAACAGGATAGGCGCGGCTTGTTTGAGCGCATCCTGCACGCCTAGCGAACCGGCAATTTTAAAAGCCATCTCCGATGAATCGACTTCGTGGTATGAGCCGTCTAATAGCGTAACCTTGGCATCGATGAGCGGATAACCAGCGAGTGGTCCGCTTTCCAGAGCCTCGCGGCAGCCGCGGTTGGCAGGTTCGATATATTCACGCGGGATAGTTCCACCGACGATTTTCGATTCGAACTGGTAGCCGCTGCCGGGCGCGCCGGGTTCGAGCATTAACTTTATATGCCCGTATTGCCCTCTTCCGCCGGTCTGTCGAATATATCGCCCTTCGCCTTCGGCTGCCATTGTGATAGTTTCGCGGTAAGCCACATGCGGCTTGCCTTGATAGACCTTGACGCCGAACTCGCGTCGCATCCGCTCTATCAACACTTCAAGATGCAACTCGCCCATCCCCGCAATCAGCGTCTGTCCGGACTCTTGGTCAAAATTGACCCTGAAAGTCGGATCTTCGTCGGCAAGTTTAGACAGCGCTTCGGAAAGATGTTCCTGCTCGGCTTGGGATGCCGGTTCGACCGATACCGAAATGACTGGTTCGGGGAAGTTCATCTTTTCTAGCAGAATCGGATGCCGCTGGTCGCACAGGGTATCGCCGGTGCGGGTTTCGCGCAGGCCGATCGCGGCTGCAATATCACCAGCCCAGACTTCGGTGATATCTTCGCGCTTATTAGCGAACATCCGCACGATGCGATTGAAGCGCTCCCGCTTGCGGGTTGTAGCATTAAGAACAGCATCGCCTGAATCAGCCTTACCGGAATAGACTCTGAAATATGTCAGCCGTCCCATATAAGGGTCGGTAACAATTTTAAAAGCCAGCGCGGCAAAAGGTCCACTGGGGTCAGCGATGCGCTTCTCGGCTTTTTCCGTAACCGGATTATGGCCTTCGATGGGCTTCATATCCAACGGGCTGGGCAGGAAATTCACAACCGCGTCTAAAAGCCGCTGAACACCTTTATAGCGGAACGATGACCCGCAGATGACCGGCACTACTTTGCAGGCGATCGTCGCTTTACGCAAAGCGGCGATTATCTCACCATCTGCAATTGGCTCGTTTTCGAGGAATTTGACCATCAGCGAATCGTCGAAATCGCTGACCGCTTCGAGCATTTTTTCGCGCCAGAGGCGAGCGTCGACGAGCAGGTCTTTGGGGATATCGTTTTCTTCCCAATCGACGCCCAGTGTGCCTTCACGGAAGGTTATGGCGGTCATCCGCACCAGGTCTATCATTCCATTGAAAAGTTCGCCTTGCCCGATGGGGATTTGAATTGGGATGGGCGTCGAACCGAGCCGTTCGGTCATCATTCGCAGCACGCGGTAGAAATCGGCGCCGGAACGGTCCATCTTATTGACATAGGCAATGCGCGGCACGTTGTAGCGGTCGGCTTGCCGCCAGACCGTCTCCGACTGCGGCTCGACGCCGCCGACGCCGCAGAATATGGCTACCGCGCCATCCAGCACCCGCAGCGAGCGCTCGACTTCAGCGGTGAAATCGACATGCCCCGGCGTGTCGATGATGTTGATTTGATGCTCGCGCCAGGGACAGGTGGTCGCCGCGGAGGTTATGGTAATCCCTCGCTCGCGTTCCTGGTCCATCCAATCCATCACTGCGCTGCCTTCGTGCACTTCGCCCATCTTGTATATGCGCCCGGTGTAGTAAAGGATGCGTTCGGTGGTGGTCGTCTTGCCGGCGTCGATATGCGCCATTATCCCGATATTGCGGATAAGAGCGAGGTTCTGATGACCGTTTTTATGTCCATTTTGCCCGTTCATCGACTTCGATTTGCCGTTCTTCCTGGTATCTATCTTCGGTAAGGTTATTTCTTGAAGCATTTATCTTCTTGTTATGTCAGCGCTTAATACACTGCTAATACCAATTTGCATTCAAATGAATAATAAAGGGATGCAAAATTAACAACGGATTAAACGGATAGAACGGATAACATAGCGGCTTTACAGGATTATCCGTTTCATCCGTTTAATCTGTTGTGAATTTGTTTTGACATTTATCATCCGATTGATTGCGACTTGGTATAAATTCAGACTTGCGTCAGGTGTTAACACCTGACGCAACATTTTCTAAATTCTTAATTAAAACACAAAAGCAGCCCTCTTGAGGCTGCTTTCCTTAATGGAGCATTCCTTAACAAGGCTGATGTGTCGGAATATGTTTAGCGAGAAATTATCACTTAAGCGAATGCTTAGTGGTTAATACTACTATTGTTATTCTCTATAAAGAGAATTTATTTTAGTGCCTTATTCGTAATTTGCACCTGATTTTTAGGTGTAGGTCTCGGCGGTGGCACCGGTCGACTTGTCGGAGGCGGATTAAAACCCTCGATTTTCGGTGGCTGAGGTGCTGGCGAGGGATTGACGCTTTTATTTCCCATTTTTGTAATCCTCATTGATGAATTCTATAAGATTTATATCTTCAAAGTTCAAAAGGATAGTTCGGTCGAAATTATCGTTTACTTCTACGCCTTCTATTATTTGCCAGTTAGCATGATTTATTAGCAAAGCTGGACCTTTTTCATAGTCATTATTGAATCTTTCCGGGTAGCCTATAAGTTCGTCACCGTTTCTTAGTTTGACAATAATCCAATCATTGCGGGAGTTCATAATCTCATACCAGTATGAACTATGATAAGTTCTTTTCGTCATATTCCACTTACGCAAAATATATAAAGGAAAATCCTTATTCTTTATATACCCAAAACTCAAACCAATAAATACAGATAGTAAGACAATAAAGAGTAGTCCCCATGGTTCAAATACTGATAGTCTAAAATCCGGGGCACTAATAATCTTTATCGACGGGAATGACAATTTAAATAATTGCTGAAAGATGAGCGCATAGAACAAAATTATTATTAATGTGTAAATTAACGAAGAAATTGCGTCCTGAAATTTACTATCACCCCGATGATAGAAAATTAATTTATCTACTCTCATTGCCAGAAATCCTGGCAACAGAAAGATAAGAATATTCAGCGTTTCGATAGATATTTGAGGCATCAATTGCTCATCAATTGCGTACTTTGATTATGTGATAATTTATTCCCTACCACCTGAAATGCGCGAACGCCCGGTTGGCTTCAGCCATCTTGAGCGTGTCCTCCCGTTTCTTGATGGTTGAGCCTTCGCCGTTGGCGGCGGCAAGGATTTCGGAAGCGAGGTTGGCGGCCATCGTATGTTCGCTTCGGGCGCGGGCGTATTGCAGGATCCAGCGGATAGCCAGCGCCTGCTGGCGTCCGGAGCGCACTTCGACCGGCACCTGGTAGGTCGAACCACCCACCCGGCGGGATTTGACCTCCAGCGGCGGTTTGGCGTTGTCGATGGCTTTGCGGAATACATCGATGCCGTTCTGCTTGCTGCGTTTGCCGACGATATCGATAGCGTCGTAAAGAATGCGCTCGGCAACGCTCTTCTTGCCGCGCTTCATAATGCAGTTGATGAATTTTGAAATCAGGATATCGCCATACTTTGGGTCGGGCAGTATTACCCGCTTAGCGGCGCGTTTGCGTCTTGACATTGTTCTACTATAAGGATGTTAGATTTTATCCGGTAGGGCGGGCGTCTCTGCCTGCCATATAGGCTTTGGGCTTTAGATTTACTCCCCGGCTTCAAGAAGCCGGGCTACATTACTACGGCGAGTTGACAGCGGGTTATAAGCGCTGTCAACCGCAGAGGGTTGACAGCGGCTGTAACAGCGGGCAGGAATGCCCGTCTTCCTGTTCACTTCTTCCGTTTGGCGCCGTATTTAGAACGGCCTTGTTTGCGGTTGGCAACGCCGGCGGCATCGAGCGTGCCGCGGATAATATGATAGCGCACGCCTGGCAAGTCTTTGACGCGCCCGCCGCGGATCATCACTATCGAATGCTCCTGCAGGTTGTGGCCTTCGCCGGGGATGTAACTCGTTACTTCTATTCCGTTAGACAGGCGCACGCGGGCGACCTTGCGCAAAGCCGAATTGGGCTTCTTGGGCGTAATTGTATAGACGCGCACACAAACGCCGCGCTTCTGCGGGCAGCGCTGTAGTGCAGGCGCCTTGCTCTTCTCGAAGAGCGTTTCACGCCCGTGACGAACTAATTGATTGATGGTCGGCAAATGATTCCTATTGGCTTTTGGCTTTAGGCTCTGAGCTTTGGGTTTTAGGAGATTCTCGAATTAAGCCGTCTGAATTCTAAAACGAAGTGAATAACCAAAGTCTCCACTGTAATTACACGAGATTAATTACTGCTACGCATCATACTGAAGCAGTGAAGCATCGCGTCAGAAAGTGTGGAATCTAATTCTTCACTTAGTTCAGATTAACTCAATTTGGGAAACAACCTAATATGTTAATACACATATAGCCTAATAATTTTAAACTTTTAATTTATATAATTGCTTCACTTTTGTCAATTGTTTTCAGACTCAAAATCGCCTTCCGATTTTGTTTCCATAAAAACAACAGCATCATCTCCACCGGTATTTTCGATATTATAACCGCTGGACTCTAATTCTGGCAGTCTTTCGCCGCGTTGCTGCTCTTCTTCAGCCAGACTGGCTACTTCCTCGCCCAAGTCTTCTACCTCGGGTTTCATCGCGGTTCTGAGGAAATCTACCTCGCCTTTCGGTGGTTCGACAATGATGTTTCGATACTTGGCGAGGCCGGTGCCAGCCGGAATTAGATGCCCCATTATCACATTTTCTTTGAGCCCTCGCAAGGTATCGGTTTTGCGTTCGATAGCGGCTTCGGTCAGCACACGGGTCGTTTCTTGGAAAGAAGCCGCGGAAATGAAACTCTCGGTCGCTAACGAGGCTTGAGTGATGCCAAGCAGTATTTGTTGATAGAGCGCTGGCCGGGCCGGGCGGTATTCCGGCAGTTTGCTGTCGATTTTCTTAAGCCGGCGCACTTCACGATTAAAGGCATTGCGGTCAACTAGCGCATCTATTTCATACTTAGAATCACCGGGGTCGAGTATGACGACCTTTTGGGCAATCTGGCGATTTTCCCGAATGAGACAGGCATAGTCAACCTGGTCGCCTTTCAGATACATCGTATCTCCGGGGTCTTCGATGCGCACTTTCTGCATCATTTGCCGCACGATGACTTCGATATGCTTGTCGTTGATGCGCACACCTTGCAGGCGATAAACATCCTGAATCTCATTGACCAGATATTCCTGCACTTTATGCGGACCAAGAATTTGCAAAATGTCTTGTGGCGAGACTGCGCCTTCGGTCAGCCGTTCGCCGGCAATCACCCGTTCGCCATCGTGAACTAAGAGGTGTTTGCCGATATGTATGAGATATTTCTTCGGCTCCGAGCCATCGGTGGGATTGACCGAAATTTCGCGCACGCCGCGTTTTAACTGGCCGAATTTAACCATGCCGTCGATTTCGGTAACAACCGCCGGTTCTTTTGGTCGGCGGGCTTCGAACAATTCCGCCACCCGCGGTAAACCGCCGGTGATATCTTTAGTTTTCGACGCTTCGCGCGGTATTTTCACTAGTGGGTCGCCGGCTTTGACCAACTGCCCTTCCTGCACCATTAGCAGCGCCCCGTTCGGCAGAATATACTGCCCTGATGACCGGCCTTCAGCGTCCACAACATGAATATGCGGATTCAGTTTGCGGTCTTTGGATTCGACGATGACTTTCATCCTCTGACCGGTGGCTTGGTCAACTGATTCCTGGAAGGTTAAACCTTCTTTAATATCGTGGAACTGAACCGTGCCGGTTTGAGCCGCTAAAATAAATGCTGAATACGGGTCCCAAGTGAACAGCACATCGCCGGCTTTGACTTGTGCATTATTGGATTTGAGAATCGTTGCGCCGTAAGGCACCGAATACGAAGCGATGACACGGTTGTTATCATCGAGCAGTTTAATGACGCCATTACGGCGCAAGGTGACCAAGGTGCCGTCTTCGCGGCGGATATATTCCATATTTTCAAACATTACCGTTCCATCACCCTTGGCGGCTACCTGCGACTCGGTGGCCAGCAGCGAGGCTGTGCCGCCGATTTGAAAAGTGCGGAGCGTCAATTGCGTGCCAGGTTCGCCGATGGATTGCGCTGCTATAACACCTACTGCCTCACCGATATCGACCAGCCGGCCGTTCGTCAGGTTGAGACCGTAACACATCGAGCAGACGCCGGACATAGTTTCGCAGGTCAAAGCCGATCGAATGCGCACTTTGGCGATGCCGGAAGTTGCGATGATCTGGGCTTCCTTTTCGCGAATGATAGTATTAGCCGACAATAAAAGTTCGCTGGTGAAGGGATGATAAAGGTCTTCGGCAGTAATCCGTCCGATGATGCGCGCAAATAACTGTTCCGAGACCTCTTCGCCTTCTTTGGCGGCTTCGACTTGAATGCCGCGCATTGTGCCGCAGTCTTGCTCGCTGACGATGACATCCTGCGCAACATCCACCAGCCGTCTTGTGAGATAGCCGGCGTCGGCGGTTTTAAGCGCTGTGTCGGCCAGACCTTTGCGCGCGCCGTGCGTAGAGATAAAATACTCCAGAACCGACAGACCTTCTTTAAAGTTGGCGGTGATGGGCGATTCGATAATTTCACCTTTCTGGCCGGTCATCGTCTTTTGCGGTTTAGCCATCAGACCGCGCATTGCAGCTAATTGCCTAATTTGCTCCTTGGAACCGCGCGCGCCGGAGTCAGCCATCATAAACAGCGGATTGAAACCCATCTGCGAAGTGCGAATATGCTGAAACATAACCTCGGCGACATCGTTTGTCGTGTGCGTCCAAAGGTCGATTATCATATTGTAGCGTTCGCCGTCGGTAATCAAACCCATCTCATATTGGCTTTTTATCTCATCGACCCGCGCTAATGCTTGCTGTATCAGCATATCCTTCTCTTTAGGCACTTCGACATCCGAGAGCGAGATGGATAGTCCGCCGCGGGTGGCATGCTTGAAGCCGAGCCGTTTCAAGCGGTCAAGGAATATAGCCGTGCCGTCAAAATCCAAAGTATTGAATACATCAGCGACAATTTCCTCGAGCCGTTTCTTAGTCATCAACTCGTTGTAATACTTCTTAGTTTTGACTTCTGCGGGTAAAACATCGTTGAACATCAAGCGCCCGATGGTGGTCTCGACAATCTCGCCTTTAATTGGGATCTTGATGAGAGCATTGAGCGAAACGACGCTATTTTGTTCAGCGATAAAGGCTTCGCGCTGCGAAGCGAACAGCATTCCTTCGCCGCGGGCGCCGGGCTTGACTTTGGTAATGTAATAGCAGCCCAGAACGATATCCTGCGAGGGGATGGCGATTGGTCGACCGTTGGCGGGGTGCAGGATGTTGCGCGGCGAAAGCATCAGCAGCCGGGCTTCGATTTGCGCTTCATAAGATAAAGGTATATGCACTGCCATCTGGTCGCCGTCGAAATCAGCGTTAAACGCTGCGCAGACCATCGGATGCAGCCGAATGGCTTTGCCTTCGATGAGAATAGGCTGAAAGGCTTGGATGCCGAGCCGGTGCAGAGTTGGCGCGCGGTTAAGAAGAACCGGGTGGTCTTGAATTATTTCTTCCAACAATCCCCATACAAAGTCCAACTTCCGTTCTACCATCCGCTTGGCTGACTTGACGGTTTTAGCGTAATCGCGCTCGATGAGTTTGCGGATGACGAAGGGCTTGAACAACTCAATTGCCATATCTTTCGGCAGCCCGCATTCGTGCAGTTTCAAATCTGGACCGACGACAATTACCGATCGACCGGAATAATCGACGCGTTTGCCGAGTAGGTTCTGGCGGAAGCGGCCTTGCTTGCCGCGCAGGTTGTCTGAGAGCGATTTTAGCGGACGGTTGCCGTCCGAGCGCATCGCCACCGATTTGCGTCCGTTGTCGAACAGCGAATCGACCGCCTCTTGCAGCATCCGCTTTTCGTTCCGTAAGATGACATCTGGGGCTTTAATTTCCAGCATCTTTTTCAGGCGGTTGTTACGGATGATGACACGGCGGTAGAGGTCGTTTAGGTCGGAGGTGGCAAATCGACCGCCGTCCAGCGGCACTAACGGGCGCAAATCCGGCGGCACGACTGGGATAACCTTCAACACCATCCATTCCGGTCGATTATCTTCCGGACCGCCGTTGATCATAAACGATTCGATGATGCGCAGCCGCTTGGTGAATTCCTCACGGCGCTGCGCTGAACCTTCATATTGCAATTGACGGCGAAATTCGCGCGACAACTTACGCACATCGATGCGCTGCAATAAGGCTAAAATGGCGTCTCCGCCCATCAAGGCGATAAATTTTTGCCGGTCATTATCTGGCAGAAGACGATTATCAGGCCCTAATTCTCGCAGGATAAGGTTATATTCGAATTCGGATAGTATTTCACCGACTTGACGCCCGGTTGGACCGGGTTGAATGACGATGAAATCTTCGTAATAGATAATCCGTTCGATGTCGCGGGTGTTTAAACCCAACAGATTGCCGATTTTGGACGGCAGGGATTTAAAGAACCAGATATGCACAATCGGCACGGCCAGTTCGATATGTCCCATTCGTTTGCGGCGGACATCCTTGCGCGTCAATTCCACGTTGCAGCGGTCGCAGATAATCCCTTTGTAGCGGATACCGCGATATTTGCCGCAGAAGCATTCCCAGTCCTTAGTCGGACCGAAGATGCGCTCGCTGAAAAGACCGTCTTTCTCGGGCTTGTAAGACCGATAATTAACCGTCTCCGGTTTTAGGACTTCGCCGTGCGACCGCTCAAGTATCATCTCCGGCGAAGACAGTCCGATCGTGATGCGCGTGAAATGATCGGCGTCGATTTCGAAATGTTTATGAGTAAAAGCCACGGCTTAAACTCCTTAAATCCTGATATTTCTAAGGGATTATCTAAGCGTAATGAATTTTGCGGACGCCCCCGTCCGCATAACCTTTAATTTATAAACGAGCCGGTCTTTCGACCGACTCCGCTGCCGCCGGTTGCGGCTGCGAAAATAAAGTTTGCCTAACTAATTCGATGCGTCTTTGGGCAACTTGAACATAACCGGGGTCAATTTCAATGCCTAGCCATTGGCGATTCAAAGTTTCGCAAACTACCCCTACGGTACCGGAACCGAAAAATGGATCCAGCACCGCATCGCCGGGGTCGGTCGAACACAGCACTAATTTTGCAATTAATTCAATCGGCTTTTGACTTGGATGGTCGCATTTCTCTTTAGACGACCCTTTCAAACTTGGCACCCGAAGAATATTGGTAGAGAACTTCCCGGCTTCAAGATGCCTCAATCTCAAATCTCGATCTTTATAACGTTTATCTCTTAGGTATTGTTTAATTGTCTCTGCATCATAAGGTTCACGCACGGCGTCTTTATTGAATTTCACATTATCGCTTTTATGCAACACCAGTATCATCTCATAGGCCGGTGTGAAACTATCCCTCCGCTCGTTGTAACCGACTGCCCGGTCCCAAATAATCAAGTCGTGAAATTGATAATTAGTGCATAACCTTGACATCAGATGAATGAAGATATGTTCCCGTTTGCCAAGTTGACCGAAAATGAAGAAAAGTCCGTCACTTTTGAGAATGCGCATACATTGGTCAATCCAATCAATTGACCAATCCAAATATTCATTATACTTCTTCCATTGCCTGTCCCAACCGATATCGAGAACATTACAATACGGTGGATCAGTAATAACGGATTGAAAACTTTCATCGCTAATATCAGGGAGAAATTCAAGACAATCACCCTGTATTATTTCTCTCATTTCTTATTAATATCTATATATAGCGACATTAATCTTTGCGTATGCTTATATAGGTCATCCTGAACAAAGTGAAGGATCTCGTTCCTGTTTCCCCAGACGAGATGCTTCACTGCGTTCAGCATGACACATGCGAAATATGCGAATTTATTTATGACGCTGTGTATAATTGTCTTAGAGAGTAATATCTTCTTCAATTAGAATAGGCGCGCCGTCAATTCCAGAATACAGCCGTTTATTGTCTGAGTTGAACTCATATTTAACATCCAAGGATAGTGTTTCTAAAGATATAATCTTAAAGCGCTTACATTTAAATTCATTTCCACCATCTGAATCAATTTTAGAATCCATTTCAAATGATAGCAAAAAATGGACGGCATCGGAAGTAACTTTCATATTCTCCGATGGTGAAAAATAGAACGTGCGAAAACTCGATGATAAGGCATCTGATTTGAATGTTTTACATTCGATATAAAAAGGTATTCCATCACACCAAAACAAAATATCAGGATAACCAGCAATCTTCTTTTTCCCGGATTTCGTAACTGGAACATCCACGCGTGTATTACCATTGCGAAGAGCATAAAGAACATAATCCTCAATATCATTGCCAACCTCATTAGCGCGTCTTCATTTGATAGGCGTCCGATTTATTGATCGACCAGCCTCAAGCGCGGCTAAACGAAGTATTTCTAAAGCGCTTAAATGTGTAGGCTGAGTTCTGTCAAATTGAAATACTCTATGACCGGTTAAAGCCTCAATCACAAGATTGAACGGAATACCGCGCAGCGGTTGCAACATTTGTCTGATGACATTTTCGAGACGTTCAGTGTATTCGTCAATCATATTATGTCTTTCTAAATATCAATATATTTTCGCTCTTCATAAAATTATAAAGACCGAAAATTATCTTGTTAATATTGTGAGTACACTCAAAACCTAATCTGCACATCGTATCTATTGTGAATTTAACCGAGTCGATTTCCCTGTTTTGATAAACTGCATTTCCGATTACAATAACTGCAAATTTATTCTGTTTTAACACCCTATAGATCTCGCTATAGGCTTGAATCATATCTTCATTATAGTTTTTAATTCTATCATAACCTGTACCGCGGACACCTATAAAACACTCTCGAACAACACTCGGATCGTACCCCATATCCAATAAAGCGTGAATATCGTTCTGGACATAGTCTAACGCAATCGAATAGGGCGGCGATGTAATTACACCATCGAAGTAATTATCCGGCCAACCTGTCGAACGCGCATCGCCGATATTTATATCGCTGCTGCCAATTGAAATACCTTGACTCGTTATGATCTCAGCAAAATCACTAATAGAATCAATCATAAGGTTTACATTTTTTATAAAAGAAGATTTGAAATCTCTACCGCGACGTGATTCATCGCTCAAAGCCAACATTCGAGCCATTATATAAAATTCCTGAACCTGCGGAATTGCTGTAAGGGTTTTTAATAGATCATAGAATTTTACAGGTTTTGAGAATAAATCCTCTTGAACCGAATCGATTACTAAATTCTTTAATTTTCTTATTTCTTCAATGTGGTTCAATTCTTCGGTTTTAACCCGAGTTTGAGTTATGCACAGTGGAGAAATATCAATTCCTACAGAATTGATTCCAAGCAGTTCTGTTTCTAAAATAGCCGTTCCGCTGCCGCAAAATGGTTCGAATAATGTATCGCCCGGTCTTAATCCGATAATATTTAGGAGCGCACGAATCATCTGTGGGTGGAATTTACCCTTATATGGGTAAATCCAATGTGTCAAATACTGATTAACAGAGCGCGTCCTGTTTTTTGAGACTATATAGCTATATGTCGTTTTATGCCCGGCAACCGATTGGAAATAGGCAGCGCGTTGACGAATCGACTCTAAAATATGTTCATCTATTCCGTTTAAATCGAATCTGCGCATATCATCCGAAATATCGAAATGCTTACAGAAAGACTCGATTTCTAATTTGGCTAATGTCAATTCATAGATGAATTGAACATTATTATATAAAATCAAAGTCGAACTATGTGCAGAGGTTTCCACCATCACTCCAGTTTCACATCCAATCCCAGTCCCATAAGTTCGTTAATCAGCACATTGAACGATTCAGGCACGCCTGGCACCGGGGTGATGTCGCCCTTGACGATGGCTTCATAGGAACGCGAGCGGCCGGCGACATCGTCGGATTTGACGGTCAGGATTTCCTGCAAGGTATGCGCGGCGCCGTAAGCCTCCAGCGCCCAGACTTCCATTTCGCCGAAGCGTTGTCCGCCGAACTGCGCTTTGCCGCCCAATGGCTGCTGGGTGATGAGCGAATAAGGTCCGATTGAACGAGCGTGGATTTTATCTTCGACTAAGTGCGAGAGTTTCATCATATAAATAACGCCGACTGTTATCGGCTGGTCGAACGGTTCGCCGGACTGTCCGTCAAACAACTGCGTCTTACCGGGCACTGGAAGTCCAGCCTGCTTAAGATAATTCTGAATGTCGTCAAGAGTCGCGCCGTCGAAGACCGGCGTGGAGAAATAGACGCCCAATTTATCGGACGCCCAACCTAGCGCTGTCTCCAGCAACTGGCCGAGGTTCATCCGCGACGGAACGCCCAGCGGATTTAGAATCATATCGATAGGCGTGCCGTCGGCTAAAAACGGCATATCTTCCACCGGCACAATTTTACCTACGACGCCCTTGTTGCCGTGCCGGCCGGCCATCTTGTCGCCGACTTGCACTTTGCGCTTTTGGGCAATATATACTTTGGCTAATTGCACCAGACCGCTCGGCAATTCGTCGCCGACTTGGATTTTATGCTTCTGATTGCGATAATTCGTATCGGCGTCGAAGCAGCGATCGCGGTATCTCTGAACGAGGAAATTGGCGATATCGTTCACTTCGCCGTCGTCGCACCAGTTGACTTCACCGGACATCTCCTCAAATTTAAGTTCGTCGATGACTTCCGCATCGTAGCGGACACCCGCGCTGAGCAAGACCTTCTCGTTATTGCGGTCGTTTATTTGTTTTGAAGTCAGGCCGGTTAAAACCTTGGTTAATTCCTGTTTAGTTTCAGCCTCGATCTCGGCGATTATTTCGGCGAATTCAGCGTCTAATTGTTCGATTTTAATTTTATCTTCGCGGCGGGCGTCGGGGTCTTTGCGTTTACGGCTGAACAACTTCATATCGATAACGACGCCGTTCATTCCCGGACGGGCGATTTTGGAGGCGTTCTTGACGTCGCCGGCTTTTTCGCCGAATATAGCCTTGAGCAATTTATCTTCCGGCGTAAGTTCGGTCTCGCCCTTAGGCGTTACCTTACCAATGAGAATATCGCCTTCCCGCACCAGCGCGCCCACCCGAATGATGCCGTTAGTGTCGAGTTCTTTCGTCGCTTCTTCGCTGACATTGGGTATTTCGCGCGTCAGTTCCTCCTGTCCGCGCTTCGTCTCGCGCACCTGCAACTCGACTTCTTCAATATGTATCGAAGTGAATAAATCATCCCGCACTAACCGTTCGGAGATGATAATCGAGTCTTCGAAGTTGTAGCCATTCCAGGGCATAAACGCGACTAAGATGTTGCGTCCGAGCGCCAGTTCACCTTTTTCGGTGGCGCAGCCGTCGGCGAGTATTTCGTCCTTTTTAACAAGGTCGCCGGCTTCGACCAGTGGACGCTGGTTGATGCAGGTATCCTGATTAGTGCGGTAGAATTTGCGCAGATTATATGTAACACGTTCGACCGGTTGTTCTCCTTCGCGCATTCGCGGGTCGAACAATTTACGTTCGGCGATTATAGCGTCAGCCGAGACTTTAAGAATACGCAGGTCTTGATCAGCAATAAGCAGGGTGCGCGAGTCGCGCGCGGCGCGTTCTTCCATCCCTGTGCCTACACGCGGGGCTTCCGGCTTGATTAGCGGCACGGCTTGACGCTGCATATTTGAGCCCATCAGCGCCCGGTTGGCGTCGTCATGCTCTAAAAACGGCACTAACGCTGCCGCCACCGATACTATCTGACTGGGCGAAACATCCATATAGTTGATATGTTCCGGCGATACTATTGGATAATCGCTGCGGAAACGCGCCTTAATTTTATCGGTGATGAATTCGTTCCGCTCATTCAAGCGGGCGTTGGCTTGGGCGATTATGACTCGGTCTTCGTCGTCCGCGTTCAAGTAGTCAATTTGTCGTGCGACCCGACCGTTTTTAACCCGGCGATAAGGCGTTTCCACGAAGCCCAGATTGTTAATGCGCGCATAAGTGCAAAGTGACGAGATTAATCCGATATTCGGTCCTTCTGGCGTTTCAATCGGGCAAAGCCGTCCATAATGTGTGTAATGCACATCTCGCACTTCAAATCCAGCGCGCTCGCGCGTCAATCCTCCCGGACCCAAAGCCGATAGACGACGTTTATGTGTCAATTCAGTCAGCGGATTGACCTGGTCGAGAAACTGCGATAACTGGTTCGTGCCGAAGAAAGTGTTAATAACCGATGATATCGTGCGCACATTAACTAAATCCTGCGGCGTCAATTTATCTGTTTCACGGATGTTCATCCGCTCCTTGATAGTGCGCGCCATCCTTGACAATGCGACTGAGAACTGATTGGATAGTTGCTCGCCGACGGTGCGGATGCGCCGGTTGCCCAGATGGTCTATATCGTCGGTCTGCTCCTTGCCGATGCGCAAATCCAACACCCGCCTGATAATCGCGATGATGTCATCGTGCGTCAGGATAGTTATGCCTTCATCGACCTGCAAACTAAGTTTATTATTAATCCTGAAACGACCGACCAAACCTAAATCATAGCGTTTATCGTCGAAGAAGTGACGGTTCAACAACTTGCGCGCTGTTTCTACATCTGGCGGGTCGCTGCTGCGCAGTTCGTGATAGATCCAAATTAAGGCTTCATCTTCATTAGTCGAGCGGTCGCGCTTGAATGTATTGGCGATAATTTCGCCGGCGACATCGTGTTCATCGATTTGGATGAGCATCACACGTTTGACGCCGACTTTCTTTAGGGATTTAACGACTTCGGCATCGAAGGTTGTCCCGGCTTTGGCCAGCACTTCGCCCGTCGATTTATCGACTTCCGTTCGGATAATAATCCGGCCGAAATAGTTCTTGATATCTTTGGCGTTAAGAGCGACCTCTTCGGTATAGCCGAAGAGTTGCCAAATCTGCCAATCTTCCGAGTAGCCTATGGCGCGCAGCAAGGTCGTTATTGGGAATCGCTTGCGGCGGTCGATATAAACATACATCACATCGTTGATATCGGTTGTGAACTCGATCCACGCCCCGCGGAATGGGATGACGCGCGCCGAATAGATGCGCGTTCCGTTTGGGTGGATAGAATCGCCGAAAAAGACGCCTGGTGAGCGGTGCAGCTGGCTGACCACCACCCGTTCGGCGCCGTTGATGATGAATGTGCCTTCTGGCGTCATCAACGGCAGATTGCCGAGATAGACATCCGATTCGAGCGTCTGCCCATATTGTCCGGGCTCGGAGTAATCGTCGCGGCTGGACAGACGCAGTTTGGCTTTCAGCGGCGCCGAATAGGTTACGCCGCGCTGCCGGCACTCGTCGATGGAGTATTTCGACGGCGCGATGTAGTATTCGATGAACTCAAGCACATGCTCTTCCCGATTGTCGAGGATCGGGAAGACATTGAGAAACACCGACTGCAAACCCTTCCGTTCGCGCTTGTCCGGAGTAACTTCCTGTTGCAGAAAATCTTCAAAGGAACGCAACTGCACTTCGAGCAGGTCGGGCATTTCGAGCGCTGGCTGTGTGCTGGCGAAACTGATGCGCGGTATCGAGTTTTTAGATTTCAATCTCTTTCCAAATGATTTAGATACAGACCTTTGGATACGCAGAGCGGAACGGCACTATCCGTTCCGCGCCGTATGTAACTTGAGATTGTGTTTTTACTTTAATTCGACGGCGCCGCCGGCTTCCTCAACTTTGGCTTTAATAGCCATCGCCTCTTCTTTCGACACGCCTTCCTTAATGGCTTTCGGAGCGCTGTCCACAAGGTCTTTGGCTTCTTTTAAGCCTAATTGAGTAATAGCGCGCACTTCTTTGATGACCTGGATTTTCTTGTCGCCGGCTGAAGTCAGCATCACAGTAAATTCGGTCTGTTCTTCAGCCTCTTCGACTGGAGCGGCGGCTGTTGCCGCGGCGCCTGGCATTGGGCCGGCGAACGCCATTGGTGCGGCCGCCGTTACACCAAAGCGCTCTTCAAGCGCCTTTTTTAATTCCACTAATTCGAGAACCGTCATCTTTTCGATGGCGTCGATAATGGCTTGCACGGATCCTCCTGAAGCAGTTAAGCTCGGCCGCTCGGCGGCGTCGGTTTCGGCTTTCGCCGCCACCTGCTCTACCACTGAGACGAACGAGCGGAGTATTTCACTTATAGTATTGACAATTCCGGCGAGCGGGCTGACCAATGCGCTCACAACCTGGGCGATCAGCACCTCGCGCGGCGGTATATTTTTCAGTTGTTCGACTTGGGGAGGCGTGTAGAACCGCCCTTCGACCAAGCCGCCTTTGATAGCCGCCTTCTGTTTCTCTTTGATGAAATCAGTAAGAAGCCGGATTGGCAGCACCGGGTCGTCGAAGCCGACGCAGAAGCCGGTCGGACCCGTCAGCACCTTGTCCAGTCCGCTGTGACCCATCTTCTCCAGCGTCAACTTGGCGATGGTGTTCTTGATAACAACGAACTTAAGGTTATTTTTAAAACAATTGAGCCGCAGTTGGTCGAAATCGGCGACCGACACTCCAGTGAAGTCGGTCATTATAATCGTCCGGGCGCTATGCAGGATATTCTCCAAATCCTGCGCGGCTTTGACCTTGCCTGCGGCGGGTTGGGATGCTCGAATCATTGTATTTGAAAATTCTATATAATAGCGTGCGATAGACAGTTGAAAAGTTGGAAAGTTGGAAATTTAGTCGAATAATAAATCAAGCAGTTCATCTTTTGTTATATCCAAATGTTCTGCCGTATCTGACAGAATCGCCGATAATGTGCCTATTGGAATTGGATCAAGCCGTGGTATCGTTATATGGTGTATTCCGTTGACGATTGTCGTCAGTCTAACATGGCTGCCGCGTTGACGAGTCGGATAATAATTTATCTTAGCGTAAATCTTTATTAGACTGTCCTGAGATATCGCGAGGCAGTCTCATACGGCTATAAGTTCCTCACGAGCGAAATGTAGTCGAATAATCTTCGGCGCTTCGCCTTCTTCGTAATGACATTGCACCGCTTCACGAATGTTCGTTTGCAGATGCTGCATGTCATCGCCGCAGGTGAAAATCGATTCGCCTAAAGCCCGGGCTTCATATCCGCCTTCAGGTGAATCTTGAATTAAAAATATGATTCCATTCATTTTTCACTTTTAATTTCTTCCGCGTCTGTAATGGCGTCGGGATGCCGGCGGATCTTCAATCTTGGAGCAGCCTCTGCCGCGCTTCGCTGTGTTCTACATATATCCCGGCGTCCAGATCGCGCAGCCGCTCTTCGGCAGTCATCCGCAAGCAGAGCGCTTCGATGGCGTCTTCATATTCGGCGTCATCGGGCAGATTGCGGATAATGTCCATAACTTCGTCTTTTGTATTTTGCATTTGACACAACTGATATTATTGTTGCCGTTAGGCGAAGCGGACGCTCTTGTCCGCCGATCTAAGAATAACTAACGTCCAATAAGACAGTTTTCGCAGCAATCTCCAAATCATCATCACCATCATCATCATTAATTATTATAGCTTGTTCCGTCCAGCGCAGACGCTTCAAAGCGCCTACCTCGCGCGCACCTCCTCGTGGGTCAGAATGCGCCCTTCTTCAACATCCTTCATACCGCGTTCGATTTTAAGTCGAATATACAGCGCTTCCATAACATCTTCTATCTCCTGGCGGGTCGGAAGCTCACGCGCAAGTTCGAGGACTGTTCTTTGGTTACGGGCATTTTATTTTTGTGATATTAAATTGTATATCTATGAATTTCACAATGAATTCCACTCATTCCAATCTATGTTTCGTCCAATAATTTTAGCTACCTGCCTTAAAATAGTCTTAAATTGCTCGACGCTGTATTCGGAATTTGAAGGCAGCCAAAGCCTTCGCTCGCCAAAGTAGAGATAAATATGGCTGCCGCCGGGTTTTGGTCCTAAAAAACCGATGGATTTCATTTTCTGAATAAAATCAAGCCGTTTGCAGGGATTCCAGCGGCTCAAATTCGGCTTGTTGGTTTAAATCTACGCCGTCGATAACCGGCAAAGGGTGGTTCATCTTCAATCCGAGCAAAATCCACCCTTCCAGGACTGACCGCAGCGTATCTGCGCACTCCCGCAACGATTTACCGAAGGCATAAACGCCCGGACAGAGGTCTATCTCGCCGGTGAATGTGCCATTGTCAAGTTTGTCGTAAGCCGCGTGGCTCATCGCGCGGTCGATGTAATGGCTTAATACGAAATCGGGGGACATTTTATCAATGATATTGACTTATATTTTATATTAATCTCTAAGTAAATCATTAAATCTCTCGATACTCAAATCGGCTTGCCTTAGAATTGCACGCAGAGTCCCACGGTCGAGCTCTTTGTGGTCTGGAACAATTACTTGCGTAAAGGGATAATCTCGGCGCATAACTATATGGCTGCTTTCGCGCCGTTTAATGTAGTACCCGATCTTCTTAAGAACCTTTATGCAATCTTTACCGGATACTATCGGCAGCGCGATCATACTGCCATGACCTGGACATCGAACCGCTCATCAGGCACAGGAAGCCCATCCTCTTCCAGCGCGGTTATGTAGCCTCGCATCGCTTCCTGGATATTTTGAATGGCTTCAGATTTGGTTTTGCCTTGACTGATGCATCCCGGCAGGCTGGGGCATTCGACCACCCAATAGCCGTCTTCGCCGGGGTAGATGATGATTTGACGCATAGTATGGATTATTGAATAACTCGCTAAGCGGCAAGGCGGACCAGACTGTTTGAAAATGCCTGTTTCCGCTGCCGACCCGCCGTGGTCGGCAGCGTATCTATCGGAAGGACAATGTTCTGCCGTCGGCTACGGCGAGTCGACGGCGGGAAAAATAGCATTTTCAGACAGTCTGGGACGCACTCGTCTGCTATATAAGATAGAATTTACAACTGATGATTTATAAGTCTTTCTTGCAATCATTTACACAGATTCTTATAATATTAGTCCTTTAATCGTCAGCCAATTTGGCTGAATGATGTATCGTTACAATAATTATCTTACTTCCCGTTAAACAATAAACTATTCGATATTTTCTAAAATAGGTTTCGCGTCGAGATTCGTCGGCATATTTCAGGATTTTTCGACCGGCTAACGGATGCTGCTCAAGCAGATGAATTTTCCTTATGATATTTCTGACCGTTTGGCGTGCATATATCACCGAATCAGTGGCGATATATTCGTAAATCTCGCGCAAATCGGAGCGCGCCCGCGCCGAAAATTGGATTATCATCCTGTAAGCGCGTATTCGGCTTCGATTTCTTCAATCGGAAATACCCGACCTTCGCGGATATCTGCCATCCCCTGTTCGATTTTAGCATGATAGATGATTTCCTCAAGGATGTCATCCAAATCCGCGCTTTCCGGCATTCCCCGGATGGCGTCGATGGCTATTTCTTTTAAAGCAGGCATATATAATTCCTTTAGACTTATACACTTATGCACCCCGGCAAGCTGGGGCTTCTACCACCCAATAGCCGTCTTCGCCGGGGTAGATGATAATTTGGCGCATAGTATGAATTCTTTCAATCACTTATGGTGTCGTTTGAGATATATCCTTGACAGGAATGAAGGGTGCGAATCATGTCATCTGAAATTTGTAAACCGGAAATGAACTCGTCTCACCTTTATCTAATGAAATGAAATCATGTGTTGATATTTTCCCGACACCTTTTATTATCTGAATTTCCTCTTCAAAATCATTTGGCTTTCCACTTCCATCGATCTCATATATATGTAATCCTAATAAGCCATTATTAGTTTCAGGATTCTCAGAACGAGAAATTATTGTTCCATTCCCGCGATAAGTAATCCATACCCCTCCTCCATAAGACCGATCCTCTCTTGTTTCATCAATCTTAAATCCGACAATTTCAAATTGAAGTGAATCGGATTTAACAGCAATCAACTCACTTGATCGTGGTTTACAGGCAATAAGAGCAATTGTGATTAATAGAAATGGAAATACTCTCATTAAAATCCCCTTTTAAGGTTTGGATTATTTAATTTTCTTAAGTTTTTTTGATTTGTTTCCTTTGTCCATTTCCGCCTTCACATCATCCCATGGCACTGTCGGTTGATTGCGCCGCAACAAGGAGATGACCACATCCTCAAGGTCTTCCTGTTCCTCCTCACTCCAATCGGAGAATTCGACCAGGAAGCCCTTTCGTTTTCCGTCTCCATCGACGAGATAGTAGAGGCCTTTCATTGTCTTTCCTGCTTGCTTTTCAATGCTTCCATTGCCTCAGCATCCTCCAAATCTTTCGGTCTGCCACTGGCTTTTTTATTGCAAATGAGGTCTTCGATGCTCGGCAGTCGGACTTCAATCCCATCGAGCATTGATGTAATAGACCTTGCAAAGACCTCCTCAAACTCCAAGCCCGAAACACCCGTCATAATATCGATTCGAACCGGTGCAACACCGATTTGAAAGACTGTTCTGTCGTGCTGAAGGTCTTCGAGCGTAAGTCCTTGCAGCGACGCTCCAAACCGCGCTAAGGCGCGCATCACAGCCTGTGCATTATCCGCTGTCGGCTGGACCCAAATATCGATGTCCATCGTGCTGCGCGGAAACCCATAGTGCGCAATGGCGTGAGCGCCGACGAGAAGGAACTTAACCTTCTCGGCGGATAACGCGAGTAATATGTCTCTGTAATCTTCGTTCAGCGTCATGATACGGGCTTAAGGCGCAAAGCGCCTTGGTTATTTCCCACACCATCGCAATCCGTTCTTCCGGCGTGCCTGGAACATAGCCGTGGTCGTCGCGCAGGTCGGATAATGTGCATTTTCTGGTTATTTGACGGTTCATTAGTTTAGACTCATTAGATAATCACGAGGTTTAACCTCAATAACAGCAATTCGCGAAAGTCGGACTCGTTGCGCAAATGTCAAATCCTCGAATCTTTCTTGTTCTGCCTTATAAATCACCGAATGCACTACCGAATGAGCGCGATTATCAGAATAACTGAGACGATGTTCGACTGCCAGATGGTAATAGCGAACATTTCCAGATTTTAAAGAAACACATCCGTTGAAAGCAGCGACACTTGTTCGCTTGATGGTCTCATCTGGACGCGAATACTTAGCCCAATCAACGCTCAAACAACCTTTATCCTGCAGCCTTTGTTTGAAAGCAGCCGGTTTAACACTATTATTATCAATCATTTCTCTGTTGATTCGCCTATAAAGGAAATCTTCATCGGGAATCTGCTCGACTTCGTATTCCATACTTCAGGTTAATTAAACAACCAAACTAAGATATTTTCAAATTCATTATATTCAATCTTGAATTCTGTTATTTGCTCGATGACTGAGTTTCGATTTTCTATTTTTAACGCTGTAGTAGAGTCTTTATCTATGCTTATATACAAGGACTTGTCTATATAGTCCAGATAGATATCAATTCCACCGTTCGATAATGGAGCTGTGCTGATTCTGAGTTTATTACTCTGAATACTATATCTGTATTTAACTAAAGCATCCACATACACTAGCGACTTTTCAATTATATCTCTATAAATCTCCAATCCACCGTAACTATCCCAATTTTCTGATAATTCTCTATAATTGTTTATTGTGGCAATTGCGTTTATCAACTCATTTTCAAAAGAGTCTGCTTTTCTATAAATCTTAGGAGTTGGTCCGGACAGTATAAAAAACCAGATTGAATTCTGATCTGTTGAGACACCATATTGTAGTTGACTCCGGTCGCATTGACTAATTGAATCTACAGGAATCAAAGTGTTTTGAATTCTAGTAACGTTTGATATGTAAGATAGAATGTAGGATGTGGCTGTCATTCTTCTGTTGTTTTTAGCCTTATTTGCGCTTCAAGTTCTTGAGATTTTTCCACTTTATCAAGTAGCCATTGCGCTAAGGATTTTGCTACTTCAGGCCGCATTATCAGACCTACTTGAATGTATCGGAGAAGGGCGAAATCGTTTTTATCCTCAGTTAAAACTCCATCATCTGTAATCGAAGCAGAATTTTCCTCTGGGATATCTTGATGCTCTACAAAAATCTGGGCATGGATCATTCCTCCGGCTGCAACACCACCCCAGGCACCGGTTACCGGCACCTCGCGATAATTCGCATCTAACTTATATTTAACGCGAATCTGTTTTGGTTCTTGCTCCATTCTTATTCCTTGGATTACTTAATCCCCGCCATCACTGCTTTGCTGACCTTCACGCCTGGGCCCATCGTCGAAGTCAGGCTCAAGGCTTTGACAAACTGCCCTTTGGCGGTCGGGGGCTTTAAGCGCTGGACGGTCTGCAGCAGCGATTGGATGTTTTCCACCAACTTTTCTTTGGTGAAGGAGGCTTTACCGACCGGAATGTGCAGGATGCCGTATTTGTCCACCCGAAACGACAACCGCCCGGCTTTGACTTCGCGAATGGCGGTTACGACATCTGCGGTGACCGTGCCGGTCTTAGGGTTAGGCATCAGTCCGCGGGGACCGAGGATTTTGCCGATCTTGCCGACTTGCGGCATCACATCCGGCGTGGCGATGATGGCGTCCACATCCGTCCAGCCGCCTTGGATCTTTTCGATATATTCATCCAAGCCGACATAATCAGCGCCGGCTTCAGCGGCGTCTTTGACCTTATCTTCCTTGCAAAGCACTAAAAGCCGAACGGTTTTACCAATACCGTGCGGCAGCGAAACCGTGCCGCGAATCATCTGGTCGGCTTTGCGCGGGTCAACGCCGAGATTAATATGAATCTCCACCGTCTCATCAAATTTAGCGGTGGCGCACTCTTTGACTTTCATCACGGCCGGTTCAAGGTCTAACTCAATCCGGCGGTCAATGCGCGCCTTTGCGGCGCTGTATCGCTTGCTTTCTTTCATTTTTATCTTTCTACGAAGCGTTTGCTCCGTCGTGGTTTAAGGCGCGTCGAATAACGCTCCCACTTCTTTAAAGACAATGAAAATGACAATGACAAAGTAAGTATATGAAAAGTCTATTCGGTATTTTTGCATTGTCATTGACATTGTCATTCTATTGTTATCCCCATATTTTTCGCCGTGCCGGCGATGATATTCATCGCGCCTTCGATGGTATGGGCGTTCAGGTCGGGCATTTTGCGTGTCGCGATTTCCCTTAGTTGCGCTTGCGTAATCTTACCGACTTTGGCGCGATTGGGTTCTTTCGACCCGGATGGGACATTGGCGGCTTTCTTCAACAGCACAGCTGCCGGCGGTGTCTTGACGACGAAAGTGAAACTTTTGTCGTGATATATTGTGATGACCACCGGTAGTATTACGCCTAACTGGTCTTGTGTGCGGGCGTTGAACTGCTTGCAGAACTCCATAATGTTCACGCCGCGCTGGCCTAAGGCTGGTCCGACCGGCGGCGATGGATTGGCTTGCCCGCCGGTTACCTGTAGTTTGACGAAACCGGTGATTCTTTTCTTTGGCGCTGCCATTGTATTAGGCTGTTAAACCTTAATTTAATAGTTTATATGGACTAATATGGACAGTATGGACATTGCCGACTGTCGAAATTACAGCAAGGCGGACGAGGGCGTCCGCCTTGCCAGAACCTTGACTTGACCTTACTCCAACAGAACGACTGTTTTAATAAAGCATACGTCTGCTTACTGGGCTATATTAGTAGTAACCTGCAGGAAATCGACTTCGACTGGCGTCGAGCGACCGAAAATCGACACTAAAACCTTCAACTTGCGCTTTTCGTTGTTGATGTCCTTGATTGAGCCGATGAAGTCTTTGAACGGGCCATCGATGATTTTAACTTTATCGTCGATCTGGAACGGAATTTCCACAACTATCCGCTCGGTTTTTTCAGCGACACGGCCTAAAATTCGATCGACTTCATCCTGACGCAGCGGCTGCGGATTTTGCGGATTGCCGGGGAAACCAAGCGTGCTGGGCGCCGAGTCGATGAGATGGCGCGTCTTTTCATCGAGAATCATCTCAATTAAGATGTAGCCGGGGAAGAAATTGCGCGTGCGCTGGCGCTTCCGCCCATCGTGCATCTCGACGACCGTTTCAGACGGAATAAGCACTTCGCCGACGCGGTCCTGCATTCCCAGCCGTTTGACTTCGCCATCGATGTAGTTTTTGACGATTTTCTCTTGACTGGTATAGACGCGCAGGACATACCACTCTTTAGAGCGCGGCGCTTCCGGCGTTATGATTTGCGTTTTAGCCAATATCGACTCTGATGCGCCGGCTGAAACTTACAATACTAACTTCAACAGACGGTTGAGAATAAAGTCCACACCGAAGGTGAAGACTGCCAAAATCAGCGACAGAATGACCACTATCGTCGAACTTTCGATGAGTTGGGCGCGGGTAGGCCATATTACTTTGCCCATTTCGGTCTTCACATCGTTGATATATTTTGTGATTTTGTTAAGCACTGTATTCCTTAAATTTTGGCAGGCCTGGAGGGACTCGAACCCCCAGCCCTCGGTTTTGGAGACCGATGCTCTACCATTGAGCTACAGACCTGTCCCAAAACTACCGGCTCTCCTTGTGCAGCGTGTGATGATTGCAAAACGGGCAATACTTTTTGTATTCGACGCGCCCGCTCTGCTTGCGTTTGTTCTTCGTAGTTGTGTAGTTGCGGCGTTTGCATTCACCGCAGGCTAAGATGATTATGTCGCGAGGCATTAATAACTTCACCGCAAGGCGGACGCCCTCGTCCGCCATATTTCAAATTAAATCTTTAGCGGATGAGGGCGTCCGCCTTGTTATTCAGAGCATTGTTCAGGCTAAAATCAACTGCATCGGTTGTAATTCACGAGTGAACGGATTAAGTATCATTCCAAGTGTCTCCAAAGTAATCACACCTAAAAGGGCTTTATCTTTGGCTTCGCCTAATATCACTGTTGAATGCCCCTCACGACCTAAAACATTGAATAGACATTCCGATACATCCCGGTCGATGAATGTGCCGTCTGTTAAGACGAAGGTTTCAGTTCGTTTGGCTCGCAGACCAATTCGCTGCCAAATTCTCTTAGGCAACAAAGAATACTTTGCTCCGCTGTCAACCAAAAATCTGACCTCCTCTTCGGCTTTAGGTCCGCTTACTTTGGCTTGGATATATACAAATCCCAATTCTGGCTCCATTATTTCACATTAATCAATTCAACAGTGACTTGTGAAAAAACTGCTCTTGAATTACGCGATCACCTTTGTCACCATCCCCGACGCCACCGTCCGGCCGCCTTCCCGAATGGCGAAACGAACACGCTCCTCCAGCGCTATCGGCGAAATTAACTCCACACTTATCTTCATATTGTCCCCCGGCATCACCATCTCCCGCCCCTCCGGCAACTGCGTCGTCCCCGTCACATCCGTCGTCCGAAAATAAAACTGCGGACGATAGCCTGTAAAGAACGGCGTGTGGCGACCGCCCTCCTCCTTCGACAACACATAAATCTCGCCCTCAAACTTCGTATGAGGCGTGATGCTGCCCGGCCAAGCAATCACCATTCCGCGCTCCACCTCGTCCTTGTCGATGCCGCGCAATAAAAGCCCCACATTGTCCCCAGCCTGTCCCTCGTCCAGCAACTTCCGGAACATCTCAACGCCGGTTACTACTGTCTTCTTCGATGGACCAAAACCGATGATTTCGACCTCGTCACCCACATGGATCGCCCCGCGCTCGATTCGTCCGGTCGCCACTGTCCCGCGTCCCGTAATGCTGAAGATGTCTTCCACCGGCATCAAAAACGGCTTGTCAACCGCACGAACCGGCGTCGGAATGTAACTGTCCACCGCCGCCATCAACTCCGTTATGCATTTGTTGTGCGCCGGATCCGTCGGAAAGTTCATCGCCTCCAAAGCCGAACCCCGTATCACCGGAATATCATCGCCGGGAAATTGATACTGCTTCAGCAACTCCCGCATCTCAAGTTCCACTAAATCCAGCAGCTCCGGGTCGTCCACCAGGTCGGTCTTGTTCATAAACACTACTAAAAACGGAACGCCCACCTGGCGGGCAAGCAAGATATGCTCGCGCGTTTGCGGCATCGGCCCGTCGTCGGCGCCGACCACCACCACCGCGCCGTCCATCTGCGCCGCGCCGGTGACCATATTCTTGATGTAGTCGGCGTGACCCGGGCAGTCCACATGGGCGTAGTGCCGCGTTTTCGTCTGGTATTCGATATGGGCGACATTGATGGTGACGCCGCGGGCGCGTTCTTCAGGCGCATTGTCGATGGAGTCGAACGAGCGCTCCTGAGCCAAGCCTTGCAGCGCCAAGACCTTCGTTATCGCCGAGGTCAGCGTCGTCTTGCCGTGGTCGACGTGACCGATCGTCCCAATGTTCACGTGCGGTTTGTCCCGCACAAATTTTTCTTTCGCCAT
>VGIO01000016.1 GCA_016867855.1 Calditrichota bacterium
ATGAAATAAGTCTTATCCCGGGCGGCGGTTATATGTTGCGGATTTCAGCCGAAGGGCAGTGTCAAAGCCTGAAACTGACCGCGTTGAAATGAAATTTGCGGCTTATCTTTAGTATATATCTAACTATTCGCTGTAAATATATTGCATATATTAGCATTAAGATATATCTTATTGTTTTAAATCGAATTCTTTTTGACTACAGATGTGTTTCACCTAATAAGCGCGATTATATGGTTCTTCACTATTTCGCGCTCATTTGCAAGAAATAAGGCAAACTGCTACTCACAAGAAATAGCGAGGAACCATTGGAGTTCAACTTTAACAATTTTTAATTAACCACAAATTAACGGAGTCAACAATGAATCGGGCAGGAATAATTCACGATGTCGCCGAAGCCACGGGACTAACGCGCAATGAAGTTGCAGCGGTGTTTGAGGGTATATTAAAGATGATAGAGAATGAACTGGCGAAAGGGGGGATAGTTGAACTGCGGCGGTTTGGGACATTTCGCTGCGTTAAGCGCGCGGCGCGGCAGGCGGTTAATCCGCGCACCGGCCAGCCAGTGCAAGTGCCGGCGAAAACCATCCCGGTCTTCAAGCCTTCGCCTAAACTGCGCCAAGCGACTAATTGGGACTGAAACGATGGTTAAAAATGATGCTTTGAATAAATCAACAATAAAGGTAATTGTAAAAGTGTTGAATTTATTAACTGATGGCAAGGCGGACGCCCTCGTCCGCCGCATTCTAGGCTTGGTTTTCGACGGACGAGGGCGTCCGCCTTGCCATGGTCTGAGTTTTCTGGATTAATCATCACTTTTGCAATTAGCTCAATAATCAAAATACAAATTACGAGGTAATTTTGCCCTGCGGACGAAAACGCAAGCGCCATAAAATGGCTACGCACAAACGCAAGAAGCGTTTGCGCAAAGACCGGCATAAGAAGAAGAATCGTTAAACTGGATATTTGACGATGAGACTGGTCGTTTTAGCGGACACGCACATCGACGGCTCCTCTTGGCGCTTGCCGGGAGCCGTCGAAAGCCAATGTCGTGAGGCGGACGCCATTCTGCATTCCGGCGATTTTACGAGTTTAGAATTTTTGCAATGGCTTGAGTCTTTGGCGCCGGTCTATGCAGTTCACGGGAATATGGACCAGCCGGCGATAATCGTCCGTCTGCCGCAGAAACAGCTTGTAACTTTCGAACAGGTTTCGGTCGGTCTTATTCACGGCTCAGGCTCGCCGGCGCAGACCGTTCAACGCGCCCGTCAGGCTTTCAAACAGCCCAATATCATCGTCTTCGGGCATTCTCATCAACCTTTAAACGAGACGCTCGACAGCGTGCTTATGTTCAATCCGGGCAGTCCGACCGAACGTAGGTTTGCTGCGACAAATAGTTATGGTATAATCGAGATAGAAGGTCAAAATTTCCAGACTGAAATAATTTTGGTCAACACATAGAGTGGATTTGATGATTAGACAGTCGAGCGGACAGGCTTATCAAGCCGTCCGTTGTTTGATTCTCTTGCGAGGCGGTCTGCGACGCCAGCCTCACTGTTCATACTCTGCGGCTCACATTTTGGCTCAACACTAAATTTGGCTTGAATAATACCGGAAATATTTGGTCTGTTTCGCGGCTGACAGGCGAAATTAAACGGCTGCTCGAAGAGGGGCTGCCGCCAATATGGCTTGAAGGCGAGATATCCAACTATAAAGTACACACTTCCGGGCATCATTATTTCACTTTGAAAGACGTCGGCGCGCAGGTTCCAGCGGTTATGTGGAGGACGCGGCCGGAGCCGGCCTTCAATCTGCGTGACGGACTTAAAGTGCGGGTATATGGCCGGGTAGTAGTATGGGAACAGGGTGGAAGATACCAGTTCGATGTTTATCAGGTTCTTCCGGCTGGTTTAGGCGCGCTGCAAGCCGCATTCGAAGCGTTGAAGAATAAGTTGGCGGCTGAAGGTCTGTTCAGTGTATCGCGCAAGCGTCCGCTGCCGCGTTTTCCAAATGTCATTGGCATAATCACTTCGCGCACCGGCGCTGCGATTCACGATTTAGCCTGGGGATTTGCGAACCGATTCCCGCCGGCGAAACTCTACCTCGTTCCGGTCGCGGTTCAGGGGGAGACCGCGGCGCGTGAAATCGCGGCGGCTATCGCCTTGTTCAACAGCCTGAATCTTGTGGATGTGTTGATTATAGGCCGTGGCGGGGGAGCCTTGGAAGATCTTTGGGCGTTCAATGAGGAAATTGTCGTGCGAGCGGTAGTGAATTCGGTTGTTCCGGTCGTTTCCGCTGTGGGACACGAAGTCGATGTAACCTTAAGCGATTTGGCGGCGGATGTGCGCGCGCCGACGCCGACGGCGGCGGCGGCAATCGTCGTCCCCGACCGCAAGGAACTGCTCGAAGCGCTGCAATTAAGTCGTTATAGGTTGACGCGCGCTTTGGAGCGGACGCTCAAGAATTGGCGCGAGAGAATAAAATCTCTATCGACCGGCTACGGTTTTCGCCGGGCGGTTGGGCGTGTAACCGAGGAGCGGATGCGATTGTCAGCGCTCGGTCAGCGCATCGAAACGGCTGTGAAGTATCGAACCGAGAGATATAGGCAAAGGTTGGACAACCAGCGCGAAAGATTGCGGGCGTTGTCGCCGACCGCCGTCCTCGAGCGGGGATATTGCCTGGCGCGCCGACGGGACGACAGCCTGGCGCGCAGCGCGGCGGAACTTGCGCCGGGCGAAGATTTGACGCTCCATTTTTCCTGCGACCGAGCCAAGGTCGAGGTCTTGGAAATTTTTCTAAATGCCGAATAATACATATAATACAAACTCACAATCCTTTGAAACGGCTTACAAACGGCTGGAAGTCATCGCCAATCGTTTGGAAGACAGCGCGGTAACCTTAGAGGAATCGTTTCAACTATTCGAGGAGGGGCAGCGGCTGTTGAACCTCTGTGAGCGGATGCTCGACCAAGCCGAGCGCAAGATAAAAGTATTGCAGGCGGGCGGCGAAGGCGTCGAGTTTAAGGAGGAGCCGCTTGGCTGAAGCGCTTACAGAAGGTCTGTTGGCGAGCATCGATTCGCCAGCCGACCTCAAGCGTCTCTCGCTTCCGCAGCTGAATCAGTTGGCGGCGGAGTTGCGTGAATTTATCATACGCGTCGTTTCGCAGACCGGCGGACATTTGGGGTCGAATCTTGGCGCTATCGAGTTGACGCTGGTGCTGCATTATGTTTATAATACGCCGACCGATTTGATTATCTGGGATGTCGGCGCGCAAGCCTACGCCCATAAAATTATCACCGGCCGGCGCGAACGCTTTCATACTAACCGCCAATACGGCGGTTTGTCCGGTTTTCCGCGTCCATCGGAGAGCGAATACGATACATTCGGTGTCGGGCATTCATCGACTTCAATTTCAGCCGCCTTGGGGATGGCGCAAGCCCGCGACTTAGCCGGCCTCAAGCACAAAGTTATCGCGGTCATCGGCGATGGCGGAATGACCGGCGGGATGGCGTTCGAGGGTTTGAACAACGCCGGCATTGCTGCCACCGATTTAACAGTCGTGTTGAACGACAATCGAATGGCGATATCACCGAATGTCGGCGCGTTGTCGTCCTATTTAGCCTCGCTGCGCGCCGATACCCGTTTTGAGCGTTTTAAAGATAGTATGTGGCAGTTGACAGGGCAACTGCCACGCGGTTCCAAACTGCGTAAAGCCTTGCACGGTGTGGATGCCGGCATCCGCGCGATGCTCGTGCCGGGACTCTGGTTCGAACGGTTAGGATTCCGCTACATAGGTCCTATCGACGGTCATAATATTAGTGAATTAGTGAAAATGTTCCGCTGGTTGAAGGATATCAGCGGGCCGGTATTAGTGCATATATTGACCGAGAAGGGTCGAGGTTACAAGCCCGCCGAAAACGATGGTCTTAAACTACACGGCGTTTCCAAGTTCGACCCGGATTGCGGTCCTATTCAGGATGGCAATGGGGAGAATACTTTTGCCGCTCATTTCAGCGAAGAATTACTGGAACTGGCGCGGCAGGATGATAAAATTATCGCCATAACGCCGGCGATGATCGAGGGCAGCGCCTTAAACGAATTTCAGAAAACATTTCCGCAGCGCTGTTTCGATGTCGGCATCGCCGAGCAGCATGCGGTGACTTTCGCCGCCGGGCTGGCGATTCGAGGTATGAAGCCGGTCGCCGCGATTTATTCGACCTTTCTGCAACGTGCTTACGACCAGGTCGTTCACGATGTTGCTTTGATGAATCTGCCGGTCGTCTTCGGTATCGACCGCGCCGGCCTCGTCGGCGAAGATGGTCCAACGCATCACGGCGCGTTCGATATATCTTATCTGCGTTCAATACCGGGGATGACGCTACTGGCGCCGCGCGACGGGCGGCAGACGCGGATGATGCTGCGAGCGGCGTTAAAAATGGCCGGCGGTCCTGTCGCCATCCGTTTTCCACGTGGCAATCCGCCCGCGTTCCGTCCCACTCTGGAAGTCATAACCGATGTCCGGCAGCCGGAACTACTACGCGACGGCGCCGACGGACTCATCGTCGGCTGCGGTGTTTTATTGTGCGATTTATGGGATATCGCCGACGAACTTGCCGTCGAGAACGGTATAAATCTGGCGCTGCTCGACCTGCGCTGCGTCAAACCCTTGGATGTCGAGTATCTGGAGGCAATAGCGCGGCGTTTTCCGCGCTGGTTGAGCGTGGAAGAGAATGCTTTAATGGGGGGGATGGGTTCAGCGCTGCTGGAATTCATCGCTGATCGCGGCTTAAAAATCGATTTAAAACGATTAGGTTTGCCGGACGAATTTGTAACCCACGGCGACCGAACCAGCCTGCTCAAAGAGGTCGGATTAGACCGTTGCGCGTTGAAGAAGGTTTGTCTTGATTTCTTCAAACCGCAAAGGATTAAACCGCGCCGGATATTAAATCTGATTAAACTGTAACTATTAGTTCGATTTATGATTTTTAATGTTGAAGCGTGAACATTCTACTACGGAGTAGTCATCGTCCGGTTAGGAATCATAGCCAACACGACTAAATCCAGAGCGCTGGAAGTGGTCGGGGCGTTCATCCGCTGGCTACGGGCGGAAGAGATACCGTTTGTCGCCGCGGATGATTTAGGGGATATTATAGACCTTAACGGCTGCGCGACGGCGGCGCCGCACGAAATCGGCCGGGATGTAGATTTTGTTCTGTCATTCGGCGGAGATGGGACATTTCTCCAGACGGCGCGCTTGATTGGAGAACAATCGGCGCCTATAATCGGCGTCAATTTAGGCGGTTTCGGCTATTTAGCCGAGGTTGGCACCGAGCGGCTGCAAGATCGAATCCGCGACTTGCTGAACGGACAGTATGCTGTTCAGGAGCGGATGATGTTGGAGGCGACCATCGAGAGCGAGGGTCAAAAATATACGGCGCTCAACGATATCGTGCTGGATAAAGGCGATTTTACGCGGACTATCCGGCTGGTTACATTGGTGGACGGCGAATTTTTAAATGAGTTCTTCGCCGACGGGTTAATATTGTCCACGTCGACCGGTTCGACCGGTTATTCGCTGTCGGCTGGAGGTCCTATTCTCGAACCGTGCTTGAACGGCATCATCGTCAATCCGATTTGTCCGCATATGCTCGCCAATCGACCTCTGGTTCTCTGCGGCGACCGTAAGGTGGAAATTGAAGGCTTTAGCGAGTTTGGCAGTCTCAATCTGGCGACCGACGGTTATTTGGCACGGCAAATAAAATCGGGCGATAAAGTTATTGTTCAACGTTCGTCCAAGACGACTAAAGTGGTCATCTTTGACCAGCCGACTTTTTTCACTTTGCTGCGTAATAAACTGCAATGGCGCACGCAGATTCAGGCTGCCCAGGAGAGTTGACATTACTAAGGGCGATGGCCTTAATGGGCAATATGGCAGGATGGACATTTTGGGTCTTTGTCGAATAGTTTTCATAATGGTGAATCGTTTTGATATTATTTGAACGATTCAAAGCCGGTTTGGCGCGGACGCGCGAGGCTACACTCGATAAACTTAGAAATTTGTTGGGTCTCAGCCGTTGGGATGCCGCGGAATATGAACAACTGGAAGAGATATTAATAAGCGCTGATATAGGCTATGACACGACCCAGCAATTGTTGAAAACCCTGATGGAGACGGCTGGCGCCAATGAAATTGGCGCGAACCTATCGCCAGGTGAAAGGCTGAGGTTAGAATTAAATCGCCTGCTGGATGGCGATGGAGCGTCACCGCATCGCTTTTCGGCGGCGCCGTGGGTGATTCTTTTAGTCGGGGTGAATGGATCCGGTAAAACTACAACCGTCGGCAAACTGGCATATTATTTTTTTCAGCAGGGCAAACGCAGCGCTGTAGCCGCGGCGGACACCTTTCGGGCGGCGGCCATCGAACAACTGGAAGTCTGGGCTGGGCGCGGTCGGGCGCGCGTCATTCGTCAAGCCCAAGGCGCCGACCCGGCGGCGGTCGTATTCGACGCCTACAACTCGGTCAAAGCCCGCGGCGAAGATGTTCTTATCGTCGATACCGCCGGCCGGCTGCAAGCCAAACAGAATCTAATGGAGGAGTTAGCCAAAATCCGCCGCGTTCTGAACCGACTCGATGCGTCCGCGCCTCACGAAGCGCTGTTAGTGCTTGACGCTACGACTGGACAGAATGGACTCTCGCAAGCCGCCGGCTTTCTGCGCTCGGCTTCGATTACAGGATTGATTGTGACCAAACTGGACGGCACCGCCCGCGGTGGAATTGTCGTGCCTATCCGCCGGCAACTCGAACTGCCTATAGCCTTTATCGGATTAGGTGAGGCGGTGGATGATTTACAGCCCTTCGACGCTAAAGTCTATGTCGATGCTTTACTCGCGATATAAATCATTATTCTTTTCGGCTTTGGCAGTTCTCTGTTGGCGGGTATGGGGCGCAGAGCCGGCCCACGGCTTACACAGGCTGTCCGAGAATGCGAAAATATCCGCCGTCGACCCGCCGCAGTTGACGGCAAAACATTGTAATTTAGAAACTTTTGTTGCCGACTACGGCGAGTCGGCAGCGGAAAAACTCATTCTCGGACAGTCTATACAGGCCGGAGCGCCGCAAGCACGGCGGGAATCCCAACTAGGGCAACCGTTGTTCGATATTAAACCCTATCAACGTTTGGCTACGACCGACGATTCGCTGCGCGTCGATATCGCCATCGAATCAGCCAACGACCTCTTGCAGTTTGTGCGTCGCGATGGTGAGTTCACTGCGACTGTCGATATAACCCTGTCCATTAAAGACAAGAAATCGAATGTAGTCAGCCTCCAAATCCGCACTTTCCGCAAGTCGGTCGCTGCCTATGAGGAGACCAACGCCCGGCAAAAATACTTCGCAGCAATGTTCACGAATTATCTGCCGGCCGGGGATTACGAATTGAAAACGCTGCTCTTAGACCGGGAATCGCTGCGCCGGGAGTCCATAGACCGGCAGTTTAACGTAGTCAAAATAAAGCGCGATTTTGATTTATCCGATCTAATGTTGACACGGTCAAATCGTCTGGATCCAGTCAACCGGCAGCCGGTGGATATCGCAATCAACGGAACGACGCCGGATTCGAGCGGGAATATATATCTATTCTTCGATGTTTTACGCAACGAACCATTACAGGTAGCCACTATCTATTTGACCTTGCTCGACCAGTCTGGCAAGCAGCATACTTTAGACAGTTTATCCATCGTCGGCGGCGATTCCATCTCGACTTACTCGCTGCCTATCCATTGTTCAGATTTGAGTTTTGGACGCTATGAATTGATTGCGCGAGCGGAGACCGGGGGCCGGCAGGTTGTCCGTAAAACTACTTTTCATATCAATCCTTTTGGTCTTCCGGCGAGCATCCCAAATATCGACCAAGCCATTCGACAACTCCGTTATATTGCTTCCACCGAAGAGATTCAACATCTGCAAAGGGCATTTCCTTCCGAACGAGAAGCCGGGTTCATTCGGTTTTGGAACGATAATTTCCCGGCTGGCAACGAAGCCGTGAACGGTAAAATGGTCGAATATTATAATCGAATTAACTATGCAATCGTTAATTTTAGCAATGCGCGTTCCGGCTGGGAGACCGATCGCGGCCGGATTTATGTCTTGTATGGCGCGCCGAGCGAAATCGAAAGCAGAAGCGCTGATGTGCATAGCGGAACGGTCGAAATCTGGCGCTATCACCACCTGAATCGTCAGTTTGTATTCCAGGATGAATATGGTTTTGGGGATTATAAATTAGTCTCACCGATGTGGTAGAAGTTGGCAAGTTAGAAAGTGAATAGATGGAAATAGTAAAGCCCGGACGGTTAGGGAAGCCGCTGAAGGCAGGCGACCTCATAAAGGTGATTTCGCCGGCTGGACCAGCCGAGCCTAAACTTGTCGAAGCAGGTATGCGTCGTCTGCGGACTTGGGGTTATCGTGTTGAAGCCGGGCAGTATGCCTTCGATAAAAACGGATATTTTGCCGGCAGCGATGCAAATCGTTTGAGCGACCTGCTCTCGGCTCTAATGGATGCGGATGTTAAGGCGGTTATTTGCAGCCGCGGCGGCTATGGTTCGCTGAGGTTATTAGATAAATTGCCTTGGCTAGAAATTCAGAAGTTAGAGCCTAAATTATTCGTTGGTTTCAGCGACATTGGCGCGTTGCAGTTAGCCTTGTGGACGCGCTGCGGTTGGGCGTCGCTCTCAGCGCCGCTGACCGCTAACGGTCTTGGCGGCAGCGATATCAATCGACCGGCGATGCGACACCTGCAAGACTGGTTGAACGGCGATAACCGCAGTCTAAATTGGAATGGAAGCGAAACGACAAGGCTTAAGGCGCTCAATCGCCCATCCGGTAAAGGCGTATTGCTCCCGCTCTGTCTTTCCATTCTAACGGCGTTGGTCGGGACGCCGTATTTGCCAAGTCTTACCGGCGGGCTGATAGTTATCGAGGACATCGGCGAGCCGGCTTATCGCATCGACCGGATGCTGTGGCAGTTGAAGAATTCAAATGTCCTTGACGATATTGCGGGTTTCATATTCGGCCGCTTTATCCTCGGCGAAAATGAAATAACCGAAAGCGTAATTGAGTCGATACGGTATTATTTCCCTGACAAGCCGATATGGACCGGACTGCCTTATGGACATTTCAGCGCGAGGTTGACGGTTCCACTGGGCTTAGCAGCGGAGATTACTACATCAGGCGAACTAAAAGTTTCGCTTAGATAAATGAACTTAGCCGTCTATCTATCCGGCCGCGGCAGCAATTTCGAAGCCATTCTCGCCGCTATCGACGCTGGAAGCTTAAATGCTAAAATTGTTTTAGTCGTGAGCAACAATCCCGATGCGCAGGGCTTGAGAACGGCCGAGCGGCGCGGGATAGCGACGGCTGTATTCGAACGCGATAAGTTCGCTTCCGGCGAAGAGTTTGCCGGCGCGATGCTGAACAAGTTGAATGAACATAAGGTCGAATTCATCGCTCTGGCGGGGTATATGCGCAAAATCCCGCCGGCGGTGATAAGGGCTTACTCCAAGCGCATCGTCAATATTCATCCGGCTCTGCTGCCCAAATTCGGCGGGAAGGGGATGTATGGACATTTTGTGCATGAAGCGGTCATCGCCGCCGGCGAAAAGGAGACCGGCGTTACGATACATTATGTTGACGAAATTTACGACCATGGCGTGATTATCGCCCAATGCCCCGTGCCGGTGATGCCGGACGACACGCCGGAGACCTTAGCGCAGCGGACGCTGGCTGCGGAGCATAAATTTTATCCAGAAGTATTAGCAAAATTATTTAGGCGTTTAAAATAAACGGGATTTAATTGTTAGACCGGGTCAGAATAAAGAGTGCGCTGTTATCCTGCTGGCGCAAGCCGGCGGCATTGGAACTGGCGCGGATATTACATACGCTTGGCGTCTCATTGGTCGCCAGCGGAGGAACAGCGGATGCGCTGGAGAGCGCGGGCTTGCCGGTCGAGCGCACGGACAAATTCACCGGCTTTGCTGACCTATTGAAAGGGCGGGTGAAAACCCTGCATCCGGCTATATATGCCGGTATTCTTTCGCGCGCCGGTTCGGCAGACGATGCCGCCGATTTGGCTAAGTTTGACATCCGTCCATTCGATTTAGTGGTGGTTGACCTGTATCCGTTCGCCGGCGCCGTTGAGCAACATAAGAATGCCGAAGACGCAGTCGAACTCATCGACATCGGCGGCGTAGCGCTTATTCGTGCGGCGGCAAAGAATTTCGAGCGCGTCAGCATTCTCAGCCGGGCTGAACAATACGCCGATTTTGGGAAACTCCTACTCGTAACAGACGGCTGGGTGGAACTTACGGACCGCCGCGGATTAGCCGCTGAGGCTTTGCGTTGGACGGCGTTTTACGATGGTTGCATAGCCAAATGGTTGAGCCGTGAAACTAATAATGATTTTCCAGACTATTTTGGCATTCCGTTGGAAGGCAAGTTTGAGTTGCGCTATGGGGAGAATCCGCATCAGCCGGCGCGTTTTTACACCCACGGCGGCGCAGCGCCGGCCGGCGCAGCGGCAGCGGAAGTTCTGGGCGGCAAACCATTATCGTTCAACAATCTACTCGATTTGGATATCGCGCTCAGACTGCCGCGTGAATTTGTTGAACCGGCAGTGGCGATACTCAAGCATACGACGCCTTGCGGAGTGGGTTTAGGCGGCGATTTATGCGAGGCTTTCAAGAACGCGCGTTCGACCGACCCGGTGTCGGCGTTTGGCGGGATTGCCGGCTGCAACCGCGCCCTGGATTTGGCGACCGCGCAAGCGATGCGGGAAGGCTTCTTTGAGATTGTAGCCGCGCCGGATTACAGCGAAGAGGCGTGGAAAGAACTTCGCAAATCGAAGAATTTACGCATCATCAAGTTTGCCGGCGATTTATCTAATGTGAGTCTGGACTTGCGTTCAGTGTGGGGCGGCGTATTAATGCAAAAATTCGACAGTGGATTTCCGGAATTCGACAATTTACAGGTTATGACGAAAGTTCAACCTGCGCCGGAGCAGTTGGCAGCGCTCAAGTTTGCCTGGATTTGCGTGCGGTATATCAAGTCGAACGCGATACTATTAGCGGAAGGGAAGCGAACAGTGGGCATTGGCGCCGGACAGATGTCGCGGGTAGACGCGGCGCATATAGCAATATGGAAGGCGCGGCAGACCGGACTGGAAACAGCCGGCTGTGTGGCGGCTTCGGATGCTTTCTTCCCGTTCCGCGACGGGTTGGATGTATTATGCGACGCCGGCGTCAAGGCTGTCATTCAGCCCGGCGGGTCGATGCGCGACGCCGAAGTCATCGCTGCCGCCGACGAACGCGGCATTGTAATGCTCTTCACCGGACGACGCCACTTCAGGCACTGAAATCGAGTATATTTATGTCTTTGCCGTCTGTTGTTGTTAATGGGGTCAGTTTATAGTAGTATTTTAAAGGGCGAACACGAGGTTCGCCCGTTCGGGCGATGCTTGTCATCGCCCATAATTCAATTAAAAAATCATATAATCTGCACCCCTTAATATAATCCAAAATCCAAAATCTAAAATCCAATGAGTCCGGCTTTTCAATCGTTAATGTCCAGCGATATGGCGATCGACCTCGGCACTGCCAACACACTCGTCTATGTCAAGGGTATGGGCATTGTAGTCAGCGAGCCGTCGGTGGTTGCGGTGACGCGGCGCGAACGCAAGGTCATCGCTATCGGTCGACAGGCGCGCGAGATGATGGGCAAAACACATATCGATATAGAAGTCATCCGACCGATGCGCGACGGGGTCATCGACGACGACGAGGTAGCCGAGACGATGATTCGCGCCTTCATACGTCGGGTCCAGCACAACCGTTTGATGCGCCCGCGGATAATCGTCTGCGTGCCGAGCGGGGTGACAAAATCTGAAAAGCGCGTCATCCGCGACTCAGCCGAATACGCCGGCGCTCGGGAGGTGCATTTAGTTGCCGAGCCGATGGCAGCTGCCCTAGGCGTGCAACTTCCGGTTAAAGAGCCGGTTGGGTCGATGATTGTCGATATCGGCGGCGGAACGACCGAAATTGCTATAATATCGCTGTCCGGCATTGTAACAATGCACTCGATTCGCACCGCCGGCGACGAGATGGACGACGGTATCACTCAGTTTATCCGCCGAAACTTCAACCTGCTCATCGGCGAGCGGATGGCGGAATGGATTAAATGTATGATTGGGTCGGCGATGCCGCTGGAAGAGGAGATTACCCTCATCGCCAAGGGGCGTGACCTTGTTACCGGAATGCCAAAAGCCATCGAAATTCGCTCGGAGGATGTTAGGGAAGCGCTGAAGGAACCGGTTTCGCAGATAGTTTTTGCAGTCAAAGAGGCTTTGGAGAAAACCCCGCCGGAATTGGCGGCGGATATCCGTGACCGTGGTATCATACTGACTGGCGGCGGGTCGATGCTCAAACGTCTAGACCAGCGGCTGCGCGACGAGACCAACCTGCCGGTCAATCTCGCCGACGATCCGCTCACCTGCGTCGTGCGGGGAACAGGCACGATATTAGATGATTTTGAGACCTATCAGGATCTCTTGCTGACTAACTACTAAAGCGAGTAGTTGTGTGGGCGTTTCAGCCTGCTGCATTTATATATTTTACGCACAGCGGGTAGAGACACCCGTCCTACCTGTAAATACCTTGCATTGATTGACACTAATTCCCTTCGATGAACAGCGTTATAAAACGCTTCATACCTTGGCTGCTGGTCAGCGGATTTTCCGTTGGACTCATTCTAACGCATCAAGATTCATCCGGCGCGTTGGGCGCGCGTTTATCCGACGCAGTATCAATTGCCGGCTGGCCGGCCGCTGCAAGCGTCAGACTCATCAGTTTATGGTCGGAAAATCGTCGGCTAAGGAAGATTCTGGCTGAACGTTCTTTTGAAACTGCCCAGATAGAGCAGTTGTTGCAAGAGAACGACCGTTTGCGGCGAATGCTCGAATTTCAAGTCAAGTCCCCATTTAATATATTGGCAGCCGAGGTGATAGCCGCGACGACCGACATCGGTATCGTCGGATTGATTATCGACCGTGGTTATGGGCAGGGACTTGCCAACAATATGGCGGTCATCACTTGCGATGGTTTAGTTGGCCGGATTTACCGGGTCAGCGAGTTTAGCGCGACGGTGCAACTACTCACGGATCCGAATATGGGCGTTGCGGCACGTTTGGCGCGCGGCGGCGAGGGAGGAATTCTGCATTCCAATGCAACCGGGCGGTTGCGGCTGGATGGAGTGCATACTTCGACGCCGCCGGAAATCGGCGATTCGGTGTTGACCTCGGGCGCCGGCGGCATCTTTCCGCCGAACATCCTCATTGGCTGGGTGGAGAAAATAGAGCCTTCCAGCGAAGGCTGGCTGTTCAAAATCGAAGTAATGCCGTCGGTCAATTTTACTCATTTAGAAGAAGTCTTTGTTGTGCGGAAGATTTATCGTTGATTAATTTTCTAAAACTGGTTGCAGCCGGGCTGGCCGTTCTAATTTTACAAATGACGGTCTCGCAATTATTGACCATCGGTGGAGCGCGGCCCGATATATTATTGATATTTCTATTAGCTGCCACCTTACGCTATGGCCGTCGAACCGGGCTTTGGGCAGGTTTTTTTTTAGGTTTGGCGCAAGATGCGCTGTCGCTAGGCACATTGGGCGTGTTTGCGCTCCTGAAGAGCAATATATGTTTTTGGATTGCCGTCTGGCTTGAGGGACGCATTGGAACGATGAGCGCTGGCTGGTGGATGATTTTCGTTAGTTCCGCCGCTTTGCTTCAAAATATTATCGCTGGATTGTTCTATGTCAGCGGTATGGAATATTTGAATTATCTGTTGTGGATCGCCGTTCCGTCGGCGCTATATACTTCTTTGATTGCTTTTATATGGATTTTAGCGCCGTTTAAACGTTCTTTTGTCCGAGCGGTCAAGCCCACAATTCAGCGTTCTTCCCGGATGATGAGGCTGCCGCATTGAAGAAGCCGTCATATTACTGGTGGCGCGACCATCGATACGGTGTGTTTATAACGATTTTTGCGGTAGCTCTGCTGTTTATCGAGGGTCGATTATTCTTAATGCAGATAATTCGCCGACCGGCTTTTTTAAAGCAAGCCGAGTCCAATCGTCTGCGGGCGGATATCATCGAGCCGCCGCGAGGCCGGATATTCGACGCCGAAGGCGTGATGTTGGTCGATAACCGGCCAATTTACGCAGTCTATGCGATGCCGTGGACGATTAAACGCAATCCATCGGCGATAGAATTGCTGGAGCGCGAGTTGGAACTCGACTCCGGCGTGGTCTTTAAGCGCATCGGACAGCGCGGTTGGCGCACTTTTCAACCGGTGCCGGTGATGCGCGATGTGCCGCTGGCGCTGTTAGCCCGTTTGGAAGCCAACAAGGTCGATCTGCCGGGCGTTACATTTCAGCGGGAAGCCAAGCGGCATTATCCCTTGCCTGGTGTAGTGCATTTTGCAGGATACATTGGCGAGCGTCCGCCGGATGACAAGAAGACTAAAGGACGGTTTGGTCTGGTGGGACGTCGCGGATTAGAGAAGACTTATGAGCAATGGTTAGGCGGGGCGCCGGGCTTGCGCTATTTGGAGGTCGATGCGGGTGGGAGAATCCTTGGCGAGGTTGCCGACCCGCCGCTGGTCGCGCCGCAAGCCGGCTGGAACCTGTATCTTAACATTCGCGCAACGCTGCAGCAATTAGCGTTGAAACTAATGGCCGGCCAGAACGGTGCGGTAGCGGCGCTGGATCCGCGCAATGGTCGGGTGTTGACCTTGTTAAGCCGGCCGGATTACGACCCAGCGCTCTTTTCCGGCGTGCTGCCGCCGGAGGTCTGGAACGCGCTGCAATCCGACCCATCGCATCCCTTGCTCAACCGCGCCATACAAGGGTTGTATCCGCCGGGTTCGACTTTTAAAATGGTGCCTTTAGCCGCCGGAATTGAAGAGGAGATAACCATGTCGGCTTATCATACTTCCTGCGGCGGCGGAATGCAGATCGGCAACCGCTATTTTCGCTGCTGGAACAAGAACGGGCATGGGACTTTAAACTGGGCTGGCGGACTCCAGAAATCGTGCGATGTTTTTTTTTATAGTGTGGGGCTGCGTCTGGGCGTCGATAGAATTGGGCAATATGCCCAAATTTTCGGTTTTGGCGCGCGCACCGGCATCGACCTCGACGGGGAAATCAAAGCCATCGCGCCGACAGCGGCTTACTTGACTAAACGTTACGGTGCACGGGGCTGGACCAAGGCTCTGGCTGCCAACATCGCCATCGGCCAGGGAGAGGTTACGGTGACGCCGATTCAATTAGCCGTTTATGTTTCGGCGATCGCGACCGGCAGTTTAGTCAAGCCGTTGTTGGGCAAGGAACTTGTGAATCCTATCAGCGGCGAACGGCGAAGCATCGATCCGGCAGTCAAGCCGGTCGGTTTAAAACCGGCGACGCTGGTGAAAATCCGCGAAGCGATGCGGATGGTAGTGAACGAACCTGGCGGGACGGCTTACCGGCAGCGCCGACCGCAAATTGTGATGGCGGGAAAAACCGGCACCTCGCAAAACCCACACGGCAAAGACCACGCTCTTTTCGTAGGTTTTGCGCCGTTCGACGACCCGATTATTGCCTGTGCCGTGGTGGTCGAGCACGGAGAACACGGCTCGTCGGCGGCTGCGCCGATAGCCTGCGCGTTGATGGAGGCTTACCTATATGAATTGTATCCCGGTCCGCAACCGTTGGAATGGCTGAGCGCTTCGGCCTTTGGATTGGGGATACCTCTGGCGAATTATCTGTCCTCCACCACGCCGGATACGACAACGGCGGCTTTGCAAGAGGGTGTGGATGAGTGAGAAGGTCGGACGCGGCGGCAAGTTGGCGGCGCTCGACCGTCCGCTTTTAATTACAACTTTGCTTTTAATCGCTATCGGAATAGCGCTCATTTACAGCGCCGATTATGCTCTCGAAGATGCTTTGCACTTAAAAAAACAAGCGTTATTTGCCACAGTCGGCATTATATTAATGTTGATATTGGCTCTATCGCCGTTAAGATATATTTACGGCTGGACGTTTCTATATTATGGTCTGATTTTATTAGCGTTATTAGCGGTGAAACTATTTGGGCGGGAGACGCTGGGCGCGGTGCGCTGGTTGACCATATTTGGAGTTAATGTTCAACCTTCGGAGCCGGCGAAATTGGCGGTGATTTTAGCCGGCGCGCGGTTTTTAGGTCAGCTTAGACCGGACGAACTGGGCTGGCGGTCAATCTTATTAATGGTCGGCATAACCTTGCCGATAGCCTTGCTGATTATTACGCAGCCGGATTTAGGCACTTCGACGGTATTTCCAGTGATAGCCATTGCGATGTTAGCCTGGTCGGGCTTGCCGATTTGGTATTTTCTAATTGTGGCGCTGCCGTTTGTATCGTTGTTCACCGCGGCTTTACCATATATTACATTGCCGCTGATGTTGGGCGGATTTTTTCTCTTATGGCGCAGCGGAATGCGCTGGGTCGGCACGATTTTGATGATTTTACTATGTGCAGCCTCGGCATATTTCGCGCCTATAGTTTGGAATAATCTGGAACCTTATCAGCAGGACCGTTTGACGACCTTTCTGGATCCTGAGAAAGATCCGTTAGGTTCGGGTTATCAGATTATTCAATCCAAGGTCGCCATCGGGTCGGGAGGCATTCAAGGCGCCGGGTATCTCAAAGGCACGCAGACGCAACTGCGTTTTCTGCCGCAGCAACACACCGACTTCATTTTTGCTTTAGCCGGTGAGGAATTTGGCTTAATCGGCGCGACGACCATATTGATTTTATTTCTCATTTACGGCTGGCGTGGATTTCGCATCGCTTCGCGCGCCAAAACGCCGTTTGCGAGTCTATTAGCCGTAGGCATAACATCGATGATTACATATCATGCAATGGTCAACATCGGAATGGCCGTAGGTATGTTGCCGGTGACCGGTCTGCCGCTGCCGTTCATAAGTTACGGCGGTTCGTTTTTGTTGACTTGTATAGTGAATACAGGTTTCTTATTATCGGTCGGATTGCATCGTCGAGAATAAACCGGAGGTTTTATGCAATTGAGCCAAAAATGGCTTTTTCTGGCGGCGATTTTATTTATAATACTCGGTCTTAACCTTGCCATAGCAGCCTTTCCTGAGGATTATGATAAAACGCTGAAGCAATTTCAAGCCTCGAAGTCGCGTGCGGATTATGAAACGGCAGCGGCGGGTTTCAGCCAGTTAGCCAAACGCGCCGACGCCGGGACGTTGCGCCCAAACTGCATCTATTGGGAGGGCGAGTGCTGGTTCGCTTTGAGGGATTTCCTGCGGGCTTTGATGACCTTTGAGCGCGTTCTATCCACGCCGCAATCCAACAAAGAAGAGGACGCCCGCTACAAAGCAGCCATCTGTTGTGCGCGGTTGAATTGGATTCAAACCGCGCGCTGGGAGCTCAGCCGCTTTATGCGCGATTTTCCAGCCAGCCGGCATATCAATTCGATTCGCGCCGAGTTGGACAAACTACCGAAGGAGGCGGTCAGATAAAAGTTCGACTTTTACTTTATCTTTTCCTGTTTGTTCAGGTGTATTTATTTTACAGTGATTCAGCAGCCGCGGATACTTTACATTGGCCTTTGAAGACCGCCCCGGGAATTTCAGCGAGTTATTGCGAATATCGCACTGCCCATTTTCACGCCGGTATCGATATAAAAACCTGGGGCGCGCTCAATGTGCCTTGCTTGGCGGTGGCCGATGGCTATGTTTCAAGGCTCAAGGTGCAATCGACCGGCTACGGACGAGCGTTGTATCTGACTTACGACAGCACGAAGGTCGCGGTCTATGCTCATCTCGACCGTTTTGCGCCGATAGTAGAAAATCTAGTGCGCGAGCGTCAGGAAGCAACCGGCGAATTTGAGGTCGATATGATGTTTGACCGTGCGTCGGCGCTATTTTTTAAGCGCGGCGAAGTGGTAGCGCACAGCGGCGTTACCGGCACGGAACATCCGCATCTTCATTTTGAGACGCGTGTCGGATATGATATGACCTATAATCCTTTAGCAAGCGGTTTTTTCGTTCAGGATACTAAGGCGCCGACGCCGGTGGCGATTGCCTTGACGCCGCTGGACGCGGCATCCACCGTCGAAGGCGACTGCCAACCGCGGCTTTATACTCGTCTTTTACGGCGTCCGGACGGCAAATGGGAGCCGGGCGACCCCATCGGCGTCAGTGGACGCATCGGCGTATCCATCGATGCTTACGACCAAACCGACAACGCGACTAACGAACTGGCGGTTTACGGGATGGATTTAGTCGTCAGCGGCGAAACCTATTGGTCAACCCGCTATGATTGGTTCAACTATGCCGATATTCGTCAAATCGAACTTGAGCGGGATTACCGCTTGCAGCGGCGCGGTCGAGGCGTCTATCACCGGCTCTATCATATCGCCGGCAACCGTTTGCCGTTGTGCAGCGGGTTAGGCGTCATCGACGCCGGGACGAGCGATGAATTTCCCGTCGATGTGAAAATCTTAATTTATGATATCAACGGCAACCAATCCGAAGTTTGTTTTAAATTAGTCAGCGATCAGATCGAAGACACAGCGCGGGCTGTCGGCGGCCGACCTTTGATTTGGACGAACGGTTCCAGCCGCGGCGACCAATATCGCATCGGCGTAGATTATTTCGACGGCTATCTGCGACTGACGGCGCCGCCGGGGATGAATGGATTTCGCATCGTAGGCTATGAGGATACTTTCACAGTGCGTTTAGTCGAAGGCGGCATCGCCGCGGCTTGGGCGCCGCCCTTGGGTGTTAACGGTAACATCTTAGTGAAAACCTTCGACAAGCGAGGCCGCGAAATCGGCGAACGCCCGCTGCGCATTGTCTGGACCCTGCCCGAAATAGAACAGACCATTGCCTCAGAGGATTCATTATTTTCAGTTCGTTTTCTACTGGGTTCGGTCTATGATGCGACGATAGTCAGGATTGAGCCGGAGCCTAACTATGAAGACGCCGGTTTCATCGAGTCGGTTTATCGGGTCGAGCCGCGCGACCAAGCATTGAAGAACAAGGTCGAAGTTCGCTTCAAGCGTTCAGCCAAAGAAATGGGTGAATCTGGCTGGGGAGTGTTTTACTATAATGAGCGGCGCGGCTGGATCTATTTGTTGACGAGACGTGACAGTCTTAATCTACAATTTATCAGCGAAGCCCGCAGCCTGGAGAGGTTTGGTCTGGTGCGGGATACAATCCCGCCTTCGATCAGCACTAAGTTTTCCGCCGAGATGATCAACGGGCGGCAGCCGCTGTTTTCAGCGATAATCAAAGACGACCTGGCGGGAATTTCTTACGCTGGCATAAGGGTGACTCTCGACGAGCGCAAAGTTCCTGCCGAATACGACCAGCCAAGGGCGCGGGTCTTCTATAAACCGCCCAAACCGCTGCCGCCGGGGAATCATACCTATACTATTCGCGTCGAAGACCGGGTGGGAAATGTAAATATGCAGGTGTTTAAGTTTAAGATTAGTTAGGAAGGCCGAGAGGGATTATATGGACAATATGACATTATAAACTATGGGGTGTTTTAATGGACGAGTGCGTTACCTACTATGCTGAAACTAATTCGCCAATAAAAAACGGGACGAAACAATGTATTTAGCCGACCTTGAGCATAACATCATCCACGATATGTCTTTTGTGCGTTACGAGTGCAAAATCAGAGACATACCGCAGGATAAGCGCAAGAAGATTTTCAGCCTGTCAACGGTCAAGCGGATGGTTGACACCGACCATGTGCCGCGTTTCAATGGCTGCCAATACTGCTTGTCGGAGTTATACACCTTCGACTTTCAGAAACTGTTCCGTTAAGACTTGATTGAGCATATCAACGGGCTTATCGACAGTTTAGCCCTCGACCATAAGCGCGGCGCGGCTGAAATTGTCAAAGATATCGCTGAACTACTGATGGAGATCGGGGGGCTGGCTGAAGATAATTCGGATGCAGCCGAGCAGTTGTTCCAGCGGGCGGTGCGGTGTCTGGTCAAAGGGCAGCCGACGATGGCGCCAGTGCTGAACTTGTTGAACCGCGCTTGCGGAATCTATGAAGCCGCAGACGGGGATTGGATTGCATTCCATATGGGTGTCGAAGGTTTAATCCGACGACGGGAAGGCTTCGCTGCCGAGATATTAGCGCGTGCTGGCGAGTTGCCGAATTCGATACGAACCTTGCTCGTATTTTCCAACAGTTCCACCGTCGCGGCGATGATAAAGAAGCGCTATGAATTAGGGTTTCCGCAGCGCGTTCTCATAGGTGAAGGAAGACCGGTGATGGAGGGGCTGATTATGGCGCAGAAGTTAACCGCGGCCGGACTGGATGTAACAACTTACACCGATGCTGCTTTGATGTCCTGCATAGAAGAAGCCGATGCGGTTTGGGTCGGCGGGGATGCGCTGCGCCGCGATGGTCTGGTCAACAAAGTCGGCAGCCGCGCCCTGGCGATGCTGGCAAAATTCAATGGCAAATCATTCGTTTCCTTCATAACATCCGATAAAATGCTGGCGCCGGCGATGCAGCCTTATTTCAAGTGTCTGCCGCAGAATCCGCGCGAAATCGGCGCCGACCGTAGCGAAACACTCAAAGTAATCAATCTTTATTACGAACTTGTGCCGTTGGGATACATCGACGAATTCTTCTGCGAGCGGGGTTTGATTAAGCCTTTTCGTCTGGCGGATGAAATTAAAGATGAACCATTGAGTCCGTTGTTCGTTCAGTTAGCCCCGTTGTAAGTTGAAGGTTCTGTATATCGCGCCGGAGAATGTAACCGGCGGCTTCGACCTGTTCATTGCCGGTCACCGTCTTAGGGGGAATGAAGCCCGCTATGTGTTGTTTTTCCGCACGCAGTTCGAGTTCGGGGAGGATATCTGTTTCGATTTGAAGTGGATGCCAACCTTGAATCACATTCGCTGGCTGAAGGCGATTTCGCAGCGCTGGCGAAACGGCAATGAAACGGTCGAGTCAAAGGGCAATCCACCGTTTTGGCAGCCGGCTGGCCGGCTTGAGGCTGCTTTCTTTAAAATCCGCGACGCTCTGAACGCCCGTCAAATCCGTCGGGTCATCGATAAATATGGTCTTAACAATTTCGACATCTACCATTTTGAGCAAGGAGTGGACCCTTTTCGCGATGGACGTTGGATTGTTGAACTTGCCGGCTGTGGCAAGGGCATCGTCTGTTTTTATCACGGTTCGGACTTGAGAAACCGGGGCGTCATCGAAGCGGTGCATAAGTGGTCGCGTTTGAATTTGACCTCAGAAATCGACCTGCTCAGACGGCTGTCCGGAATGAAATATCTTTATCTGCCTATCGATACCGAGGCTGTCAAACCGCAGCCGCGGACGCCGGATGGTCGGATTCGCATTGGACATTCGGCGCGCAACCGCAGACTCAAGGGCAGCGATTTCATCGAAAACCTCGTGAAACGTTTGTCTGAACGCTACCCGCTCGATTGGGTGATGATAGAGAATGTTACGCATCGGGAAGCGCGGCGGATGAAGGCTGGGTGCGACATTTTCATCGACCAAATCACGGATTTGGGCGGTTGGGGCTATGGCGCCAGTTCGGTTGAATCTCTGGCGATGGGTATTCCGACAATCACCCGGATTAATGCGGAGGTCGCGGCGTTTCTCGGCGAGCATCCGTTTATCGCAGCCGACCCGACAACTTTGGAAAGCCGGCTGGTCGAGTTAATAGAAGAACCACAGTTACGGGAAGCCATAGGCGAGCAGGCACGGCGCTGGGTCGAGGCGCGGCATAGCCTGCCGGCGGTAATGGATTGTCTCTATGAATACTATCGGGAAGCAGGCTTGATATGAGGATTGCCTGGCTGCTGCCGAACTTGCATAGCGGCGGGGGAGTGCGGGCGGCGCTGGAGTTGGGAAGCCGGCTGGCGCAGCGTGGACATACTTTTTACCTGTTTGTTCCGCGCGGGCGCAGGAAAATGAGCGCTCAAGAAGGAATCAACATTATCGAATGCGGTCCTAAGGTAAAAAATCCACTATTAGCGGTATTTGTCGGTTTAGGTTCGATGCTCTTTAAGATCCCGCAATGCGATGTGATAATCGGCTCGATGCCGCCTTATGCGTTATTAGCGCGCTGGATTGGCTGGCTGCGACAGATTCCGAGTGTGAACTATGTTCTCAACGACGATGTTCATTTTTTCGACGACCGCTCTTTTATCAAGTCCACTTGGGTGCTAAAAGTATATAGATTTGCCGCTAGGCGCAGTATTAGGAAAATGTTAATTATGACGAATTCGCACTGGACGGCGACGCGGATTGTGGCTGAAGGCGGCGAAAGACCGTTTGCCATCGTTCAAAGCGGCTTCGAGCCGGTTCAATTTTTTTCTGAGCAAATTAAAAATCCTGATAATAAAGAAACAGTGTTGATGACTGTCGGTCGGCGGGCGCGCTGGAAAGGTTTGACAGACTTAATTACCGCGTTGAATTTTATAGATAAACAGCGTTTTCAATTTTATTTGATAATAGCCACGCAGGAGAATTTGGATTTAACGCAGGCGAATTTCGATTATAAGATTATTAAGCCTGAGGGCGACGGAGCGTTAGCGGCTTTATATCGACGAGCCGATATTTTTATTCATCCTTCTTGGTTTGAGGGTTTCGGGCTGCCGCCGCTGGAAGCGCAAGCCTGCGGCGCAGCGGTAATATCGACCGATTGCGGCGGTGTGCGGGAGTTTCTTACAAACGGCGAGAACGCGCTGATTGTGCCGCCGCGCCAACCTCGCGCCTTAGCCCGTGCTATCGAGAAACTCATTGAGGATCCTGAATTACGCCGCCGACTCAGAGAAAGAGGTTTGGAAACCGCATCGAATTGGACTTGGGAGCGGATGGCGGATAAGTTTGAACACGCCCTGTTAAGTTGTGGACATTAAAGATATTACAGTCGTCGTTCCGACCTATAATCAACTGACTCATTTGCGGTGTTTGCTGAAATCACTAGAAAATCAGCGTCCGCATCCGCCGGAATTTAAGGTCATTATCGTCGATGACGGTTCGCATGACGGCACGGTTGAATTTCTGAAAGCCTATAATAGTGTTTTGGACCTAGAATGTATATTCAACGGAGTGAATTTAGGCCGAGGCGCGGCGCGCAATCGCGGCGCGGCGCGCGTCGAAAGCCGTATATTGTTGTTCCTCGATGGCGATATGGAGTGTTCTGCTGATTTAGTCGCCGGACATTCGATGAAACACCATAACGATGATTCCGTTATAATAGGGCGGGTGATTTACGACCGCAATTTGGGCCGCCGCGCCTGGACGCGCTATCTCGAGACGCGCGGCTGCGCCAAACTGCGCCTCGGTCAGCCTGTTCCGGGACGCTATTTTTTAAGCGGACATAGTTCGCTGTCCAAGCGGTTGTTCGATGCTGTCGGTGGATTCGATGAGAAACTGCTCTTTTACGGCGAGGATATCGATATGGGACTCAGACTTGCCGCTGCCGGCGCCGCGATTACCTACGCGCCGGAACTTTCTATCAAACATCTGCATACAAGAGATTTAACCAGTTCTCTGCGACTGGCTTATGAATACGGCTCAAAGACGCTGCCTTATTTGACCGCCAAACACCCCCAACTGCTGGCTGAGTTGGGTCCGCTTAAAATGTCCACTGCGGGCATTAAAGGATATATATATAAATTCTTGCTGAATAAATATTGCTACGGCTGCGTTAAAACAACCGCGAAGATTTTCGATAATATCTGGACGCCGGCGGTGATTTATGATTATCTGTTATTCTGCAATTATTATTCCGGTTTTAAATCTGAAGAAGTGTAGATTCAAAATCCTCTGTCGCAAAACGATATGCTTCACAGGGTTCTGCATAACGCACCTACACCGAACAAGCGAAATAATCAAATATTTGGCGTCGGAATTAAGTCATTTTCAAAATAGAGCAACTCGTTGAATTCAGAAGAAGAGTCGAATTTAATTCAGCGTATTTTCGCTTGGCGCAAGGCTCGCATTGAACGCAAGATGGAGCGCGCCCGGCAAAAGGGTCCCGTTCGCGAATGGGTCGAACTTATCGTCAGCGTAGTAGTGATAGTTTTCGTCATCCGGCTGGCGGTGGTGGAAGCCTTTCGCATACCGACCGGCTCGATGGAAGATACGATGCTGGTCGGGGATTTTTTATTAGTTAACAAATTTCACTACGGTATCCGCACGCCGGATTGGATCGGTATTCCGTTCACGCGTGCCGGATTTTTTATACCGTTCGTCCGGCTGCCGGGCTTTGCCAAGCCCAAGTCAGGCGATGTGGTCGTTTTCCGATTTCCGCTCGACCCGAATCTATCTTATATCAAGCGCTGCATAGCGACCGCAGGGCAGACCGTCGAAATCCGCGATAAGGTCGTCTATGTGGATGGCAAGGAATTCGTCAACCCGCCCAGAGCCAAATTCACCAGCCCGCTGCACTACCCGCGCGATTATGTCGAACAATCCATCGTGCCGAAAAATATGCAGATGCGCAACCGCGACAACTACGGGCCGGTCACCATTCCGAAAGGGCATCTATTCGTGATGGGCGACAATCGCGATAACTCCGCCGACAGCCGTTACTGGGGCTTCCTGCCGTTCGATAATGTCATCGGCAAAGCGCTCATCATCTACTTCTCTTATGACTCAGGCAAGCCGCTCTACCGGATGAACCGCAAAGTCAGATGGGAGCGAATTGGGAATCTGATAAAGTAAGTTTAAACACAAAGTGCAGCGAGCGCAGAGAATCTCTGTGTCTTCTGTGTCTCTGTGTTTATTCCTCCTCTGATTTCGATTGCAATCACAAGTAAAAAGTTGTAAATTTAAAGTTCTAATTGCGAATTTCAATGACCGACATCCTCATCGAAATCGAAGAACTTCGCCGGGCGATTCGCGAACACGATTATTATTACTATGTCTTAGATCAGCCTTTAATCAGCGATGCCGAATACGACCGGCTGATGCGGCGGCTGCAGGATTTGGAAGCCCAACGTCCTGACCTGATGACGCCGGACTCGCCGACTCAGCGCGTCGGCGGCGCGCCGCTCGCCGGGTTCATGCAGGTTGCGCATCGCGTTCCGATGATGTCGCTATCGAACTGCTATACATTTGAAGAACTACGGGAGTTTGACCGGCGGGTGAGAGAATTACTGGGCAGAGAACCTGAATATATCTGCGAACTGAAAATCGACGGCGTAGCGGTGAGTTTAAGATATGAGAACGGAGTATTCGTGCAAGGCGCAACGCGCGGCGACGGGATGGTCGGCGATGATATTACAGCCAACTTGAGGACTATAAGGACTTTATTTTTAAATATTCCAACTGCAATGCCTTCTGCATTGATCGATGAATTCGAAGTGCGTGGCGAAGTTTATTATACAAGAGCCGATTTCGAACGGATGAACACTGAGCGCATCGACAAAGGTTTGAAACCGTTTATGAATCCGCGCAACGCTGCTGCAGGAACATTGAAACTGTTAGACTCTAGAGAAGTTAGTCAAAGACCTTTATGTTTCTTTGCCTATACGATAGTTACAGGTTCAAGAATTATAGATGAAATACCAAATCAGGCAACGGTTCTTGAACGTCTTAAAAGGCTGGGATTTCCGGTCAATCCGACATTTATACTTTGCTCAAATATAGAAGCGGTTGAGGATTATTGGCGTTATTGGGAAGAGCATCATAACGAATTGCCATTCGATGCAGATGGGATTGTCGTCAAACTGAACGACTTACACGGACAGGATACACTCGGCGCGACGGCTAAATCACCGCGCTGGGCGATTGCGTTTAAGTTTGTCGCGGAAGGTTCGATTACCCGGCTGAATGCAGTCACCTGGCAGGTCGGGCGGACCGGCGCTTTAACGCCGGTGGCGGAGTTGGAACCGGTGTTGTTGGCAGGCACGATTGTCAAACGTGCAACATTGCACAACTCGGATGAACTGGCGAGATTAGGTGCGATGGTTGGCGATTATATCGAAATTGAGAAAGCGGGCGAGATAATCCCCAAAGCGCTGCGGGTGGTGACTGAACAACGGACGAACGATGTGACACCGATTGAAATTCCGATAGTCTGCCCGGTCTGCGGCTGGCGATTGGTGCGGGATGCCGAAGAGGTCGCGCTGCGCTGCCCAAATTGGCGCTGTCCAGCGCGAGTTGTCGGACGCATAACGCATTTCGCCGCCCGCGGCGCAATGGACATCGAAGGCTTGGGCGATAAGACCGTCGAGATGCTCTATAACGCAGGTTTAATCGCTGATGCCGGGGATATATATTATTTGACGGCGGAACAGGTCGGCGCACTGCCGCGGCAGGCTGAAACCTCCGCCGACAATTTATTGCGTGGAATTGCTCAATCTAAAAACCGTCCTTTCGACCGGCTGTTGTTTGGGCTCGGGATAAGGCATATCGGACGCAATGTCGCACGCATATTAGCGCAAAACCACCCCAATTTCGATGCTTTGACTGCGGCGACCGAAGCCGAGTTAACACAAATTCCGGATATTGGCCCGACCATCGCGGCGTCTATCGTGGCTTTCTTTAAAGACGATAATGAGATACGCGTCATTGAGAAATTGCGCCGCGCCGGTTTAGGGCAGAGTGGCAAGTCCAGCGTTCAAATGCCTCAGAATTTAGCCGGTAAGACTTTTGTCCTGACCGGCACATTAGAGCGTTGGACGCGCGAACAGGTTGAGGAAGCCATTCGTCTGCGCGGGGGGAAAGCCTCATCATCAGTCAGTAAAAAGACCGGCTATGTGGTGGCTGGGCGCGACGCCGGATCGAAACTGGATAAGGCAAATCAGTTGGGTGTGAAAGTGATTGGAGAGGAGGAATTTGAAGATATTTTAGACGCGTTAAATACATAAAAGGTAATAATGCAGAGTTTATTTAAAATTCTCACTGCTTTGCTGGTGAACATTCTGCCGGTCTCGGCTCTATTTGCTGAAACTACCGACACCCTCAACACCGGTTTGGGTTTAAGTTTTGGTATGGTCAGCGGCTGGGTTCTGTA
>VGIO01000017.1 GCA_016867855.1 Calditrichota bacterium
CGAGTAGTTCAACTTTACGAAGCGGGTCGGTTGTCTGAAGCAGAGTTTATGGCGCTCAAGGCGCTCGACGACCGGCCCGACCTGGCGCGCTACGACCGGTTCGAATTATATCGGGTCTTAGCATTTTGCGCCATAGCCAACGATGACGAGGTGAACGGCGCACGGCATTTTATTCAAGCCCTGCGGCTTAATCCTAATCTCTCGCCGGATCCAATAACCTGGTCGCCTAAGGTGCGGCGCGTATTCGAGACGGCCAGAGGCGAATTCCTACGGATAACGGTCGAAGAAACACGGCAGAGAGTGGCGGCAGAGGCGGAGTTTTGCCGAAAAGCCTCGCTGCGCTCACTCTATCTGCCCGGCGCCGGGCAGTTCGACAAAGGCCAGCCGCAGCGTGGTGTTGTTTACGCTGCCGCGTTTGGGATTTCGGCAGTTCTATTTATATATGCCGAAATCAACTTGCCGAAGGCGCGCGACCGCTATCGCCAAGCGCAAGAGCGGCAGGTCATCGACCGTGAATATCGAACCTACCGAAATCTGTATCGACTTGAGCGGATAGCGGGTTCGATGCTGATTATTTCCTATTCAGCGCCGTTTTTCGACGCCTTGTGGCGGGCGCCGGCTGTGAAGGAGACCCAAGATAAGGCGAAATAGTTCACGTTCAGACGCAAAGGAATAAAAAATAGAGAATGAATAATTTACCCGCTTTCTGATTATTCGTGCATAATTTGCACATAAACCTCGCCGTAATTATTGCTACCTATAAAAATCCGCTATAATATTACAATCCATCCTTTTGGCACATCTCTTGCATAGGTAAGTCTCGGAATTGCTTCAAGCGCGGTTCCCGCGGCGCAGCCTTCAAAACGCTTCTTCTCCGCACTGAATTTGGCACAGCACAGCGACTTGCACTGCAACTTCGCACGGCAACAGTTCGACGCCTCCACGTCATAGTTTAACTAACGGCACAGGATACCCGCACAGGCTCAGCTTCGCTTCGACGCTGCCTTCAGCGGCGCTGGCGCGGACATTGAACGACAACAGAATACCATCAAGCGCGGTTCACTTGGATTTTACACCGGCACGGTTTGCGCGGAGTGAGTTCACAATATTACACGACAACTAAGAAGCGTCACCCAAACTCGAATGCATACCGGCGCGGTTTACTAAGATTTGTGGAATGGGTGAATAACAAGCACGGGCTACTTTGATTTTAAGGTGCGCCGCACCCCCGCCAGGGGAGGTCTTTCCATCGTTATGATTTGACATCGCAGACGGGGCGACTTCGGAGGAAAGGCTAAATTAAAGGAATGGATGCCGGCGGATGAGCGTCGTAAATGACCGTTGCTGCCGCCCGGGTATTGGCAGCGCCGGTCCGGTCGTCCTGCACGCAACCCGCTGATGAGTAATACGATCTTTTCCGGCGCTCCGCCGGCTCCTTCCTAAATCTATGAAACCTTTATTTTTAAGCAGGAATTATCTCAATCGATTTATATCGAACGAGTTATAAATAGTATGTTGTCCCTGACAGATGTCCGTTTGCTCTACCAACCTCCCAGACGGATGTTTGCTCTAAAGCCTGTGTTGCGGCAACCCGCAGAACGTTGAAACAATCGGCTGGGGACTAATTAGGGCGTCGGTTCTTACCGACGCCTTTATTTTTGGAATTCAGAAAGCAACGTTGTTGCAAGGTTGCGGCTGTGTCGGATTTATTTTACAGTCAAATATCAATTTTCATTAAACGGCTTATATACATAGTTGTTATATATTAATATCAAATCGAGCGGAATAGACTTGACTCGATGTGAGAATGTGAATATATTTGTAGATTAATAAATAAATCACAAATTGAGCGATAGGCATATCGCCTGTCGTTCGAATGACATTTAAGGGAGACTGTAATGACACAATACGACAAGATTGTCCCGCCTGTGGACGGCGCGTCGATAACGATTAAAAACGGCGAACTAAATGTGCCGGACAATCCTATCATTCCGTTTATCCGCGGCGACGGCATCGGTATCGATATTTGGCCGGCGACCCAGCGGGTCATCGACGCTGCCGTGCAGAAAGCCTACGGCGGTGAAAAATGCATCGCCTGGTTCAAAGTCTATGCCGGCGATGAGGCGGTTGAGAAGTATGGACCTAATCAATATCTGCCGCAGGACACACTAAAGGCGGTGCAGGAATATTTAGTGGCGATAAAGGGTCCGCTGACGACGCCGGTAGGCGGCGGTATCCGCAGTTTGAATGTAACCCTGCGCCAGGTGCTTGACCTCTATGCTTGCGTGCGGCCGGTGCGCTGGTTCCGCGGCGTGCCTTCGCCGGTTACGCACCCCGAGCGGATGAATATTGTCATCTTCCGCGAGAATACCGAGGATGTTTATGCTGGTATCGAATGGCAGCAAGGCACCCCGGAAGTCAAGATGGTCATCGACTTCATCAATAACACGATGAAGAAGAAGGTGCGCGAGGATTCCGGCATCGGCATCAAACCGATTTCGGTATTCGGTTCAAAAAGACTGGCGCGCAAGGCGATTAAACACGCCATCTCGGAAGGACGCAAATCGGTTACCTTTATGCACAAGGGTAACATTATGAAGTTCACCGAGGGCGCCTTCAAAGATTGGGGCTATCAGTTGGCTCTGGAAGAGTTTCGGGATTATGTCATCACCGAAGCCGAGTTATGGGACGAGGCGCGCGCCGCCGATGGCGTAACGCCCATTACCAAGCCGGGCGCGTTCGCTCATCTGCGCGACGACAAACCGGCCGGCAACCCGGGTTCACGCATCGTGATCAAAGACCGCATCGCCGATTCAATGTTCCAACAGATTTTAACCCGCGCCGACGAGTATGAAGTTGTCTGCACGCCGAATCTGAACGGCGATTATATCTCCGATGCCGCTGCGGCACAGGTCGGCGGATTGGGGATGGCGCCAGGCGCCAACATTGGCGACTACATAGGCTTCTTCGAAGCCACCCACGGCACGGCGCCCAAATACGCCGGTAAGGATATGGTCAATCCCGGCAGCCTGATGCTCTCCGGCGTAATGATGCTGACCTACCTCGGCTGGCGCGAAGCCGCTAACCTAGTCGAAACCGGCATCGAGCGCACTATCGAAGCCAAAGTCGTTACTTATGACCTGCACCGCTTGATGGAAGGCGCCACCAAAGTCTCCTGCTCAGGTTACGCCGACGCAGTTATTAAGAATATGTAATTTATGGAATTATGCTGTGGAGATGAAGGCTATAACGCCAACCTTCATCCCCTCGACTTGGAGGGCGGATTTGAATCCGCCCTCCAAACACCGAATATTGCTGGATAGATAATTATACATAGCGTCATAATTCAGTTCACATATTTCGCGGACGTCATGCTGAACGCAGTGAAGCATCTCGTCTGGGAAGCGGGAACGATATCCTTCACTTCGTTCAGGATGCAGATATAGCATACGCAAAGAATAATGTCGCTATGTATAGGCGACCAGTGATGTTGCCTATTTATATGGAACTGGCGTTCGCTGAATACAGGTTATTTCGAATTTTTATTTATCGTTTCTATGACTATATAGCGATGTTGAAATGTTGACTGTTATTAAAAAAATTCTTACATTTGAGTAGATTGCAAAAGTAATGATTAATCTAGAAAATTCAGACTATGGCAAGGCGGACGCCCTCGTCCGCCGAAAACTAAGCCTAGAATGTGGCGGACGAGGGCGTCCGCCTTGCCATCAGTTAATAAATCCAACACTTTTGCAATTACCTAATTTTAATATACTTTCTTTATCTTATTCGGCGCAGAAGGTTCTGCCCGAAGTAAATCGTTGAAAACTCCCCACCCAATCGTCGCGAGGTTTCAAATGACGCTTTGGACACCAAGGCGCTCGACGTCGGTCATCGCCGCATTTCTATTATTGCTACTTACCACGACTTTAGCGCTTGCCGGTAATGGCAGCATCAAAGGCACGGTAACCGACAGCGAGAAAGGCGAGCCGGTGATGGCGGCTAATGTTGTCGTTTTAGTCACCGAGTTGGGCGCCGCCACCGACCTCGATGGGAAATTTTATATCATCGGCGTCCGGCCGGGCGTATTCGAGGTCGAAATTTCTTGCATCGGCTACCACATGCAAAAGATAACCGGCGTAGTAGTGCAGTCCGACTTGACCACGGATTTGAATGTCAAACTTACCCCTTCGACTATAACACTCAAAGAAACCGTCATCAAATATAAGAAGCCCGAAGTCATACTCGATAAGTCAACTAGCGGGACGCGCTTTGGAAAGGATGCGTTAGTCTTGCGCAAGCCGGAGTCGATAAATGCTATTATCAGTTCGACGAAGGGTTTTAAGGTTGACCAGGAAGGCAAGTGGCATGTTCGGGGGGCGCGCGCCGGCAGCGTAGCGATAGTGGTCGATGGCATCGACCAGCGCGACCCACAGGTTGACACGCAGACTAACCTGTCGATATCCGCTGAAGCCGTCGATGAAGTGAACATTTTAACCGGCGGCTTCAACGCCGAATACGGACGCGCCGGCGCTGTCGTGCAGGTTACATCAGCCGAAGGTCCCAAGACGCACTATACCGGCCGGGTGGAATACCAGACCGACCGCATCATCGAAACCTATTCCTTCGACACCGACCGAATGGAGTTGAACCTCGGCGGGCCGCTGCCCTACACCAGGAGTTGGCTGGGCCGGCCGATTACTTTTTACTGGTCAAGCACCGGCTATCTTACCAATACTTATACGCCTTTCAACATCAATCGGCCCGCCAACGATTATCTGGATCTTGGCATCAACCTGCCGGAACGGCAGGATAATTCCTACCAAACATCGCTCAAGTTAAGTTATAATTTATCTGAAGCCAAGAAGTTAACCCTATCTTTGAGTCACAACTATCATAAGTGGGATATTTATCCGAATGGCGAGGGCGGTGTTTCAGGCAATTATGGTTATGGCTATAAATACAACCTGGCGCATCGGCCTTGGGCGCAGAACCGGCAATTTTCCGGCAGTTTGACTTATACCAATCAATTATCTTCCCGGACATATTACACACTGCAATTTATAACTTTCCGCACACATTCGACGGTTCAGCCGCGCGGCAAGAATCCGGGCGAATTCACCCTGCTGTCGGCGGTGGAGAATAATTTTGCCCAGGCATACGACCGCAACGGCAACGGCTGGCTTGACCCGGATGAGTATTCCGACTCCGATGGCGACGGTTTTATGGACGGTTTCTGGGATGCCAACCGCAATAATATTTTCGACGGTGGCGGCGAAGGCTATGAAGATCTGAATATGAACGGCCGCTGGGACCGCGGCGAAGATTGGGTGGATTTAAACGGCAACGGCATCTACGACGCCGCCGAGCCGTGGGTGGATGTCGTCAATCCGCTGACCGGCGAGAATAACATCGGCGTCTGGGACCCTTGGGATTCTTATGTTGATATCAACGGCAACGGGCGCTGGGACGCCGCCGAGCCGCAATTACCGGAGCAGGATTGGAACGGCAACGGACGCTGGGACGGCGAACGCTTCATCGATGCTAACGGCAATGGCAAGTTTGACCCGTGGGAGCCTTATACCGACCTAAATAACGACTACCGCTGGAATCCGGGCGAGCCTTTCGAAGATAAAAACGGCAACGGCGTGCAGGACGATGGCGAAGGTTATGACGATAAGAATAGAAACGGCAAAATCGATAAGCGTGACCTAGTCTCGCGTGTGGGCAACCCGGATTACAACGAACCATTCATCGACGGCGACTTCTGGTGGGACACCGGTGAGCCTTTCATCGACGAGCCGGATCCTATCACCGGACTTTATAACGGCAAATGGGATAGAGGTGAAATATGGTTCGACCTGCCGTCGTCGGCTAACCAACAGACCGGCGCCGGGCTATGGTTCGTAGGCCGTGATATGACTCTCAACGGAAAATACGACGGTCCAAATTTCCTATTCGACGAATATGAATTATTTACGCGCCCGGTGGATTGGAATTATAATTCCGACCGCTCGCGGCCGATATGGTATGCCTGGGATGAGGAAGCCCGCGGCGCCGACTGGCCCGACCGCACGGTTCTGTTCAGTTATATTCCCGGCAAGTCAACCTGGGTCAATCGCACATTGCACGATACAGCCAATCCCCAATTCGATATGCGCAATTATTCCTATGATGTTGATAAAGAATGGTTCAAAGATTTGAATAATAACGGTCAGTGGGACCGCGCTGACCGTTTCTTGAACGAGGGCGAATGGGACCCGACCGCATTCTGGCAGGACCGTGTATCGACCGAATATACGGTGAAGTATGATATCCAGAGTCAGGTATCCAAACATCACGAGATGAAGGGCGGTTTGGAGTTGAAATACCGCGACCTCCAGATGCAATCGATTTCACAGCCCGACCTGCTTTATACCGGCGAAGCCGAGTTACCGGCTGGGTCGAAGTGGCCTGAGCGCGGCGGCGTGCGCGATTTCTATCACTATCAACCCATCGAAGGCGCCGGCTATGTGCAGGACAAGATGGAGTTCGAGGGTCTCATCGTCAACGCCGGACTGCGCTTAGACTTCATTGTTCACGATAAAAAGATAATCGACGAGTTCACCGCTCGCTTGGAACGCGACGAACCCGGCGCAATTGTGGCGGAAAGAGGCAAGTACCGCATCTCGCCGCGTCTGGGCATTTCGCATCCGATTACCGAGCGCTCCAAACTTTATTTTAATTACGGGCATTTCTATCAAGCGCCGTCGTTCCAATACTATTACAAATCGGCGACTGCGAACTTCGAAGCCAACACAACCATCGGCAATCCGAATTTGGAATACGAAAAGACAATTCAATATGAGTTGGGCGTCAACACGCAAATTTCCGATTACATCGTGTTCGATATTTCGGGTTATTATAAAGACCAATACGATTTGATTTCGACGGCCGACGAGCGCTGGAAGAATCTGACGCTCGACCGTTATGTCAATCTCGATTACGGCCGGATGCGCGGCTTTGAGTTCACCATCGAGAAGCGTCCGTCGCATCACTATGCTGTTACTTTCAACTACGATTTCTCTTATGCCTATGGCAAAGCGTCCGACCAGCACGCCAATCAAGCCAACCGCCTGCGCGGTATCCCTTACAACTATGACGAGCATCCGCTGGATTGGGATGAGACGCACAAAATCAACGCCTTTCTGACGATTTTATACGATAAAGGCGAGTATCCGCGCCTTTTAGGCTTCACTTTGCCGGATGATTGGATGATGTCGTTGCAGTGGGACTTCGGCTCGGGGACGCCTTACACACCGTCGAAATACACGACCGGCATCGAGAATACGAACTTAATCCTGCCCAATTCGGCGCGCACGCCGTGGCGCGAGCGCACAACCCTGAAGTTCGAGAAATACTATACTCTAGATATGAAAAAAGGCAATCGGGCTTTCTTCGGCTTCACCGTCGGCAATCTATTCAACAAAAGGAACATCGTCGGGCTTTACACCGAGACCGGCAGCCCGACCCAGGCCGTGCATCCGCTCAATCCATCTTACAACCCTGCCGACAACCGCGCCGAATATGATGCCAATCCGCGCAACTACGACTCACCAAGGAATGTGCTGTTCAGGGTGGGGATGACATTTTAGATAAGTAAGCGATTATGTCAAAACGTCGACCTACAGCCAAGCAACTACTGGCGCGGGATAAGTTTCTGCAGCGATTAGTTGCGCGGATGGAAGATTATGGCGCCCAGCAGGTCATTTTATTCGGTTCGCGGGCACGCGGCGATAATGATAGATACAGCGATTATGATATCGCTATCGTAAAACAGACGAACTTGCGCTTTGTCGAGAGATTGACCGAAGTCGTGAAATACATATACGATTTGGGCAAAGCCGTCGAAATATTTGTATATACGCCTGAAGAGTTGCTTGATATGGAACACTATGATTGGGGTGAAATGCTGAAAAGGGAGGGGATTGTGATTTATAGTAAGGCAATATGAAAAACATACTTACAGATAAAGAAATCGAGGATATTTACAAGATAATTTCCGATAAATATAATCGACATTTAAAGAACCACGGTGTGAAGTTACCGAGTTTGAGGCATCAGGATGGTCAGTATACAAAAGATGCACTCGTTTTAGTTTTCCTCGGGCAGGATTATCCAAACACAATAATCAGAACCAAAAATGAGATTACTAATTTCATTAGACAATATTATCCTGATACGAATGATGTTCAGCAAGCCCGACATTTAGGGGCTCAATTTGGCTGGTATATAGCAGCGGGTGGTCGAGATAATCGAGTTGTTGTCCTAAAGCGAGGCGAATACAAACTCTTTTCATTGGAAATACACTATCCTGGATTCACAAAATCTCGGCGTGCGAACCAAACAAACTGGGATGATGTTAAGAATAAATATGGTTATAGATGTGCGACTTGCGGTTCAGTAGAAGGAAAACCTCATTTACATTGGCCAGGGACGATAACCAAAATTCAAAAATCTCATAAAGATCCAAGGCTTGAATTAACTGATGAAAACTCCATTCCACAATGTCAGAAGTGCAATCGAGCGGATAAGAATTGGTGGGTATATGATGATAAAGGTAGAGTAATAAAAATTGCTAATGCCAGAATTCTTTTGCGGTGTGATGATGATGTAAAAAAAGAAGCCTATACTATACTTTATGAATATTTTAATGGCGCTAAACCTGAAGAAGTGCAGGGTAAAAATGCTAAACGATAAATTCATAAACCACCTGTTCTGTGAAGATGCTCTACAGTTTCTACCCAATCTGGCGTCCAATTCGATTGATTTAGTGTTGACCGACCCGCCCTACTTTTTAAATAAACTGGATAATAATTGGAATACTACTAAAGTATCGAAGACCGATAATCTTTGGGTGATTAAGTCTTTACCGGCGGGGATGAAGTTCGACCGCGAGCAAGGCCGAAGATTTTATAAATGGTATAATGTTGTTTCGCGGGAATTGTTCAGAGTGTTGAAGCCTGGCGGTTACTTTTTCTCGTTTTCCAGCCCACGGCTGTATCATAGGATGGTCCAAGCTATGGACGACGCCGGTTTTGAGATTCGCGACGGCTTTATATGGCTATATACCCAGAACCAGCCCAAAGCGATGAGCATCAATCACTTCATCGACCGGCTGGAAATGAGCGAGCCGGAAAGAGAAGAACTTAAGACCAGATTTCACAACTGGAAGACGCCGCAGATAAAATCCTGCTTCGAACCGATTGCGATGGCGCAGAAACCATTGGACGGCACCTTCCTTGAGAATATGACTAAATATGAAGTTGGCTTGATGAATACAGCGGTCAAGATTGGCGATGATATGTTCCCGGCTAATGTGGTCTCGACCGAACTAATGAATTCGACCATCGACCGGGCTTTCTTAGTCGCCAAACCTAAACCTCGCGAGAAAGGCGGATTCAATCATCATAAGACGGTCAAGCCTTTATCTTTATGCGAGTATTTGATTAAGTTAGTAGTTTTCAGTAAAGACGGGGTGATACTCGACCCCTTTATCGGCAGCGGCACGACCGCAGTTGCAGCACAGAGGCTTGGCGTTAATTATATCGGCTGCGATATCAATGCTGAGTATCTGGACATTGCGAGAAGACGGCTGGAAGACGAAGGGGGAAGGGGGCAAAATAGGATGGCGGTATGAAAATATTCCAACTAACCGACGAGGAGCAAAAGCAATTAAACTTAATCGAAAATACTTATTATATGCGGCCAATTTTGGCTTTGTTTGACGAATTCATCAGCAATTATAAACCCAAAGTCGAAGCATATATAAAAGCATTCGATAAGATTTATGAACTTTTAATAAAAGCGAAACCGGCAGTTGACAAATTACTCGAAAAGCGCCAGAAAAAAGGAGATTTAAGGGACATTAATCAAGCCCGCAAATCCATCGCCGGAAACGCTTTCTCGCAACTGATCGTTTATCTGTTTTTAAAGAATAAACAGACCGGACAAATCCGTGCTGATATTTTCATAACCAATAGTAAATCCAAAGTCCAAGTTTTCGACAAAGTCGCTACTATTAATGTCGATGGCGAGACTCAGAAACCGGATTGCGATTTAATAATCTATACTAAGACAGGTAATATCGAAAGCAATAAGTGCATCATTTTATCGTTAAAAACCTCTCTACGCGAGCGCGCTGGACAGACTTATAAATGGAAGTTATTGATGGAAATAGCCACAACTGATAATCCTATAAAAGATAAGTATAACATCACCTATAATTCTGAAGAGATGCCTTTTGTTTGTTTCGTGACAGCCAATTTTTATAATGAGATTAATAATCCACAGCATCGCGGTATGTTTAAGTTTTTCGATAAATCATTTATATCTAAAGAAATAGACTCAGAATTTATCTCAAGACTTTCATCGATAATTCCATTCGTCAACGAGAACTTGTGAAATACCCAATAACGCGAAATCCTAAATACGACTTCGCAGGACAGTCTTATGCAGATACTTATCCAAATTTACATAAGTATCCTGCCACAATGATACCGCAGGTGGGCATCGAGTTATTCAAAGAATTGGGGATAAATAGGGGCCGTCTGCTCGACCCATATTGCGGGAGTGGGTCGTCGTTTATCGTGGGCTTAGACCGCCGACTCAGCGAAATGGATGGCTGCGATATCAATCCTTTAGCCGTCCTGATAGCCCGAGCCAAGTTCACCAAAATAGATATTGAGAGTTTAGAAAATATGAAGCAGCGCCTGCGCAGCGATGTGTATGAATTTTCGAAGAATGAAGAAAACTTTACCAGCCTAAAAACGCCTGATTATACGAATATTCACTTCTGGTTTTCTAAAGAGGTTCTGCTAAAACTCACTATCCTGCGAAACTTTATAGACTTAGTAAAGGATGATGATATAAAGAGATTTTTCTGGGTGCCGTTGTCGGAGACGATTAGAGAATGCTCTTGGACGCGTTCGAATGAATATAAACTCTTTCGAATGAAGCCGGAGGAATTATTGAATTTCAATCCGGATGTTTTCGATGTCTATTTTTATAAACTCAATAAGTGTTTGGATATTTATAAGTATGCTTATCTGCCCTTGCTCATCGAAAATCAGGCGAAGATAAATGTTGAAGACCGCGCTTTTGAGATTAAAGATGAGAACTACGATATCGTTCTCACCAGTCCGCCTTATGGCGACAGCGCCACAACTGTGGCTTATGGGCAGTTTTCGATGTTTGCCAACGAATGGATGGGGATGAAGAACGCGCGTCGGTTAGACCGAATGATGATGGGTGGGCAGACCATTTCGAACAAATACTTATCCGGTCTCATCGCCGAGCCGATAATGCGAATTCATTCCGAATCACCCAAACGCGCTTTAGAAGTGTCGTCTTTCTATTTCGATTTGGAAAACTCGATTCGCGATGTAGCCGCTAGTGTTCGCAGAGGTGGAATTGCAATCTATATTGTCGGCAATCGGCGAGTTAAAGATGTTCAACTGCCGACCGACCAGTTCATCGCGGAGAAGTTTGAGCAAAATGGCTTTAAGCATTTATTTACCTATGAACGATTATTAGGCAATAAAGTCATTCCGTCCAGAAATTCACCGACCAATAAAGCCGGTCAGGCGAGCAGCACGATGACACGCGAGTATATCGTGGCGTCGCAAAAAATAATGTAGAAACCCGATTAGGATTGATAAATAGTCTTTCGACTAAGGCTTATAATGCGTCAAATACTAACTTTATTAATTGCGTTAGTTTTCTTAATTTCCTGCGAGAAATCCAAAACGCCGACGCGGGATGTATTTCGCGGGAATCCAATAGCGGCGTTGCCGGCGGATGGCGTTCTGCGCGTTTCAGGCAGCCCCTATTTGGCAACGGTCGATTTGCGGGTGCCGGCCGGTCAGACGCTCACCATCGAGCCGGGCGTCGAACTGCGCTTTGAGCCGGCAAAGCGGCTGACTGTCGAAGGCTGCATCAATGCCGTGGGCAGCGAAGCCGCGCCGATTACATTCACCTCCGGAATGGTTATTCCACGGCGCGGCGATTGGGACGGCGTATGGTTGGAAAGCGCCGATAATGTCTCGCGCTTCGAATACTGCCGCTTTCTCTTCGGCGCTCTGTGGGGCAGGCATAAAACTTACGAATACGACACTACCGGCGCCGCTATCGACAGCGCTATCGCCGAATACGGCAGCCTTACGCTCAAGGCTTCCAGCCCGACCATCAAGCGTTGCTGGTTTTTAGCTGGCGGCTTCAGTGGCGTGCATATCGACACCGGTTCAAATCCAACGCTAGAAAATTGTATCATCTACGATAATGCCTTCCATGGTGTCTGGGTGCATCAAAACGCCGACCCGCTTATCAATTACTGCATCATATCCGAGAACGACGATTACGGCGTCAAATGCGCGATGCCGGGCGATGCCCGCCGGGCGGACCTAAACCTCAATTACAGCGTCATTATCGAGAACTTTTCTGGCGAATTCGATAATCAGTCGCCGCTTGGCTTTGGTCGTATATTTACCGCCAACTCCAACCTCGACAGTTGCGATTACCGCCATAATTTGCGTTTAAATCCTGAGTATGTCGAGGCGGTTAAAATCAAACATCGCGGGCCGAAATGGGATTTCCGCCTGCAGGCTTGGTCGGCGGCTATCGACGCTGGGCCGGAAGGTTTGGACTTGGAGTCGGACGGGACGCGGCGGGATTGCGGAATACATCGCTATCAATATCGACCGGGCGAGATTCGCCGGCGCATACCTAATCTGCCTATTGTCGGCAACCGTTTAGAAGCGGCTCGCAGCCCTTACTATATGTCCTGCGATGTGCTGCTGCCGGTCGGTGATACATTATTTATCGAGCCGGGCGTCGAAATTCGCATCGAAGGACGTTTCGTGCTGCGCGCTAAAGGCTGTGTAAAATCGAATGGCACAGCAGGCGCGCCGGTGAAGTTCATTTCGGCGCGGCTAAATCCTCAAAAAGGCGAATGGCAGGGCATAGTATTCGAGGAAGGCGGCGCATCCGGCAATGAGTTGCATTACACGCAGGTTTTTAACGCCCGCTGGGGACTTAAGTTCGTCGGACGCGATGCTTTGGTGAACCATTGTAAACTGGCTTATGTTGACTCGGTTGGGATTTTATGCGAGCGGGAAGCCGCGCCGACGATTACCGATTGCGAAATTATCGACGCTTCGATAGCAGGCGTGTTATGTCAATATAATTCATCGCCGCTCATTCGCCGCAATATAATTTCCAGCGGATCGGGTTATGGGATTTTAGCGCGCGAATCCTCGCAGCCGCGCATCGTCAACAATATCATCGACAACCTCAAGGTCAACGGTGTGAGGCTGGAGAATATGTCCAATGCTCTATTGCGCAACAATGTTTTTATTGGGAATGGCTATTCGGGAGTTCATTGCTTCAACAATTCGTCACCAGATGTTCGCAATAACATCTTTTACAACAACGGCTCGGTGCAGCGCGGTGGATACGGCATCTTCGCCGAACGCACTTCCCGTCCGGCAGTGGCTTATAATGCCTTCTATCTGCACGATGTCGCGGCGGTGTCGATTTCCAAAGACACGACGCGGCTGGAGGCGACGAATTTGCACGTTGACCCGCGCTTTGTAGATTTGGCGGGGAAGAATTACCGGCTGGCTGACGGCTCACCCTGTCTTAATGCTGGCGACCCGACTATTTTAGACGCCGACGGTTCGCCGAGCGATATGGGGGCATTCGGCGGACCGGATGCGCCATAGAAATAATCATCGGGCTAGACTTTATGGGCAAGATGGATTAGAACATAGTTTAGATAAATATAAAGATTATTCACAACTGAATCAATCGTCATCCGGCTCAGCCGGTTGAAAATACTTTTAGTGGAGTTGTCTCTTTAGAGACTTCTTGAAATGAGACTCGTCAGAAAGGTCATCGTGCATAGACAGTCGTTAGGACGCGTCGCGCTCGGGGCGGTTCTGTTCGCCCTGTTCAATATCATTAACATAACGTCGGCGCTGGCGGCGCTGGACGCTAAAAAGCCGAGTCCCGGCAAACGGGCAGGACCGGCGCGTATCGATATCGCCCAGGTGAACGCTTACAATCGGGTTCACCGTCGGTCGAACATCTGGATGAATGTTACAAATTGGGGGTTCTTCGGGAATTATTCGCGGCTTGATCCCTCTCGGTTGGACGACCCTTGCACCGGCGAATACGCGCCGCAATGCGAATATCCCGGCGGCTCGCGAGTCGAATATCTGTTTATGGGTTCGCTCTGGCTCGGCGCGCTGATAAGAGCCGAAGGCTACGAATATCCGCGTGTCTCGGTCGGTATGGATGGTTGGATGTCAACCCACGAATTTTGGCCCGGCGAAGGCGAACTGCACAGCCTAACCAACGGCATCAAGGAGCGCACTACCCTGCCTATCGAGTTCGACTGCCTCGGCAATTACATCGGTTCGTTCCGCGATTCGGCTGTGTCGGAGCAGGACTTCGTCAGTTCTTATGCCGACACCTTGACCGAAAGATACTTCGTGGACGACGACCCTATCGATGGACCGCATATTCCACTCGGTATCAAGATTACGCAAAAATCTTATGCCTGGACTTATAACTATGCCCAGAATTTCATCATCATCGACTGGGAAATCGAAAATATCGCCGGGAATTACTTAAAGAACTTATATATAGGTCTTTACATCGATGCGGATGTCGGCGGACCTCCCGAGCAGACTTGGCACGAAGACGACATCTGTGGTTTCCAGCAGTATTACTATTATGAGCGCCCGGATGGCGGCTTGGACTCGGCGGTCATCAACACCGCCTGGATTGCCGACAACGATGGACGTCCGAAGAGCGTGGCATCGGGGAACGAGTTTTCCTGCCCGGCGGTAACCGGGACGCGGGTTCTGCGCGCGCCTAATCCAAAATTAAAGACCTGCTTTAACTGGTGGGTGTCTCACGGACAGGCTGAACTCGATTTCGGTCCCGCTTGGGAAGATGACGGCGCGCCGGGCGCCTGGACCAAGGATTTCGGCACGCCGATGGGAGATACACGCAAATATTTCGTCTTGAAGAATCGTGAATTCGATTACGACCAATTGTTCGTCAATCAACCCGAATGGATACGCGCTAATCCGCAAAAGTTTTACGACCGCTGGAATCCGGGTGTCGTGTTAGAGCAGCACGCCTGGAAAATCCCCGGCGAGACCGACAACACGCCGCAAAACCTGCTGAACGACATCGCCAACGGCTACGACACACGCTATTTGATATCCTGGGGACCGCTTGGCATATTCGATCACATCGAGGAGCAGACCGGCGAGCGGATTTACCGGCTCAATCCAGGCGAGAAGTTCTCGATGACCATCGCTTATGTCGCCGGCGATAATTTCCACGACCGCAACAACCCACAGCCGGATAATGAATATATTGATTTCAATTTGTTCAACTTCGCTTCGCTGCGCTATAATGCCGACTGGGCGGCGAAGGTTTACGATAACCCGATGGTGGACACCGACGGCGACGGCTGGTATGGCGAAGATACCGGCAACGATGGTCTCTATGCTTTAGCCCGCGGCGACACGGCCTATAGGTGGGAAGGCGGCGTTAGACAGGCTTATATCTATCCCGGACCGGATCCGGACGGCAGTGAGAATAACAGCCGTTTGGAGCCGGCTGAAGATGCCCTGGAGCGCCCCGAGCATCTCGATTACACCCGACTGAACGAGATGCTCGACTTCGGCGATGGAGTGCCGGATTTTAGGGGTCCGCCGCCCCCGCACGCGCCGATTCTAAAGCAATTGACCCAGCCATGCGTCATTCCGACAGCGCCGGGGCAATCCATTTCGTTTGATGCCAATTTTCTCGCCCATAATGTCGTGTTGACTTGGAAGCAGTGCCCGTCGGAAGACCCGAACTATAAAGATCCCTTCTCGCGCGAATGGGACTTCGAAGGCTACCGTGTCTATGTGTCGAATACGATGCTGGAGAAGGATTTTGCCTTTATGGATGAGTTTGACCGCGTGGACTTTTCGCTCTATGGACCGCGGGATTCGCTGGCTTGGATGCCGGTCGGAAATGAAGCGGCATTGCCTCGCGACACGACTATAACGGGGATCCCTTTAACGCGCAAACCGGTGGGTAAGAACATCGGGATGTTCGGGCATAGCAATTTAGTCGTTGACACGCTCAGCGACCCGAACGATTGGAGTTATTATTACATTGTGCGGAACGCTCATCCGATGGTGCCGCGCTATTATTCGGTAACATCTTACGATTACGGCGATTACAAGACCGGCACGCAGCCATTGGAATCGGCGCGCATCGCCAATGCCATCTTCATCGCGCCTTCCGGACGCGAAGCCGCTGGAGTAATGGTTGTGCCTAATCCCTATCGGGTCGCGCAGGATTACCGGCAACTGCACGGCGGAGTGTCTTGGGAAAATCGCGACGACGGCACAGTCGAATTCTTCCCGCAGACCGACCGGCGGATGTATTTCTATAACCTGCCGCGAAAGTGTTTGATTCGCATATATACGGTGGCCGGCGATTTAGTTGACATCGTGCCGCACAATATCGCCGGCGACGACCAGCGCGTCGGCTGGAACGCCGAATTCGCCGAGCCGTGGGATTTAAATTCCCGCAACAGCCAGCAGGTCGTCTCGGGAATGTATCTGTTCACAGTCGAAGATTTAACCGACGAAAACAAGGGCAAAATCGAGACTGGCAAATTTGTCGTGATTAGATAAATATCACTCTAATGATGACCAACATAGTTCATAGCGGTTTGTCTCGGATTAACACACATAATTCATAGAAATCCGAATTTGAACCATCTCATTCAACACTTCAGATTAACTGAAGTTATATTGGAGATAGAATGAACCGGCTGAAGAGCCTGATCGGGATAGCCGTCGGCGCGGCTTTAGTTCCGCTTTTAGCGTTTGGGCAAGCCAAGGTCGGGACGACCGGCTTGAATTTTCTAAAGGTCGGCACAACGGCGCGCGCGGTCGGGATGGGCGAGGCTTTCACGGCGGTCGCCAACGATGTATCGGCATTATATTACAATCCCGGCGGATTAATCCAGTTGACGCGTCCGCAGGCGACATTTTCGATCGTCGATTGGCCTGTCGGTATTAAATACGCCTTTCTCGGCGGGGTGATGCCGATGCCATTGGTCAGCGGTGTGTTGGGCGTTCAAACCACGACGCTGTTCTCGGATGAGATGGTCGAGACCACACCGGAGATGCCTTACGGCACCGGCCGGACCTTCACCGCCGGCGACATCGCCGTAGGCTTGACCTACTGCCAGCGGCTGACCGACAAATTTTCGGTCGGAACGACTTTGAAATACCTGCATTCGCAGTTGGCGGACGCTCGCGCCTCTGGCTGGTCGGCAGATGTAGGAACTTTTTATGCGACCGGCTGGCGGAGGGTCAACATCGGGATGATAATTCAGAATTTCGGACCCGATATGACCTATGTCAGCGAGCCGTTTCCGCTGCCGATAACCTTCAAATTCGGTATGTCGATGGTGGCTTATGAGGATGGTCCCCACAGCATTCTGGCGGCGGGGGAATTTATTCATCCGAATGACAATTTGGAACTTTACCGCATCGGCGCCGAATATACTTACAAGCGACTGGTCAGTCTGCGCTTCGGCAAACAAGTCAACGCTTGGGAGCGCGCCACTTGGGACGAATATCAAGCCGACCGGCAGAAGGACCCGTTTGTGGAGTATCCGATCATCGATGAAAACGGCGGTTTATCTTTAGATGGCGTATCGTTCGGATTGGGTTTGCAGATTCCACAGGCTGGAGTGACCGTCGATTATGCCTGGAACGGACTCGGAACGCTCAGCAGCGCGCACCGTTTCACCATTAGTTATCTGATTGGATATATAAATTTCTAATAACGGTTGCTGCCGACCGCGGTTGTAGCCCGGCTTCTCGAAGCCGGGGATTAAGACTGCCGACCGCAGCGGGTTGACAGTGAATTACTAAAGCCTAAAGCCAAGAACCTTGAGGTCAACACTTGAAAAGCCCGTTTAGCCCTTATTTCTTTAGGGCAGCGCTTATAATTCTACTATTTGGCGCACAATCCCCGTTGAGCGCGCTGGATGTGTCCGGCAATCTGACCAGCGGGGTATGGAGTCTGAGCGACCATCCTGTCCGCGTAGTCGGCAATATCGTTTTACCGACCGGGGAGCAGTTGACGATTCAGCCGGGGGTGCGCGTCGAGTTTGCCGGACCGTTCAGTTTTACAGTGAACGGCAAATTGATTGCAGAGGGAACATATACAGATTTTATTGTGTTCACCGTTGCAAATCCGATGGTCGATTCGCTGCGCTGGCGGGGTTTGCGGCTGGACCAAGCCGAACGCGACACGCGCTTTAGGTTCTGCCGCATCGAATACGGCTGGGCGCGCGGCGCCTGGCCGGACAACTGCGGCGGCGGCGTTTATATCAAGAATTGTTCGCCGACTTTGGAACGTTGCGAAATAATCAACAACCGTGCCGACCTGGACGGCGGCGGATTATATGGCTGGTCAACCTCGGCGACACTTAGAAATAATCTCATCGTCGCCAATTGGTCCGGCAACTTCGGTGGCGGCGTCAGTCTGATGTATTCAAATCCAACGATAGCGAACTGCACAGTGACTTTAGATACGGCGCGCGGCTGGGGCGGCGGCGTCTTCATCGGCACGGAAGGCAAGCCCAATATTAGCAACAGCATCATTACAGCCAATACGCAATTGTTGTTTTTAGACGACCAAATCGAGAACAACGACCTGCCGCGCGGCGATAATTTTATGCAGGATTTGGGCCGGGCACAGTCAGCCAGGCCGGTTGTCTCCTTCAGCGATGTAACTGTCGGACAAGACTACCCATTTCCAGGAACAGGCAACATCAGCGCTGACCCGCAGTTTGTGAACGCTGTCCGCCAGCCTTATGACTTTCGTTTGAAATACTCATCGCCCTGCATCGACGCCGGCGACCCGCGCCTGAACGCTTCAACCGAGCCGGACATCCTCATCAACCGCCTCAACCTCGGACATCACGGAGGAACCGAACTGGCGACCAAATCCGTTCCCGTGTTCTATAATATGTTCGATGCCAACAATATTGTCGTCAATTTCGATTCCATTCGCATCAATACACGAACATCGCAGGAGATACGCATCGAGAATCGCGGGCATTACCGGCTCTATGTCCACGAGTTTCGTTTTTCTAATCCTGATTTCTTTCCCGATTCGACGGTGAACGACAGCGGCCGGCTGATACCGAGTTTTCAGAAGGCGCCGATTGAGCCGGGCGAATCGGGCAAATGTCTCATCCAGTTCCGGCCGGGCGCGCTGCGCAACTATAATGACACGCTGACGATTATAACAAGCGACACCTTATACGGCGTCGATACCCTGCATCCAGCAAATTTGAACCCGCTGCGTCGTCATCCCCGGCTAATATTACGCGGCGGCGGCATCGACCCTATTGCCAGAATCGAAGATTCATTAGATTTCGGTCGCCGTCAAATTGGCACCCACGATACATTATCGCTCTGGTTGTTCAATATCGGACGCAGCCGGCTGCTTATTAGGAGTATATCGCTGCCCGATACAATTTTCGATGTTACCGCCGATACCAATATCGTCGATCGCGGTGATTCGCTGCTGATCAAGTTTATCTTCCTTCCCGCCGCGCCGCAGGTCTATGAATCCGCCATCAGCCTGCGCACTAATGACCGCAATCTATATATAACCTTGACCGGACGGGGATTCGGCCCACGGCCGGTGATTGCCGACACATCCAAATATGTCGGTTATGTCTGGGCCGGCGGCGATACAATTGTAAGTTACATCCCTATAAAGAATGTCGGCGATGAGCCGTTAGTGATTTCCAATGTCGTGTTCACGCCGGTTGTAGGTCCACCCGGCGCGTTTTCAGCCGTTATAGGCCCGGGCGGATTTATAATTCCACCTGATTCGACAGGTTTGCTGCCAGTTAATTTCCATCCCAATACCGTCAATCAGGATTACAACTACCGGTTGACCATAATGAGCAATTATCCGCTGGGCTATAATTATCGCTTGCTCGGACGGGGAATGGCAGCGCCCGGACGATATATGTTCGGCGAGGCGATAGGAGTGTGGGACTGGTCGGTGGGAAGCGCGGATTATATAATTCTGGATTCGGTTACGGTTCCGGCTCACGAGCGGCTGCGCATAATGCCGGGGGCGCGGATTTTGTTTGAACGCAGGGCATTTATACGCGCCAACGGCGAATTGCGGGCTGTGGGGCTGCCGACGGATTCCATTTATTTTCTGCCGCGCGACGACTCCGGAACACCGGCGGCGCGCTGGAAGGGATTAGAACTTAATAACGAAGACGGATCACGGCTAATTTACTGCGTCGTGCGCAGCGGAATAATCGGCGTTAAGGTTCGACACTCTTCGCCGGTCATTCAATTCTCGACTATAACCGCCTGCGGCGACAGCGCAGGTTTGGGTGGAGGTCTATATATCGAAAATTCTGGTTTGTATTTAGCCGGTTGCATTATTGACAGTAATTATGCCCGCTACGGCGGCGGAATATATATACTCAACTCCAAACCGTTCATCGCTAATTGCCAAATCCGGGACAACAGCGCAGCCAGCGGCGGCGGGCTTTATTTCCGCTTCTTGTCCAGCGCCTTACTGCAAAGTAATTTGATTTACCGCAACCGCGCCGCCTCAAACGGCGGCGGTCTGGCGATTGTCGAAAACTCCTCGCCGCGCCTTATCAACAACACCATAGTCGATAACTACGGCGATGGAATATACGCCGCGATCCGCTCCGTGCCGTCGATTTTGAATAGTATCATCTATGGCCACACCGACTCTTCGATAACACGGGTCAGCGGCGCAAATGCGTTAGTTTCTTATTGCGATGTGGAGGGCGGATTTGCCCATCCGACGAATATCGATATCGCGCCAGGATTTGCGGTCAACGCCGGATTGCCTTATGAATTAAATCCGGCTTCGCCGCTCATCGACCGCGGCAATCCAGAACGCCCTTATCGCGACTATAGTTTCCCGCCGTCGCAAGGGACTTCGCGCAACGATATCGGCGCTTACGGCGGCACATTAGGCGGCGGCTGGCAGGCGCCGGATATCGCCATAAATCTCTATCAAAATTCGGCTTTCCCGCAATGGCTGGATGTGATGATAACCTCGCTGGCGCCATTTGCCGGCGCGCCGGTCTGCTCATTGGAGTTCGGCGGCGGGTCTCTGACTTTGATAAACTTGACCGCCATCGACCAGTATGTCTATCGCGGTAAGTATGAAGCGCCAGGTTCGGGACCTATATTTATCACCAGTGAAGCGGATATCACCGGCGGACAACATCAAAAGGTCGGGCGCGATTTTGAATTGATATTAGCGACGACCCGCGAAGGCGCCGACGGAGCGCTGCCGGGAGTAGGGGGCCGGCTCATCATTCCACCATCGGCAGTTGAGCGCACGACGGCTTTAATCTGCCGTTACGAACCAGCGCCGGAATGTCCCACTAACGAATTAATTTTCATTACTCCGACTATTGAGATTAAGGGCTTAACGCACTTGGCTGCGCCGGCGCGCATCGAGATGACTGTCGCAGGCTTAACGACGCTGCCCAGCCAAAATGCGGCTGTCTATCGATTAGACAACGGCATTTGGCTGCGTTTGGCTGGGGAATGTCGGGACGATAAGGTCGTCGGGATGACCGATCGGGGCAGCAAATTTGCCGTCGCGCTAGGCAGTCGCACCTTCGATGATGAAGCAGCGCTGCCGATGAATCAGGTTTTAATGTCGGCATATCCCAATCCATTTAATAACGTTACACTTATAAAATATACACTGCCTCAAGCAGGCAAAGTAAGGCTCGGAATATACAACCTGTCCGGCCGGCAGGTCGCGCAGTTGGAGTATCGCCAGCGCGGCGCCGGGGAATGGACAGCGCAATGGGACGGTCTGGAGCGTCCCGGTCAGCCAGCAGCGAGCGGCATTTACTGGGCGAAATTGGAAACGCCTTACGGCGACCGGGCGTTGAAACTGTTGCTGGTGAGGTAAATCTATGTTGGAACGAATGATAAAGCCATCATATTTGCAGGTTATATCCGTCATTGCCATCTACGGCGGGCTTTTCGTCGGCTGCGCAAAAGATGACGACGATGGCGACGGACAGGCGCAAACTGCAGCTGAATTGACATCCGCTGGTTGGGTGAAATTCGAGTCAGGCGATTATGTCGCCGCTGCCGCTAATTTTCAATCAGCGGTTGACCGAAATGCAAATTACAGCGACGCCTATAACGGACTCGGCTGGACAACCGGACGCATTCAAAGCCGATTGAACGAATCAGGAGGTTATTTTGCCCGCAGCCTGGCGCTGGACACGACCCGCTATGACGCCTTGGGAGGCTGGGCGTTTGCGGTCTATCAGGAAGGGCGGTGGGGCAGCGCGTTAAGCAAAGCCGACTCGCTGCTGCGCCGCCGGCCCGGCTGGCGCTTCCTCCATGAACCAACGCTCGATTTTCGCGATATGTGGCTGATGGTCGCCGCAGCCAACTATAACCTAGCCGATTACGCTGCGGCTTACCGAGCGATCGTCGAACATCTAAACGCAGGCTTTGAGACCGACATCAACAGTCCCGCCGGGCGGCGCGAACTGCTCGAGGAAATAGAAAGATTAAGGCGGATTTATGGTTAGAAACAACCATCTATTAATATCAGGCGAACGATTGAGATTATTGACGCCGGTAATATTAGCGCTGTTCATCAGTCTTGCCGGCTGCGATTTGATGCCGGGCGACCTCAAAGGCACGGTCGAGAGCAACCAGAATCCGGTCGTCGAGTTTGCCAATGTTCCGGCTGACAGCGATGTATTTTCTTACGCGCCGGTCGTTTATTGGAAGGGGCGCGATCCAGATGGTTTTGTGGAGTATTTTCTTTACGCCGATATAATCGACTCGACGGCGCTTGCCGACCCGGACTACTATATTCCCTTCATACCGGCTGAAGCCTGGCGCCGGACGGAAGCCTCGTCGGATACGATATTCCTGCTCACGACGCCGGGGCAGGTTACACAGCATATTTTCTATCTGAAGTGCGTTGACGACCGCGGCGCTGAGTCGGCAGTCATCTACCGCCGCTTCTTCCGCACCAACAAACCGCCGAATGTGCCGCGGATAAAATGGTTCACCGCGCCCGACGATAGTTTCAACACAGACATCCGTCTGCGGGATACTTTATATGTTTTAGACCGGACGACCGAAATTTGGTCAGGTTTGGGCTTTACCTGGCGTTCGAGCGACCCTGACGACCGGGATTTATATAAAATACCGCTGGAGTATCGCTACTATCTGGAAAAAGTTCCCCACGACACGATTTGGCAGTGGGTGGCGCGGGATTGGACGATTCGACAGGATTTAGTGTTTTCAGGTCTGGAAACCGGGCATTATCGTTTCACCGTTTGGGTGCGGGACGATAGTTATGAGTTGTCGGCTCGTCCCGCGTCGGCCGATTTCGATGTCTATAAACCGACTTTTGAGCAGACGATATTGTTATTCAATTCGACTTCGGAAAATCCGAATGGACGCCCTAATCGCGGCAATGTAATTCCGGGGACGCAAATCGGCGACCTTTATCGCAGTTTAGCCTCGCGTTATCCGGATGTTAACTATGTCCATTATCCAAATCCAGATTCAATTACCTTGCACAAAGCCTATCTTGGGCGGTTTAGATTAGTAATATGGTGTTCTGAAAATATGGATCCCAACGAGGCGCCGTTTGAGAGCGCGCTGCGGGATTATGTGCGGGTCGGCGGTAATCTATGGGTAGTTGGGTCGTTTGTGCGCAAGAATATCTTGCCTTCGACGGCTTATACGATTATCAATTTAGCCAACGGTTCGCGGTTCGGCGGACCGCTGGCCGGCGTGTCGGTGCCAACCAACGAAGCCGAATTCACCGGCGCTAAATCCGGCGTGCGAGATTTGCCGGATTTAGCCATCGACACGGCGGTTTCAGCGGATGTCTTCCGACGATTTTTCACTCAACGTTATAAAACTTATCCCTTGCTGCCCGGTATAGATATTATGACAGCCGGTAGCAGCGTCGAGACCGTCTATTACTTCAAGTCCTATACCGATACCGCCTCCGGTGACGTCCGGAACGATCTGGCGGAAGTGCGGACCTGGGTCGATACTATCAATTACCCGCCGACTCCGGTGGATTGCATCTTAAGATTAAGCAAGAAGCGGGTGTTGGAAGTGACGCGGGTTTATAACGCGACCCGCGGCGACAGCGGCGAAGTGTTGACGCTTACCAATAATGTCGGCTCATCAGGCGAAACCGTAGTCAAGGTCAGTTATAAATTCGGCACGCCCTGGGCGCCGGGCGATACCGTCTGGGTCAATTATCGCTACCAGCCTTATTCGGAATTTCACCTGAAACCCTGCGGAATTCGCTTTGAACGGTTGTATGCCGGCGACGAAGGCGCCTTCGAAATCCGCTACCGCATCGCGATCTTTACCTTCCCGCTTTACTTCTTAGATAACAGCGGCGGCAAAGTCAGCGAAATGTTTAACCGAATGCTAGACTGGTTCTTCCTGCCGTATGCGCATTAGAAGCGCGGAATGAATATGCAGAGTGCGGAACGATGAATTACGATAAAAAAGGATCCACTTTTAAAGCAGGAACACATCATAAAAAGAGGACATCTTAATCCTTTACGGCGCCGTGAACTGACGATATTAATCGCCCTCGCGGCGCTGTTATTTTTGCTCTGGATTCTATTGCCCAAGCCGGCTTTTTGGGGTTTGGACAACGGGATTAAATATCAGGGCAGCCGGGCTTTTGCCGAAACCGGCAAAATTGCCTTGACTTACGACGGCGTCGATTTCGATGCTAAAGGCGGTTTCCGGCCTATAGCCGCGCCGTTTAGCGAGATGCACAACGGGAAACAGATACCGACCTTCCCGCCGTTGTTTATGCTGATAGGTGGAATTTTCTATCTTGTGATGGGACGCTGGGGACCGTTTCTGCTGCCGTTAATCGGCGGCTGGTTGACTCTGCTGGCCAGTTGGTTGTTATGGCAGCGGCAACGCGGCGACCGCGACGGGCGCTTCTTTCTGCTCATCGTCGGATTAGGGACGCCTATCTTATTCTATAGTCTGGAGTTATGGGAACATTCGCTGACGGCGGGATTTCTCACCTTATCGATAATGTTCACCTGCGCCCAGCATAGGATACACCGTTCGCAGCGGTATCTCGAAGTTTTTTTAGGCGGCATCTTTTTTGCCTTGGCGGTCAGTATGCGCAGCGAATTGCTCCTTTGGGGTTGTGTTACATTGCTGCTGTGGCCTTTGACCGGACATTCTTTGAGGACCTCCATCTATTATCTCTTCGGTGCATTCACAGTTATACTGTTGGTTATGTTGTTGAATTATTGGCAGACGGGATATCCAATTCCACAGCATATTTCGGCGAATTTTCTTGAATATGGTCCGCGCAGTCTATACACCTTGATTGTGTCGCGTATGCAGAATGTGTATAAACTGTTATTAGAAGGTTTTCCTGCTAATCACTGGTCGATGTTGGGTGTGATACCACTTTTAATGGTTGGATTGTGGAGCGGCTGGCGCTACGAGGAAGACTGGTGGATGGGGGTTGGAGCGGCGGTATTGGCGGCTTGGGGAGTATATTTTTATCAGGCGGTTACCGCCGCGAACGTCATCGCCTACACTGCAGTATCGGGCGGATTATTATGGACAGCGCCGATGACCGCCTTAGTTCTACTGCCTTTTAAAGGCGAGCGTCGTCGATTTTGGAAGTTCTTATGGTATGGGTCGGCTTTGTTCATCGTCTTGACGGCGGCGATTGCTCCGTCGATACACGGCATTCATTGGAGTCAGCGGTTGCTAGTCCCGATTCTGCCGGTGATGATGATGATCGCCGCCACGCGCGGGCAGCGCTGGTGGCGCCGGTATCCGCATGTGAAGCCGGTTATTATCTTATTCTTAATCATCTCCATCGTCGGACAAGTCTTTTCTTATGTGTCTCTGCAGACCGCTCACCGCCAAAATGCAGCGCTAAATCGCTGGGTGACGATTACGGGCGCAGAAGTTACTATAACCCCGATGTGGTGGCTGGCTGGCGATTGCGCTTTGGTCAGTTATAATCAGCCGTGGTATTTAATTCGACGCAACGACCAGTTGCCGCAAGTTCTGCAAGGTTTGCGGGAACGCGGCGTCAAACAAGCCGTCTATATCGAAAACCAGCCCTATTTGAAGCCGGAACTATGGTGGTCGCTCGGCGTCGAGCGGCAGGATGACGACCACTTTTTCGGCGGCGATAGGCGCTTGCGCAAGACACGGCTTAAGATTATCGGGACGCCGAAAGCGACCGCACCATCTGCTGCGCCGGACTGAAATCGGGATGACGGGCGATAATAGCCTTGGCGAGTCGCAGCGCTTCATCCTTCCGGCCTTTGCCCATTGCCGCGACTGCCAGCCGAAATGACGGACGCGGGTCGCCCGGCAGTAATTTTTCAGCATACCGATAGCGCATTTCGCCAGAATCGATAGCGCCTTTGAGCAGAAGACTGTCGCCAAGGGTCATCACCACGCGCGCTAAGTTCAGGCGGGCGTCGTCGAGTTGTGGGTCGGCTTGGTAGGCGCGGGAGTATTCTAATTCAGCCAGCGGTAGATTGCTATGGGTTTCAGCGATGACGCCGAGATTGTTAAGCGCTTCGGCTTTGGACTGCGGCAGTTGCACGGCTTCGTTGAAATAAACTTCGGCTTGGGCTGTGTCGCCGGCTTGCATATAAGCCACACCGAGGTTCAATTTTAGGCGCAGAAAATCAGGGTCGATGCGATAAGCGGCTTTGAAATGTTCGATGGCTTCGCGGCAGCGATTGAGATGCAGATAGGCATTGCCGGCGACATACGGGGCTTGCGCCGGATGTCCTTCAGCGACCGTCCAAGGCAGCATCGTT